>CAXTRS010000019.1:0-7462 GCA_964246635.1 uncultured Chthoniobacterales bacterium | reverse complement strand
TCCCTCGTCTTGACCAAGCCTGCCGCACGCCTGCTGGTGCGCGGCGAGGAACGGCTGCTCCTGCTCGAGGAGGTGGAAGCACTCCTGAAATCGAACTCGCTCGTCGTGGATGCCTGCCGCCATCTCGTGCGAGACCCGATCTCGGCGGTCACGCTCGCCATGCGCCCAGTGTTATTTGCGCTCGTGCGCGCCTTGGCCGAGGCGTGGCCGGCCGATGTGGCCAGGAGCACGCTCATCGCGCGTGCTTTTCAGACGAAGCTTATCAATGAATCGCATCGCACGCGGCTGCGGGTCGAAATCGGCCGGCTTCGCAAGAAGCTCCAAAAACTGGCCGACATCCGCGCGACGACCCGCGGCTTTGCGTTGACACCACACCGCGCCCACGAGGTCGCCGTGCTGGCATGGCCCACCGACGAAGCGCATGCTTCGACGCTCGGACTTCTCGCCGACGGCGAGCCGTGGTCAAGCTCGGCCTTGGCGGTCGCGCTCGGGACCAGCCAGCGGACCGTCCAACGCGCGCTCGATGCCCTGGCCACGGCTGGCAGAGTCCATGCCGTGGGTCGTGGGCGAGCCCGACGTTGGGCGTCGTCGTCGGTGCCGGAATTCACGACGATCTTGTTACTCCCTGCTCCACCACCCGGCGGCATAGGGTGCGCGCATGAATAGATCCAAGGCCGAGATTCTTTGTGAGTATGGTCCCTTCGCCGGCGTCGAGCGCGTCAATGGAGTGACCTACGACGGGAAAAACGTCTGGCTGGCATGCGGGGACAAACTCAACGCCGTCGATCCTGCCAATGGGAAGATCAAGCGGTCGCTCAATGTCGCCGCGCAGGTCGGCACGGCTTTCGATGGCCAGTATTTGTATCAGATCGCCGAGGGGCGCATCCAGAAAATCGATCCAAAAACCGGCGAGGTGCTTTCCACGATCCCGGCGCCCAGCGCGGACGACAACTCGGGGCTGGCGTGGGCGGAAGGTTCGCTCTGGGTGGGTCAAGCCGACGCCAAAAAAATCGTTCAAGTTGATCCGCAAACCGGCACGGTCCTTCGCACCATCGAATTGAATCGCGTCGTCACCGGGGTCATGTGGGTGGGCGGAGAGCTCTGGCACGGCACCTGGGACGACAACGACAAGAGCGACGTGAGACGAATCGATCCCCGGACAGGCGAGGTCCTGAAGTGCCTGGACATGCCGCCTGGGACGGCGGTTTCGGGGCTTGAATCGGATGGCAAGGACCGATTTTTCTGCGGAGGCGGGGGCAGTGGGAAGCTCCGCATCATCCGCCGGCCCGGGCACGACTCCGCGGCAGGAAGCAGTGTTGCTATTGATCCGCAGAAAGGCAGCACGAAGTCGTTGGGATGACTTCGATGGCAAAGTTTTCGCGGGAACAGCTAAACTCCTCGCGCGTGCGAGCAGAGCGCGCCGCCGTTAGCTCCCCGGCAGGTCGTGGACTTCGGCGAAGAAGAATTCCTTCCAGCTCTTCGGGTCTTGTTTGATGATGCCGTAGCGGTTGAAGAATTGCGCGGCTTTCAAGAGGTTTTTCGGCTCGGGCGAGAAGACCATGTTGGGCTCGGCGAGCATGGCGGCGAGTTCGTCCACGGTCAGCTTCTCCTTGTTCACGTTGAGATAAATTTCCGCCGCGCTCTTCTTGTCTTTGTTCACCAGGTCGATCGCTTCTTTCATCCCGTCGATGAACGCTTTCGTCACTTTCGGGTTGGCGTCGTGGAACTTTGTGGTGCCGTAAACGCAGCCGTTCGTCAGCGGCCCGCCCATCACATCGACCGAGTCGAGGACTTTGCTGATGCCGGGTTGTTTCAACGCCAGATTTTGAAACGGCGGCTGCAGGAAGGAGGCGGTGATGTTGCCGCTCTTGTTGGTGAGTTGGAGAAAGCCGTCCGGGTGGCCGAGTGCGACGCACATGCCGTTGAAACGCTCGACGCCGGCTTTGCCGAAGGCTTTCTCCGCGGCGATGCCGAGCACGACGGGCTGCGTGCCGACTTTGGGCGTGGGCAGAGAGATGCGGTCGGTGTCTTTGAAGTCGGCCAGAGTTTTGATGGCCGGGTTGTTCGTGACGAGCTGCATCGGCAGCGCGCCGGTGCAGACGATGCCTTTCACATCAGTGTTCGTCTTGGCCCAAAGGATGAGCATGTTCGGGCCGCCGCTGACGACCATGTCCACCTGACCGGCGAGCAACGCGTCGTTGCCGGCGCCGCCGCTGGCGAGCTGGGTCCAGGTGACTTTGAGATCGGGCATCCCGGCGGCCTTGGCGTGTTTTTCGACCAGCTTGCGCTGTTCCGCGATGACGGTGGGCAGGTAGGAGAGGCCGGGCTGTTTGGTGATGCGGAGTTCGCTGACTTCCGCGCGCAGGATTGGCGTGGCGCAGAGCAGGGCGCCGAGAAGACCAGCGCAAAGAATGAGGGGGGATTTCATGGTGTTTTGGGGAGAAGAACGGTGACTGCCTTTGTGTTACGCGAGTGCGCGAGCGTTGTGCCGCCTCGATTGCATACAAAATGAAAATTATTTTGTCGATTCGCTAGCTGCCCGGCAACTCGTGCACCTCGGCGAAAAAATAATCCTTCCAGCTCGCCGGCTGCGGCTTGATGTAACCGGCGCGCGCCATGAATTCGGCGAGGGTCATCGTGCCCACGGGCGCGGCGGAAAAGAGCATGTCGGGCTGCTTTAACAGCTCGGTGAGCTCGTCCACGGTGAGTTTCTCTTTGTTGACTTCGAGATAGGTTTCCGCCGCGGCGCGCGGGTTTTTCTTGATAAACTCCACCGCTTCTTTCATCGCCTCGACAAACGCACGGACGACCTTCGGATTTTCGTCGTGAAATTTCGTCGTCGCGAAGACCACGCCATTGGAAACCGGCCCGACGACGTCGGTGGATTTCAACACGGAATGAACGCTGGGGAGCTTCAGCTCCAGTTCCTGAAACGGCGGCAGGGAGAAGTGGCTGTTGATGGCGCCGCTTTTGTTTTGCAGCTGAATGTAGGCGTCGGGATGGCCCATGACGACGCAGAGCGTGTTGAACCGGTCGATGCCGGCTTTGCCGAATTGTTTCTCTGCGGCGATCTGGAGCACGGTGGCTTGGGAGGAAACTTTCAGCGTCGGCACCGCGATGCGGTCGGTGTCTTTGAAATCGGCGAGCGATCTGATGTTCGGATCGTTCGTTACCAACTGCATCGGCAGCGCGCCGGCGGCCGTCACGCCCTTGACGCCGCCGTTCGTCTTGGCCCAGATGAGCAGCAGATTGGTGCTGCCGGCGACGACCATGTCCACGTTGCCGGCAAGGAGCGCGTCCGTGCTCGCGCCGCCGCTGGTGAGCACAGTCCAGGTCGTTTTGAAATCCGCGCCGAGTCCCGCAGTGCGCGCGTGCTTCTCGACCAGCGCCTGCTTTTCCATGATGACCGTCGGCAGGTAGAGCAGACCGGGCTGCTTGACGACGCGCAGTTCTTTGGTTTCCGCATGCAGCGAAAGCGGCAGGAAGGCGATGCCGAGCAGCAACGCCATGAATGTCGAGCGGGAGATTTTCATCGGGAGAGAGAAGAAGGAATTTGTTGGGGAGAGAAACGACTGCGGCCGACGCTGCCACCGATACCTCCTCAGACCGACCGGCCACGCAAGCCGCCTCTCTTCAATCGCGCACAGCCTCCCCGATGAACGTCCCCGCCGAGCGCGTCCGCGAACAAATCATCACGATTCTCTCCGCTTGGGGAATGGCAGAGCCATTAGTCCGCACGACGGCGGAAGTGATGGTCGAGACCGATCTGTCCGGCGTCGATTCGCACGGGATTTCGATGTTGATGGACTACGAGGGTTCGCGGCTGAAAGGGAAGCTGAACTTGCACGCGCAGCCGAGAATCGTGCGGGAAAACGCGGTGACGGCGCTTGTTGATGCCGATGCCGGGCTAGGTCATCCTGCCGCGGTGCTGGGGATGGAGTTGGCGATGAGGAAAGCGCAGGCGATGGGCGTCGGTGTCGTGTCGGTTTTCAATTCGCACCACTTCGGCGCGGCCGGCTACTACGCGGCGATGGCGCCGAAGGCGGGGCTCATCGGAATGGTGACCAGTTCGACGCGCACGCTGACGACCGTGCCGACGCGCGCGGGGACGCCGGTGCTCGGCACGAACCCGATTGCGTTCGCCGCGCCAGCGCGGCGCAATCGCCCTTTCATGCTCGACATCGCCACGAGCACGGTCGCCGCGAACAAAGTGCGCGTGTTCGCGTTGAATGGCCGGCCGTTACCCCCTGGCTGGGTCGTGGATGAGCGCGGCCAGTCGGTCACGGATTCCGCGCGCGCGAATGAATATGTCTTCGGGCAAGCTGTCGGCGGTCTAACCCCGCTCGGAGGCACGGCGGAGACTTCCAGCCACAAGGGCTACGGTCTGGCGATGATGGTGCAAATCCTGGCGAGCACGCTGGCGGGCGCGTCGTTTTCGCCGATTCGCAATCGAACGCAACAGCCGGGCGATCCCGACAACGCCGGGCATTTCTTTTTTGCCATCGATCCAAAGGCGTTCCGCCCCGACGGCGCGTTTGAAGACGACCTCGACGCCGCCATCGACGTGCTGCGCG
Organism: uncultured Chthoniobacterales bacterium; assembly: GCA_964246635.1. GTDB lineage: Bacteria > Verrucomicrobiota > Verrucomicrobiia > Chthoniobacterales > SZAS-18 > JAFAXH01. The sequence continues at coordinate 2,888 of CAXTRS010000019.1, read as the reverse complement.
CCACGCCGCCGGCCGATCCCGCGCTGCCCGTGTTAATCCCCGGCGATCCCGAGACGGAGTCGCGCGAACGGCGCTCGCGCGAGGGCATCCCGATTTCACCGGCGCTCGCGGAAAAAATCCGCGCGATCTGCGAGCGTTGCGGCGTCCCTTTCCTGCTCGGATGACCTCATGAATCGCACTTACGATTTCGCGATTGTTGGCGGTGGCATCGTCGGGCTTTCCACTGGCTTGGCGCTCAGCCAGCGTTTTCCCGGCGCGACGATCCTCGTGCTGGAAAAAGAGGACGCGCTCGCCCAACACCAGACCGGCCACAACAGCGGCGTCATTCACTCCGGCATTTATTACAAACCGGGCAGTTTCAAGGCGAAATTCTGCCGCGCGGGCAGCCAGTCGATGGTGGAGTTTTGCAAGGAACACGGCTTGGCGCACGAGATTTGCGGCAAGGTGATCGTTGCGACGAAGACGGAGGAATTGCCGCAACTCGAAGCCCTGTATCAGCGCGGGGTCGAGAACGCATTGGCGATCGAAAAAATCGGCCCGGAAGCCCTGAAAGAAATCGAGCCGCACGTGCGCGGGCTGGCGGCGATCCGCGTGCTCGCCGCGGGCATCGTGAATTACAAAGAAGTCTGCGCAACGTTCGCGCGCCTGATCCGCGAAGCCGGCGGCGACCTGCGGCTCGGGCACGCGGTGAAGGCGATTTCCGTGAAGTCAGACCACGTGGAAATCGACACTGACGCGGGCGAGTCGTTTACCGCGAAATTTCTTATCTCGTGCGCGGGCCTGCACAGCGACCGTGTCGCCCGGCTCGACGGCACGCCGGTGGACCTGAAAATCGTCCCGTTCCGCGGCGAATATTACGAGATCAAACCGGAAAAACGCCACCTCGTGAAACACCTCATCTACCCGGTGCCGAACCCGGCGTTTCCGTTTCTCGGCGTTCACTACACGCGCATGATCGGCGGTCACGTCGAGGCCGGCCCGAACGCCGTGCTTGCCCTCGCGCGGGAAGGTTATCGCTGGACCGATTTCAACATGCGTGATTTCACCGAAGTGATAATGTTTCCCGGCTTTTGGAAACTGGCCGCGAAGTTCTGGCGTGAGGGTTTGGAGGAAATGGTGCGCTCGGCGAGCAAGCCGGCGTTCGTGCGCAGTTTGCAGGAGTTGATTCCCGAAATTCGGTCAGAAGATTTGAAGCCCGCGCCGGCCGGCATCCGCGCGCAGGCGTTGAAGCCGGACGGCAACCTCGTCGATGATTTTCACGTCATCGAACGCCCGCGTTGTGTTCACGTTTGCAACGCGCCTTCGCCCGCGGCGACCGCCTCCATCGAAATCGGCAAATACGTCGCCGGCCGCGTGCCCGGATTGTAGCGGCGGTCTATGACCGCCTCTTCGTTTGGATTTGGAGGGAACCGACGGCGCGGTTCCCTCCAAAGTTCAAATGCGTGCGTTTTTGAAATACGCCTTCGCGCTGCTCGACAGCAGACGCGGCAGGTGGGTGTAGATGTAGCGCACGCCTTTATCGAGAACCTCGCGCACGTTTTCCACCGTTGCCGGAGTGCCGGGCGTGCGGCCCGCGGCGAGCATTTTGCGGAAGCTGCTCTCGATGGCCTCGGCTACCGCAGGCGCTTTCGGATTGCCCGGGAAGCCCATGGATTGCGATAAGTCCGACGGCCCGATGAAGAACACATCAATGTCTTCAACTTGCAGAATTTCGTCGAGGTTTTCGACTGCTTCCTGATCTTCGATTTGCACCGAGGTCAGCGTCTGCTCGTTCGCTGCCTTCACGTAATCCGCCAGCTCGCCGTGCGAATCATAGACCGCCGCGCGCGTTCCCGCGGCGAGGCTGCGTTTCCCGACGGGCTGATACTTCACCGCCGCGAGAACTTCGCGCGCCTGCGCCGCCGTGTTGACGTGCGGCACCTGCACTCCCGACACGCCGCGGTCCAGCATCTGGAGGATGTGCTCCGCGCTGCGCGTCACCGGCCGGGCGATCGCCGTGATGCCGCTGGCCTCCGCCGCCATCGCCATTAGCTCGACACTTTCCAGGGTCAGCGTGCCGTGCTCGCAATCGAGCAGCACCCAGTCGAACCCGGCCGCGCCGACCATCTCGACGATCTGCGGCGACGGGATCATCACCGAGACGCCGAACACCGGCTCGCCGGCGCGCAGCTTTTCCTTCATGCGGTTGTGCTTCATTTGGTTTACCTCGGTTCGTTGAGAAACCGCACGACCTCGTCTGCGGTCGCTGGTGGGGTCGCGTGGAATTTTTCCTGCCAACCCAGCGATTGCGAGCGCTGAAAAATTGCCTCGGTCGCCGCAGTCATGGTTGGCTCGACGCCGAGCGCTCGCAACACGCCGACGACTTGCTTTACCTCATGATAACGTCGCGCGTGCGCCGTCGCGTGGGTGCGCACCCAGTTGGCGGCGGTGCTCCCGAATGGATGCTCGGTCATCAGCGCCGTCACTTCCCGCCAGAGATCGTCGCGGATGCCCGCGCGCTCGCCGGCGACGAGGAATTCGATGAGCAGGGCCTCCAAGCCTTTGGAGAACACGCTGCGCAGCATTTTGAGCAGCGACGCCTTGCCGATTTCCTCGCTGTAGAATCTCGCGTTCAAGCCAAGCCCGCCGGCAAGGTCTTGCTCCGCCGCGCGGGCGTGAGGGCCGCCGAGCAGGATTTCTGTTTTCGCTCCGGTCACCCCGACCGCGCCCAGCACGGCACCTTCGACGAACATTGCGCCCGAGGGTGCGACGATGCGCGCGATCTCGGTCTTCACCGCGGAATCGGTGGCGTTGAGGTCCAGAAACGTCTGACCCACGCTGAGGTGAGGCACGCACTGGCGCGCGGCCTCTTTGGCAACAGTCGTCGTCACGGTGGAGAGAACGTAGCG
>CAXTRS010000018.1:18010-25437 GCA_964246635.1 uncultured Chthoniobacterales bacterium | reverse complement strand
GCTGATGGAGAGGTCGCGCTGCCAGTCGGTATTCCGCGGGTCCTGGACGGTGAGCTTCTGCAGGATGGCCAGGCTCTCGCGGTGACTCTGGAGCGCGGCGGGCAGGTCCCCCTGGGCCTGCTGCACAACGCCGATCTTCTCGAAGCTCATGGAGAGGTCGCGCTGCCAGTCGGTGTTCTGCGAGTTCAGGGCGACGAGCTTCCGCAGGATGGCCAGGCTCTCGCGGTAACTCTGGAGCGCGGCGGCAAGCTGGCCGCGGTCCTCCTGGTTGTCGCCCTGCTGCTGCAAAGCAACCGCGCGCTCGCGCTCGGCTTGATTTTGGGCGGCCTGGTCGCCAGCCTCCAGCGGATGCTCCCGGTGGTAGCGCTGGATGCGCGCGTGGATGCCCGCCATCATGTCGAGGTGGCCCAGCTTGCCCAAGGTGTCGTGCAGGTCATACTGCATGAACTCGATGAGTTCGTCGGCGGCCTTCTTCGAGGCGACGGCGCGTTCCTTGGCGGCAAGGGCGTTCTTCTCGCCGACCTCGGCGCGGAGCTTCTGCTGGTTTGCCTCGGTGCGTTGCCACACGGCCACTCCGGCGGCGAGCAGGGCGAGGAGGGCAAGCGAGCCGAGGAGGGCGGCGAGGCGGCGGAACTTTCGCGCCCGATAGACGGCGTCGCGCTCGCGCAGTTGGCCCAGGGGCACACCGAGCGCGCCGGCCACGAGCTTGAGCCGGGCGAGGTCGAGCTGGGCGGCGTAGGCTTTTTCCAGCCGGCGGATTTCCGAGGTGGAATGTGCGTGCGCCTTTTCCAGCGCCGTGCGGTAAGCGGCGGCGCTGGTGTAGCCTTGGGCGGGGCGGTTCTGCGGGCGCACGTCGGCGGCGATTGGCTCGGCGCGCCGGGTCCAGTCAATCGGGGGCGGTGCGGTGACGGATGGCTCGGAGCCGTTGGCGGCGACGGCAACGGTCGTGGGCACGCCGAAGCGCAGCGGCTCGGGAAGGCATTCCAGCTCCGGCGTGATGCCTTGGGCGGCTTTGGCAGGGTCGTCAGCGTTCGGCTCGCCGTCGATCATCAGGGCGAGGATGCGCTCGCTTTTGCCCAGTTCCTTGAAGTAGCGAATCTCTTCGGCGACGAAGCGCGACTGGCAGGCGCGCGGGCTGCACAGGATGATGAGCAGGTCGCTGTTTTCCAACGCGCGGCGGATGTTCTGAGAGAGGTCGGCGTCGGCGGGCAGCTCTTCCTCGTCGCGGAAGACGGGGTAGAGCGAGGCGGGCACGGGCGTGCCGCGCTGGTTGGGCCTGCCGGCGAGGTCGTGCGGGACTTCGTAGGTTTCCAGCGCCTGATGGAGCCACTCCGCCCAGCGGCGGCCTTCCTCGCGGTTGTCGGCGTGCCGGTAGCTCAGGAAGGCGGCGTAGCGGCGCGTGGCGTTGAAAGCAGCCTTGGGCATGGTGGATACGGCTTTCCCATGCTTCTACGTGTGCGCCGCCAGGGTTTGCAATCTTCCTTCCCAAGTCTGTAAAGTTTTTCCGATCATTGCCATCCAGCACACCGATGGTCCAAGGTCGGCACGCCCCGCCGAGGCATCCGTGACTTTTCTCCGGGGCTCTACGGGTGGCAGCGTGACGGCAGACCGGTCACGCGATTTTCCCGCCGTGCATCCGGCTCGCCAGCGCATCGGCCGCGGGCGCGGCGTGACGCAAGTGCGCGTAGCGCGTCTGCCATTCGTCGGGCAGACGCAGCGGGCGGCCGCCCGGGAGTTGCACGAGCACGAGCATCTGGCGCGCGCGGCAAATGAGCGAGTCGTCGGCGGGCCGGACGACGTCGAACGCGCACCAGAATCGCAGGCGCTCGACGCGCTCCAGCACGCCGTCCACGCGCAGCTTGTCGCCGAGCGCTGCCGGTTTTTTGTAATCAATCTCGGTGCGCACGACGACCGGGTATTGCTGGCTCTGCGCCATGCTGCGCAAGTCCATGCCGAGCGATTCCGCGAGGAGCGTGCGCGCGGTTTCGATGAAGCGCAGATACGCGATGTTGTGCACGACCGCCGCGCAGTCGGTGTCGAAAAACATCACCTGCACCTCGGTCTGAATCGTGGGCGTTTCGAGGTGCATCCGCGCGATGATTCAACCTGCCGCCGGCGCCGCGAACAGATCAAGTTGAAAGATCGGCGGCGCTTCGACCACAGGCTCCTCGCGCCTGCCATCTTTGGGCAGGCGCGGCGCGACCGCCTCGACAGTGAACGCCGCGCTGACTTCTTTTTGTCCCGCGCAGAAAATCTCCAGCGTCGCGCCGGCCTCGCCCGCGCCGTGGCGCACCGTCGCGATGGCAAGCTCCGGCCGGTTGCAATCGCGCGAAAGATGCCCGAGCACCGTCCGCCGCAGCCGCCCGCCGCCTGCCACGAGAATCTGCGCAACCACGCCCGCCGCGGCTTCGTTCGAGAGATGCCCGTGCCGGCTGGTGATGCGCTGTTTCACCGACCACGGCCGCTTCGTGTCCGCTTGCAGCAGCGCGTTGTCGTGGTTGCACTCGATGAGCAGCGTCGAAACCTGGCGCACGCGCTCGATGACGAGTTTCGTCGCATGACCTAAATCCGTTAGATAACCCAAAGCGGCATCCCCGCAGTGCAACACAAAGCCGACCGGATCGACCGCGTCGTGCGGCACCGCGAAGCTTTGCACCACGATGTCGCCGAGGGCGAACTCGCCGCCGCCGCGAAAGACGCGCCAGGCTTTGTGCGCGCGCAGGCAGCCGTCCGCGCCGCTGTGATAACGCAACGCTTCGGCGGTGTCGCTGGTGCAAAAAATCGGCAGCTCGCGATGCTTGCGGCAGAGCACTTCGAGCCCGCCCGCGTGATCGCCGTGCTCGTGCGTGAGCAACACGCCGTCGAGTTCTTCCGGCGTCAGCCCGACACTCGCGAGCCGCGTCACGATCTGCCGCGCGCTCAGCCCGCCGTCGATCAACAACCGGCACCGGTCCGAGGCAACAAGCGCACAATTTCCCGCGCTGCCGCTACCCAAGACCGTGAGAGAAAACATCGTGCCGCTAATAAAGCGCAACGCGACTCGCGGGTGCAAACGGAAACGCCGATCTAAGTGTTCATCCAAAAGGATCGCGGCCGATGTTCCGGGGGTAGGGCGGGCGTCCCGCCTGCCGGCGCGGGCGTCTCGCCCGAGTCATCTCTCTCGCCCGTAGGCGTGTTCCCGGCGAGACGCCGGAGAACGGCGGGCGGGACGCCCGCCCTACCCGCAGAACATCGCCTGCGTTATGATTGTTCCCATACTTAGCGCCCCTGCCGGGGCTGAAAAAGGCAGACTCAAACGAGTAGCGCTCGAACCACGCGCTCCGGCAAACCGCCGCTGCGCTCCGGTCGCCGAGCTTGGGTCCGTCAGGCGCTACCGCATTTTCGAGCGATGAACCTAGCGCGCACTTTCCGCCACGGAACCGGCTTGGGGGACTGGGGAGCCGATTTGCTACCCGACTGATTCCGAGTTGCCCACGAGTTCTCCTGACGGGGCAGCGAGCGCAGAGTATTTCCCGCGCGCCTTCTCGGCCGGGGGCAGGATTTCGTAGCAGCAGGCCCACCAGCCTTGGCGGATGGTGGTGACAAACTCGGCGGGAAGCCCGGCGGCCGCCATCTCGGCGGCTTGGGCGGGCCAGTCGTAGTCGAGGGTGTGCAGGGCCGGCGCGGTGCCGGCGCGGAGTTCGGCGAACCAGACGCTCTGCCGCCCATCGTTGGCGGGGCGGCCGAGGACGCCGCAGTTGACGATCCATTTTCCCGGCGCGACTTCGCGGGTCCAAGGCAGGCCGGTGTGGGTGCAGACGATCATGTCGGCGTCGGTCTCGGCGAGGCGGGCGCGGTAGAAATCGTCCGGCAGGCTCTCGAAGAGAAATTCGTTCATCACGCGCGGGCTGCCGTGGCAGAGGCGCACGCGGCGGCCATCGGCGAGGCGCACGTTGGCCTGGTGTGGGAGCGACCCCAGCCAGGGCTTCCATTCTGCCGGCGTGTGGCGGACGGTGTAGTCGAAGGAAAGCTGTGACCAATAGGCGTCGCCGCTGTCCGCAGCGTAGCCGCAGCCGCAGCCGCCGGCGTCCATCGCGAGCGAGTAGTCGTGGTTGCCCTGGAGCACGTGGATGCCGCTGTCGCGCAGAATTTCGAGCGTGCGTGCCGGGTGCGGGCCGAAGCCGGTGAGGTCGCCGAGGCAATACGCGTCGGTGCGCGGCACGCCGGCGGCGTCGCACCACGCGAGAAAGGCACGCAGCGCGTGTGCGTTGCTGTAAACGCCGCCGCAGCAGACGATCCGTTCTTTCACGCCGTCGTCGCGCACGGTGAAAACGGTGGGCAGCCCCTGCTGGGGATCGGCGCCGGTGGCGGAAGGCATCGCGCCGCAGTTTCGCGCGGGCCGATGCGAGGGCAACAAAAATTGCGGCCGGCTGCCTGCAAAAGGACAGGCGATTTCGATACAGACCGCAGACAACACTTCTCACCCCGATTCGCCATGACCACTCCCGCCAAAAATTCCCTCCGCATCGCCGTCATCCCCGGCGACGGCATCGGCACCGAAGTTTTGCCCGAAGGTATCCGGGTGCTCGAAGCCGCCGGCAAAAAATTCGGCCTCAGCTTTCAGTGGGATCACTTCGACTGGAGCTGCGAGCGCTTTCAGAAAACCGGCCAGATGATGCCCGCCGACGGGCTCGATCAAATCCGCGGACACGACGCCATTTTCCTCGGCGCCGTCGGCTTTCCCGGCGTGCCGGATCACGTCTCGCTCTGGGGCTTGCTCATCCCGATCCGGCGACAGTTTCAACAATACGTCAGCTTGCGCCCAGTGCGTTTGATGCCCGGCATTCGCTCACCGCTGGCGAATCGCGAGCCGGGCTCGATTGATTTCTGGGTCGTCCGCGAAAACAACGAAGGCGAGTATTCCAACGCCGGCGGCCGCCTGCACGAAGGCACCGACTACGAGATGGCGATTCAGGAAACAATCTTCACCCGCCGCGGGGTGGATCGCATCCTGCGCTACGCCTTCGAGCTGGCGCAGAGCCGGCCGAAGAAACACCTCACCAGCGCGACGAAATCGAACGGCATTTCCATCACGATGCCGTATTGGGACGAGCGGGTGAAAGCGATGGCCGCGCAGTTCCCCGGCGTGAAGACCGATCAGTTCCACATCGACATTCTCACCGCGCACTTCGTGCAACACCCGGATTGGTTCGACGTGGTCGTCGGCTCGAATCTTTTCGGCGACATCCTCAGCGATCTCGGCCCCGCCTGCACCGGCACCATCGGCATCGCGCCGAGCGCGAACCTCAACCCCGAGCGCGAATTCCCGAGCATGTTCGAACCGGTGCACGGCTCCGCGCCGGACATCGCGGGCAAAGGCATCGCGAATCCCATCGGCCAGATCTGGAGCGGTGCGATGATGCTCGATCACCTCGGCCACCGGGACGCCGCCGCGGCAATCGAGAAAGCCATCGAAACCGTGCTCGCCGACAAGAACGCTCCGCGCACCCGCGACATCGGTGGCAAGGCGAACACGGTCGAATTAGGAGAGGCTATTTCGGCTGCTATGTAGGCTTGACTATATTTTGCGACTAGCTACGCATGACTGACATTTGCAAGCTCCAAGACGTATTTGACCGACTCCATCATTATTTCACGGAACCACGAGGACGCTGGGTGTTTCGCGGGCACCCGAATCGCGAATACAAATTGGTTCCTTCGGTAGGCCGCGGGGCACATACGTCGCAGAGTCGAGAGAATTACGAAAGGAGTCTTTTCAATATTTTTTGTCGTGAAGCCGGAGGATACATTTCCTCGTTGCCGAGCGACGATTGGGAGTGGCTGTCTCTCGCCCAGCATCATGGTCTTCCAACCCGTATGCTCGATTGGACATATAATCCTTTGGTAGCACTGTATTTCGCAGTGGAAGCGCTTCCAACGATCGAAGGTGAACTGTTTGCGATACGGACAAACAGTAAAGTATCCGCAAGAGGTCAGCAGAAGTCTCCTTTTTCCATTGCGCGGCCGACTAAATATTACCCGAACATTGTGAGCCCAAGGATTCGTGCTCAAGAGGGTATCTTCATAATCTGCTCACAGCTTGAAACTCCGCTAAATCAGTATCTTCGAGACGATTGGCGCTTGGAGCGGTTTGCTATTCCGGCTCCCGCTAAAGAGGTTCTGCGGTATGAGCTTTTTCGAGTTGGAGTGCATGCATCATCCATCTATCCCGACATTGAAGGCTTATCTGCGCGGTTAAGGTGGCAGCATGGCGTCCAGCCACTTGCATCTGAACCACAAACCCCTCCCCAACATGAATTAATCGTCGATTGAACGCGTTTCCGTTCTCTACGTCATGCGTGGCGAGGTCTTACTATGCCGAGATCAGCTCGGTAAACGCGAACGTCAGATTCGTAAAACTTAGTCTGTGTCCGTCAAGCAGTTATCGATTCCCAGCGCCTAATTGACTCGCGCAATGTTCGATCATTTCGATACCCGATATATTTCTGGCTCAGGCGACGTGTGCATCCGCGCGCGGATCGGCGGCAGCGGGCTGCCGTTACTTTTGCTTCACGGATATCCACAGACTAGCGCGATCTGGCACCGCGTCGCGCCTGTGCTGGCGGAGAACTATACTGTCGTCGTCACGGATCTGCGTGGCTATGGCGAGAGCGACAAGCCGCCCGGCGGCGAGCGGCACGCCGACTACACGAAACGCCTCATGGCGCAGGACCAGGTGAACGTGATGGCGGCGCTCGGCTTCGAGCAATTCTTCCTCGCCGGGCACGACCGCGGCGGGCGCGTGGCGCACCGGCTCGCGCTCGATCACCCCGCCCGCGTGCGCAAGCTCGCCACACTCGACATCGCGCCAACACGCGCCATGTATCTGCGCACCACGATGGAATTCGCGCAGGCGTATTACCATTGGTTTTTTCTCATTCAACCCGAGCCGCTGCCGGAGAAACTCATCGGCGCCGATCCCGACGGGTTTCTGCGCATGAAACTGGGCAGCATCGGCGGCGGCAGCAATTGTCTCGACCTCTTTGCGCCTGAGGCGCTCGAAGAATATCTGCGCTGCTTCCGCGATCCCGCGTGCATTCACGCGACATGCGAAGACTATCGCGCCGCCGCGAGCATAGACCTCGAACACGACGAGGCGGATTTGGAGAAAAAGATCGCCTGCCCGCTGCTCGCGCTCTGGGGCGGACGCGGCACGATCCAGAAGTGTTTTCCCGACGCGCTCGACCTCTGGCGCGCGCACTGCGCCAACACCGTCGAGGGTGAGGCGCTGCCCGGCGGACATTACCTAGCCGAGGAATTGCCGGACGAAATCATCACGCGTTTCCGCGCGTTTTTTCGCTGAATGTTCGTTGCTGGAGGCGGCTCTGTTTGGCGGGCGGTCGCTGTTACGGGGGGGGGGGGGAAGGGAGGCGGAGGGAGTATTTAGA
>CAXTRS010000018.1:0-17995 GCA_964246635.1 uncultured Chthoniobacterales bacterium | reverse complement strand
GTTGAGCGTCTACGACGCGCTGCGCGGCCGGGAAAAGTTCGCAAAATTCTTCGCGTCGCCGCCATTGAGCACGGCGCGCACGTCAGCGCAGACCGTCGAGGTCACGCGACGCTGACCTTCCTCGGTAAACGCGGCGATGTGCGGCGTGAGGATCACATTCTCCAAGTCCGCAAAAACATCGCCCTCCCTTGGCGGCTCTTTGCCGCGCACATCGAGCGCCGCTCCAGCGAGACGTTTTTCCTGCAATGCTGATACCAGCGCAGGTTCGTCCGCGGCGGTGCCGCGCGCGGTGTTGAGGAAGAATGCCGACGGCTTCATCCGGCGGAATTGTGCGTCGCCAAACATACCGCGCGTCGCCGGCGTGTCGGGCATGTGGCAGGAAACGAAATCGGCGGTGGAAAGGAGTTCGTCGAGGCTGACCAGCCGCGCGCCAAGTTCCGCGACGACCAGCGCGTCTGGGTGCGCGTAGGCGTCGTGCGCAATGACGGTCATTCCGAACGCCTTCGCGCGCGTCCCGACGCGGAATCCGATGCGGCCAAGTCCGACCAGCCCCAGCGTTTTGCCGTAAAGCTCGACGCCGGTGAAACGCACGCGGTCCCAGCCGCCGGCGTGCGTGTCGCGGTCGGCGGTGGGGATTTTGCGCGCGAGCGCGAGCATCAGGCCGAGCGTGAGCTCGGCGACGGAAATCGCGTTTTGTTCCGGCGCAAAGGTGACGACCACGCCGGCGGCGGTGGCGGCGGGCACATCAATCGTCTCCAATCCAACGCCGAGTCGGCCGACGACCTTCAGGCGCGGCGCGGCGGCCCCGAGCAGCGCGGCGTCCACGCGCGTGATGTTGCGCACGAGCAAGGCGTCGAAGCCATCCGCGAGCCGGGCGCGGAGCGCTTCGGGATTCGCGCCGAGCGCAGGCTCGTGGACAACCTCGAAGTCGCGCGCAAGCTCGTCGATGCCGGGACCGGCCGATTTTTCGCTGATGAGGATGCGTCTGGGCATGGGAGTGAGCGTGGTTGAGGTTTACGCGTCCAAGGTGAAGGGAACACCGAGTTCTTCGCACAACGTTCGCAGCTCTTTGAGAGTCTCCTCGCCGAGTGCGATCCCGTCGCGGCGGTTGGCTTGCGCGGTGCGGAAAGAACGCTCGCCGGGGACGAGGATTTCGGAGGTGCCGGGGCGCGGTTTGCACGCTTTGATTTCGTCGATCGTCGCGTCGATGCGACGAACGAAATCGGCCGGCTCCTGGAACGCGGCGATGTCGATGAGGCAGAAAAAATGGCCAACGTCCTGCGGCCGATCCATGTGCTTATACATCGAACCGATGGCTGATCCGATCGCGGAGCCGGAGAGCACGCCGGAATAGAGTTCGATCATCAGCGCCAGCGCGTAGCCTTTGTGTCCCGCCATCGGCACCAGCGAGCCGAGCAGCGCCTTCGCGGCGTCGGTCGTCGGCTCGCCAAGTTCGTCGAGCGCCCAGCCTTCCGGGATCGGCTGGCCTTTGCGCTGCGCGGCGATGATGTTGCCGCGCGCGATGGCCGAGGTGGCGAGGTCGATCTTCACCGGGAAGCCTTTGCCGGTCGGGAACGAGACGGCCAGTGGGTTGGTGCCGAAATACGCCTGCATGCTGCCGGCCGGCGCGACGGACGGCTCGGCGTTTGTCATCGCGAGCAGCACCATGTTTTCGGCCGCGGCGCGGTTGCAATACCACGAGAGCGCGCCGCAATGTTGCGAGCGGCGGATCGTCGCCACGGCGACGCCGGCTGCGCGCGCGAGCGGCATGAGCCGGTCGAGCGTTTTGCTCGCCTGCACCTGGCCGAGGCCGTTGGCGGCATCGACGGCGAGCGTCGCGGCGCGCTGGCGGTCGATCTTCAATTCGGCGCGCGGATCGATCAGCCCTTTTTGGATGCGGCGCAGATAAATGTTCGTGCGCGAAACGCCGTGCGTGCTCGTGCCGGCGATGTCGGCTTCGACGAGCGACTCGCCGAGCAAGTCGGCGTCGGAGGCGGAGACACCGACCGCTTGGGCGAGCGCGGAGCAAAGGCGTTGGACGGTTTCGGGACGAAAGCGTTGCTGAGGGTTCATAAAAAGGGTCAGGATGTGGTGAGAACGATTTTCGCCGCCGCGGTGCGTCCTTCGTGGAGATCGCGAAAAGCGGCGGCGCCCTGGGCCAGTGGACGCTGCTCGACCCAGCGCAGGTCGCCGAAATCGCCGCGGTGCAGCGCGTCCACGGTCGCGCGCAAATCGGCGGTCGTGTAAGTGTAAACGCCGAGCAGCGTGATCTCCGCCAGCGTGAGACGACGCCAATCGAGCTCGCTCGCCCAATCCTGCAAGCCGATGTGCAGAACCACGCCGCCGGGCTTCACCGCGGCGAGCGCCGCCGCGCGCGTGGCTTTGACGCCGACCGCATCGACGACGAGGTCCACGCTACCTGCCGGTGGGCCGGCGTCGCTTCGCGGGTCGAACGGCCGGCACGCACCTGTGGACGTGGCGGTCTCGCGGCGCAACGGATTGGTTTCCGCGAGCCAGACTTCGCGCACGCCGCGGGCGCAGAGCAGGAGCGCCGAGAGCAGCCCGATCGCGCCGCCGCCGAGCACAAGCGCGTTGCCTTCCGCGAGCGGACGGTGCGCCCCACGCGCGGCCGCGTTGATTCCGTGTAGCACAGTTGCCGCCGGTTCGGTGAGCGCGGATTGCACAGGACTCATGTCGGCGGGGACAGGGATCAAGCAGCGCGCCGGGATGCTCATCAATTCCGCAAAGCCGCCGGGGCGTGTCATGCCGACCATGGTGCGGTTTGCACAAAGGTTGTCACGACCCTGCGCGCAGAACTCGCAAACGCCGCAAGTGATGAGCGGATTCGCGGTGACGCGCTCGCCCAAGTGCGGGCCAGCGATAACCTCGCCGGCGAGTTCGTGGCCAAGCACGAGCGGCGGCACGCGGCGCGGATCGTGCCCGTGATACGCGTGCATGTCCGAGCCGCAAACGCCGACGGCTTCGATGCGCAGCAGCGACTCGCCATCCGCAAGCACTGGATCGGGCTCGTCGCGAAACGTGACCTCGTTTGGGTGGGTATAGACGAGTGCTTTCATTTCGCCGTGAATCCACCGTCCAAAAAGATCGTCTGGCCGGTGATATAGTCCGACGCCCGGCTGGCGAGGAAAACGGTGACGCCGTGCAGGTCGCTCATCTCGCCGTTGCGGCCGATCATCGTTTGCGCGGCCATGCGCGCGGCGCGCTCGGTGTCGCCAAAAACGGGCGCCGTCAGTGCAGTCGGAAAGAAACCGGGCGCGACCGCGTTGCAGTTGATGCCGTGGCGCGACCACGCCTCTGCCATCGCGCGGGTAAGCTGCATGATGCCGCCCTTGCTCGCGCCATACGGCGCGCTGTCCGCGAAGGCGCGCACGGATTGCAGGGAGGCGATATTGATGATTCGCCCCCAGCCGCGCTCGCGCATCGCCGTCACGAGTTTTTGCGCGAGGAAAAACGGCGCGGTGAGATTGATGTCGAGGTGCCGCGCCCACGCCTCCGGCGTCACGGATTCCGCGGGCTGACGCAGGTTGATGCCGGCGGCGTTGACGAGAATATCCACCGGGCCAAATGGCCGCGCCGCGGCATCGCAACAATCCGGCAGCACGCTGATCTCGGACACGTCCGCCACGACGAAATCCGCCTTCGCGCTTTCCGCCCGCAACTGCTCGACCGCGGCGCCGAGTTCTGCTTCGCGTCGCGCCGCAAGCACGACACTCGCGCCCGCGGCCACCAGCGCGCCGGCCATCGCGCGGCCGATGCCGGAGCTGCCTCCGGTCACCAAAGCGACGCGACCGCTGAGGTCGAAGAGCTGGTGGATGCGCGACGAGAGCATGGCGGGGCGTCGTCAGCTCTTGCCGTTGGCTGCGACCACGGTGGCCAGCGGTTCGTTTGGGAAATAGCGCTGCAAGCGATGGTCGCCCGTGCGCGCGTGCGCTTCCATGCCTTCGAGCCGCGAGATGCGCGCGGTGACGCTGCCGATTTGCCGGTTGGCTTCGCGCGTCATGCGCTGCCACGTCACGGTTTTCAAAAACTTGCCCACGCTCAGGCCGCCGGAGTAACGCGCCGCTTTTTTCGTCGGCAGGATGTGATTCGGTCCCGACGTTTTGTCGCCGAAGGCCACGGTCGTTTCTTCGCCGAGGAAGAGAGACCCATAGACGGTCAGGTTCGTCAGCCACCAATCGAGATCGGCGCAGTGAACTTCGAGATGTTCGGAGGCGTAATCGTCGCTCACGCGCGCGGCTTCCTCGCGCGTGGTGGCGACGACGACTTCGCCGTAATCGCGCCACGCTGCCTCGGCTGCTTTTGCCGCGTTTTCCGGCAGCGCGGCGATGACTTGCGGCACACGCTCCATCACCTCGCGCGCGAACGCTTCGGAGGTCGCGATGAGCCACGCCGGGGTTTCCGGACCGTGTTCCGCCTGACCGACGAGATCGACCGCGACGGTCTGCGCGTCCGCGGTTTCGTCCGCGATGACGAGGATTTCGCTCGGTCCCGCGAACACATCGATGCCGACCTGGCCGAAGAGAATGCGCTTCGCCTCGGCGACATATTTGTTGCCCGGCCCCGCGATGACATCCGCCGGTTTGACGGTGAACAATCCAAACGCCAGCGTGGCAATGGCCTGGACCCCGCCGAGGGTCATGATGACGTCCGCGCCAGCGATGTGCAGCGCGTAGAGCACGACCGGATGAATGCCGCCGCCGTGGTGCGACGGCGAGCAGGCGATGACGGTCGGCACGCCCGCCGCCTTCGCGGTGGCGACACTCATGTAAGCCGAGGCGATGTGCGCGTAGCGGCCGCCCGGCACGTAGCAGCCGGCGACGTTGATCGGGATCAGTTTTTGACCCGTGACGAGGCCGGGAAACAGCTCGACCTCGAACTCGGTCATGCTCTCGCGCTGCCGCCGCGCGAAGGCTGCGACGCGGTCGTGCGCGAAGCGGACGTCGTCTTTCACCGACTGCGGAAGTTCCGCGGTGCGGCGCGCAATTTCGTCCTGCGAGACGACGATTTCAGCGTCCCACTTGTCGAGCTTGCGCGCGTATTCGCGCACAGAGTCTTCGCGTCCGCTCTCGATCTGCCGGAGCATGTCCTGCACGAGAGAGCGCGTTTCGTCTTCGCCGGTCGCCGGCGTTTTTGTGGCCTTCTTGAGATATGTGACACTCATGGGTTGACTTGGAGGGAACCGCGCCGTCGTTTCCAAAGAATTTTTTATCGGCGCCCCAAGCCGAAAAATACCACACCCCACGGCGCGGTTCCCTCCAGGGTGAGCGAGGCAGCGCTCTACTGGTTGTTGGCGAACGCCTTCAGCTTCGCGTCTTTGTCCACGAGCTTGAGGTATTCGTCGGTGACGAACGTCTTCGTCTGCGGCGCCTCGGTGACGGTGCCGACGGACTTCATGAACTCGCCGATTTTCGTCAGCCAATCGTCCACTTCCGACCCGCCGCTGGCGCCGCGCGCCATGATTTTCAACTGGCCGGCGAGGTCAAACGTGGGGCGCGTGTCGAACTCGGCGTTCATGTATTTTTCCGCCAGCTCGACGCCACCCTGTTTGTAGAATTTCTGCATCATCGCGACGGCTTCCGCGCGGTTGTCGCGGCACCACTTTTGCGCGCGCAAATAGACAGCGAGGAACTTCGCCACCTTCTCGGGATTGCTCTTCGCAAAATCCTCGCGGGCGACGAGCGCGCCGGGGATCACCGCGCCGGTGTCCTTGCCGGAAAAGAGCACCTTCGCGCCGACTTTGTCTTCGAGCGTGTAGGTGTTCGGCGCCCAGACGCCGGCCAGCTCGCCGTTGTTGCTCGAGATCGCCGAGATGATCTGCGCCTGGCCCATGTTGACCATCTGCACGTCGGCCTTGGTCAGCCCGAGTTTTTTCAGCGCGGAAGTCACCGCGTAGTCGCCGGTGGAGTTCGTGGTGAGCAGGATCTGCTTACCCTTGATCGAGGCAGGATTTTTCTGATACTCCGCCGCCTTGTCGCCGCGCGCCACGAGCGAGTTCGCGGCCGATTCGTCGTTCGTGATGCCGACGGTCAGCAGCTTGAAACGCGACGCGCCGAGCAATGCCGGCACCGAGCCGGTGCCGCCGACATCCCAGGCTTTGTTTGCCAGCGTGGCGACCTGCGGCGCGCCCGCGGGGAAGGTGCTAAAATTCGGTTTGAGGCCGACTTCTTTCCACCAGTCCTTCTCGGTCGCGACGAAGAAGGGCAAAGCCCAATAGAGTGCCGGTTGGTAGCTGACGTTGATCTCTTCGAGTTTGCCGCCTTGCGCTTGCGCGCGAACGGCCGGTGACAAAACCGAAACGACGAGCAGGAGGGCGACGAGCCAGGTGCGGAGTTTTTGCATGAGGGCAGTTTTTGAGCTGGGGGTTGGGGTTGAACGAACAGGAGAAATTTTTCTTCAGTGCTCCGCGTGCTCTTCGCGCAGGAGCTTCCAGATGTGAGTGCGCAAGTGGACGAAGGATTCCTGGTCCATGACTTCTTCGATGCGCGAGAGCCGATCCCAGCCGGCTGCTTCACGAACCGGCGCGATGTCAATGATCTCGCGGATGCGGCCGGGACGCCGCGTCATGACGACCACGCGGTCGGCGAGATAGACGGCTTCCTCGACCGCGTGCGTGATGAACAGCGCGGTGCGCGGCTGGCCGCGGCAAATGCGCACGAGTTCCTCCTGCATGACGGTGCGCGTCTGCGCGTCGAGCGCGCCGAACGGCTCGTCCATGAGCAACACTTTCGGTTCGATGGCATACGAGCGCGCGATGGCCACGCGCTGCTGCATGCCGCCGGAGAGTTGGTGCGGGAATGCATCTTCGTGTCCGCCGAGGCCCATGAGCTTCACGTAGCGCGCGACGGCTTCCGCTTGCGCCGCGCCATTCACGCCTTTGCACTTCAAGCCGAACGCAATGTTTTCGCGCACCGTTTTCCACGGAAACAACGCGAACTGCTGAAACACGACCGCGCGATCCGGTCCCGGCGCGGTGATGGTTTCGCCATCGACTTTCACCGCGCCTTCGGTCGGATAATCCAGGCCGGCGACCATCCGCATGAGCGTCGTCTTACCGCAGCCAGACGGGCCGACGATCGCCATGAACTGGCGGTCGGGCACCTGGAGGTTGATGCCTTCGAGCGCGACAAATTTCGACGCGCCGCTGCCGTAGGTGCGGCCGACGTTTTCGAAGTCGATGATGCTCATAATTGTGTCAGTTGGGGACAAGTCGTGTCAGGTCGTCTGGCCCCAGCTCGCGCGCACCCGGCGCTCGACCCAGCGCAGGGCAAAATCGATGAGCGCGCCGACGACGCCGATGGCGATCATGCCGCACATCACGATGGTCGTGTTGATGTTGCTCTGACCGAGCACCATGAGGTAGCCGATGCCGCTGGACACCACGATCAGCTCCGCGCCGACGAGCGATTGCCAGCCGAGTCCGGCGGCAATGCGCAGGCCCGCGACAATCGAGGGCAAGGCAGCGGGAAAAATCACTTCGAACAGGATGCGCGTGCTGCCGGCGCCGAGCGTTTGCGCGGCTTCGAGCAGACGTTTGTCCACGAAGCGCGCGCCGCGATAGGCATTGACCAGACACGCCGGAAACGCGCCGGTGAAAATGATCATGATTGGCCCGCCGATGCCTGTGCCGAACCAGAGCGCGGCGAACGGCACCCAGGCGATCGGCGCGACGTAGCGCAGCGCCTCGAAGATCGGCGTGACGATGTCGTCGAGCCAGCGGAACCAACCCATCATCAGCCCGAGCGGCACGCCGATGAGCGCGGCGAGACCGAAGCCGAGCGCGTAGCGTTTCATGCTCGAAAGCAGATGCGCCGGAAGGGTTGACCCGCCGAAGGGGTCGTGCAGAAGCTGGGCGAATTTTTTCGCCACCTCGAACGGCGACGGCAGAAACGCGCGCGGGATCCAGCCGGAATGGCTGAGGACGATCCAGAGGCCGAAAAACGCGAGCAGCCCCGCGACGGAAAGCGTGGCGAGCGGCAGCGGCGCGCGGCTAGTGTTCACCCTTGATGCCATCGCAGCACTCTCCTTTCCAGTTGGCCGAGCAGCCAGGTCATCGTCGCGCCGAGGAGTCCGACCCAGAACATGGCCAGCAGAATCATGTCGGGGCGGATGTCCTGCTGCGCGACGTTGAGCACGTGGCCGAGGCCGGCGAGCGACCCGACCAGCTCGGCGGCGACGAGCGTGGTCCACGAGGCTTGGAGCGAGAGGCGCAAGCCGGAGAAAATCATCGGCATCGCGCCGGGGATGACAATCTCGCGCAGGATTTGCCACTCGCTCGCGCCGTGGACGCGTGCGGCGGCGAAGAACGTCGTGTCGAGGTTGCGCACGCCGGTGTAGCTGTTGATGAGCGCCGGCACAAACGCGGCAAACCAGATGACGAAAATCTTCGCCGCGTCGCCGAGTCCGAGCCAAAGAATCGCCAGCGGAATCCAGGCGAGCGGCGGGATCGGGCGGATGAGTTGGAGCACCGGATTGATGAATGCGTCGAAGCGTCGACTCCAACCCATGAATAGTCCGAGAATCGCGCCGCTGCCGGCGGAAACCAGGAAGCCGAGCACGACGAGACGCACGCTGTGCAGGACGTGCGAGAGCAGCCGGCCGTCGGCGTAGCCGAAGCCCGTGTTGAGTTGCTTCGCCGCCAGCCAGACTTCGCGCGGACTCGGGAACCGACCGGGGCTGATAAAGCCGGTTGCCGTGGTCAACAAATACCAGAGCGCGAAGAGAACGAGCAGCGTGGCGGCTGCGGTCAAAGCGCGTCGGGAAGAGGTGGCGCGGCGCATGGGCCTATCGTTTTGGATCAGCCAGGCGGCGCCGTGCACATCGCGGTGAAAACGCGCAGCGTGCGGAGTTACCGAGGGAGTTCATTCCTTGCTCTGGGGGGAAGAGCGGACACTCAAAACTTCTGGGTGGTCGAAGCGGGAAAATTACGATGTCATCTTTTGCTCCTCGGTTCACCGTCTTGTCATCCCGAGTTGGCCGGGGGATGGCTCACTGTTTCTTGGTCAAGGGCCGCCAGCGTGGGCGACACGCTGGCGGATAACAGTAAGCAGTTCCTCGACTTCGCTCGGAATGACAAGTGGGGGAAGCGGCGCTTGCGACGTCGACGTTTTACGCGCTGCGATACAGCTTCGTCATCACGAACTCGCGATGGTTCAGCGTCTCGGCGGCGGTGAGGCGGCCGTTGGCGGTGCGAATGATCATTTCGATCAGCTGATCGCCCGCTTCATCGAGCGTCATTTCGCCGCGCAGGATCGCGGAAACATCGACGTCGATGTGTTCGCTCATCGTCGCTACGGTGTGCGGGTTGCCGGTGATCTTGATGACTGGCTCGATCGGGTTGCCGATCACGTTGCCCTGCCCGGTAGGGAACAAGTGCACGACGGCGCCGCTCGCAGCCCAGAGCGTCACGGCTTCCGCAGCTGCCGACGAGGTGTCCATGAAATACAATCCTGGCCCTTTCTTAGGTTCCTCGGCGGGCTGAAGCGCGTCGATGAACTTTGTCTTCTTGCCGAGCTTTTCGATGTTGCCCATCGCCTTTTCCTCGATGGTGGAAAGGCCGCCGGCGATGTTGCCTTTCGTCGGCTGCGACTCCGAAAGATCATCGGTTTTTTCCTTCATGATCATGTCGGTGTAGTTGTCGAACATCGCGCGGAACTTCTTCTTCACCGCCTCGGTCGCCGCCTTGGCCTCGACGATGTGCTCGCCGCCGGTCAGCTCGCTCGTTTCGCCGAAACCGCCGATGCCGCCGGACGCGCAATGTTTGTCCATGACGTTGCCCACCGTCGGGCAGGACGACAGGCCCGTCGTGGTGTCGCTCTCGCCGCATTTGCAGGAGATGTAGAGTTCGTCAAACGTGCACGGCGTGCGCTGCATTTCGCTGGCCAGCTGCACGAATTCCTTCGCCGCCCAGCTCGCGTCGGCGACCGTTTTGATCTGGCCGTTTTTCTCGATGGAAAACCCTTTCACGGGTTTGCCGCTCTTGGCGATGCCATCGACGATGCGCGCGGTCCAGCCCGGCTCGATGCCGATGACGACCACGGCGGCGACGTTCGGATTCGTGCCGGTGCCGATCATGGTGCGGAAGTGGAGTTCGAGGTCTTCGCCGAATTGCAAACGGCCGTAAGCGTGCGGCAGCGCCATGGTGCCGGCGATGTTATTAGCCACCGCTTCGCACGCGGCGTTGGAGATGTCGTCAACGGGTAGGATGATGACGTGATTGCGGACGCCGACGCGGCCGTTCTCGCGGCGGTAGGCCAGGATTTTTTGCTTGGGCATAAATGGGAGAGTTGAGTGTTGTGGGTTGCGAGTGGCGGGTTGTGAGAAGAATTACCAGCGCTTGGTTTTGACGTTGTGGACGTGGACGTGCTCGCCCTTTTTGACTGCGGCGACGAACTTGCCGCAATCGACGCCGTATTTGGTGAGCGTCTCGCCGGAGCCGATGTTTCGGAGCGCGATTTTATGGCCGAGCGGGATGTCCATTTTGCTCTCGATCTGGACCGATTTGCGCGATTCGAGGGAGACGCCGTGCGCCCGGTTGCCGGCTTTGAGATCGACGACCGCGACGCCGACGTTATCGACATCGTCGTGAATCAGAAAATGGATCGTCTGCTTCTTCTTGCCGGCCGCAGTGGCGGCGGAGTTTTTGGGCTGCGTCGATGGGGATTTGGTCTTTTTGGTGGTCATGGTTTTGGTGAGGGAAACCTAGGAAATCCAATGGGCTAAAATGGCGAGGAGCGTGCCAATGCCGGCGCAGAACCAGAGCGCGACACCGTGCAGCAGCGGCCGCAAACCGGTCTGCTGCAGCGCGGCGCGATCCAGTCCCAAGCCGATGAGAAACAACGTCAGAACGAGCACCTGCCGCGCAAGCCCGGCGATCACGCCGCCGACGGAGTGCAGCACGGGAAACAGAGTGAAGAACGCCGCCATCGCGAGAAACCCAAGGATGAACCAGGGATACTGCTGCGCGCCGACCCCGGGGTTGCCGCGCGACGCTTCGGGAAGCTCGCTGTCGGCCGCGGTCAACGCAGCGCGCTGGTGATGATAAAGAAACGCGACGAGAAACGTGAGCGGCACGATCCAGAGCGCGCGCGCGAGCTTGACCGTCGTGGCGATTTCCAGCGCGCCCTTGCCGAACGCCGACGCCGCGCCGACGACCGAACTGGTGTCGTGGATGGCGAGCGCAGCCCAGAGTCCGAATTGCCGTTCCGTGAGGCCGAGCGCGTGACCGATCGGCGGGAAAATAAAAAGGGCGAGCGCGTTCAGCGCGAAGACGACCGACAGCGCGACGGAAATGTCGTGCGGCCGCGCGCGGATCGTCGGCGCCACGGCGGCGATGGCGCTGCCGCCGCAGATCGCGGTGCCGGCGGTGACGAGCAGCGAGACATCGCGCTCGACTTGCATCCGCCGCCCGAGCCAGGCGCCGACGAGCACGGTGAGGCCGATGCCAACCACGGTGTAGCCGATGCCGGCAGCGCCGACCCGCGCGACTACGCCGAGATTCATCGCGGCGCCGAGGCCGATAACGGAAAGTTGCAGCAGGTTGCGGGAAAGTTTGCGCGTGGACGCCTTGTAAGGATTGCCCCAGACGAGGGCAATGGCGATTCCCGCGAGGAGCGCCACGCCGCCGGAAATCCACGGCAGCAGCGTGAGCACCGCCACGAAAGGCACCAGCCATGCCGCCAAATTTTCGCGACCCCAACGGAGAGCGATCGCCACGGGGTCTGTTGACTCGACTGCCACAGCGCTCGGCTCGACCAGCGGCGCGGTTTGCGCTGGCGGCGGGGAGAGAGTCGCAGACGGAGACATGACGAGGGCGAGCGGCGACATAACCACCGGCCCCACGCGCCGCAAAGACGCAATCCTTGATGGGTTATCAGTCTCCGTGATAGAACGCGCCGCATGTATGCTTCGCGTCTGAAACTCGACGCAAATCTTTTGATGGTCTTCATCGCGGTCGCGGAGATCGGCCGCATTTCGGAAGCCTCGAAACAGCTCCACCTTTCGCAGCCGGCGGTGACGGCGCAGATTCGGAAACTGGAGGAAACGCTGCGCACCGCGCTGTTCTTGCGCTCGGTGCGGGGCGTCTCGCTCACCGCGGCGGGTCGCAAGCTGCTCGACTACGCGCGGCAGGTGCGGCGGCTGGTCGAGGAGGCGTCCGAGCAGGTCGCCACCGAGCGCGAAGCGCTCTCGGGAGCGTTGGCGATTGCGGCGAGCACGACGGTTGCGGGTCATGTGCTGCCGCAGGTGCTCACGGCGTTCCATCAATTGCACCCGCAGGTCGCCATCACCGTGGAAGTCGGCAACACGGACGATGTGCTCGGCCGCGTGCGCGAAGGGCGGGTCCCGTTTGGGTTGGTCGAGGGACATCGCCGCGCGGCGCGATTGCGCCTGGAGCCGTTTGTGCACGACGAGATCGTCCCTGTCGTCGGCACGGCGATCACGGACAAGCGCCTGCTTGAGCGCGTAAACAAAGCGCACCGGCTCGAAGACCTGCTCGCGCTGCCGATCATTTGGCGCGAGCCGGGCAGCGGCACGCGCGCGGTGATCGAGGCGGCGTTTGAAAAAGCGGGGCTGTCTCGCCGGGCCGCGCCCGATCTCGTGCTCGGCACCACGCAGGCGATCCGCACCGCGGCGGTTTGCGGGATGGGCGTCGCGTTCCTTTCGCGCTGGTGCATGCAGAGCGAATTGGCGCTTGGGAAGCTGCGCGTGCTCGACGTTGCCGGATTGAAAATCATCCGGGCGTTTCATTGGGCCTTGCCCGCGGGTGGAGTAGGCGCGGTCGCGCAGCGCTTTCTTGATTTCGCCCGCCGCTCGCCGCCAGTGCTCGGCGGGGTCGGTATCAGGTAAGCTGATAACCGATCAGAAGATTTGAATTTCCAGCACTCGGCGACGGCCTTATGGTGCGCATCGGCCGATACTTTCAGCGACGGCGTGCCAGCGCGTCTCTTGCTGGCCGTCTCACCCCAATCCTTCCCCCAGGACAAGCATGAGCAATCCCCCCGCGGCGGTGTCCTCACCGCAGACCGTTCGCTCCACCCCGGCTTCATCGCCGGGCGCCGCTCCCGCCGCTGCGAGCCAGCCGCAAGAGCCGTTGCTCGACGTGAAGAACGTGACGCTGCAATACAAGACGAAGGCGCACCTGGTCACCGCGACCTACCGTGTCTCGTTTCAGGTCTATCAATCCGACCGCTTCGTCCTGCTCGGTCCCTCGGGCTGCGGCAAATCGACGTTGCTCAAAGCGGTCGGCGGCTACCTGCACCCGACCGAGGGCGACATGCACCTCAAGGGTCGCACGATCACCCGGCCGGGGCCGGATCGCATGATGGTCTTCCAGGAATTCGACCAGCTCCCGCCGTGGAAAACCGTGCTCCAAAACGTGACCTTCGCGCTGACCGCGAGCGGCCGGCTGAGCGGCAGGGAGGCGGTTGATCGCGCCAAGAGCTATCTCGACAAGGTGAACCTCACCAAGTTTATCCACAGCTATCCGCACATGCTCAGCGGCGGCATGAAGCAGCGCGTCGCCATCGCGCGCGGCATGGCGATGGAGCCAGATATTTTGCTGATGGACGAGCCGTTCGCCGCGCTCGACGCGCTCACCCGCCGCAAGATGCAGGACGAGACGCTCCGCCTTTGGGACGAGACGCGCTTCACCGTGCTGTTCGTCACCCACTCGATCGACGAGGCCATCAAAATCGGCAACCGCATCCTCCTGCTCTCACCCCATCCTGGGCAAGTGAAAGCGGAACTCAACAGCATCACCGATCCGGCCGACACCGCCGGTGCGGCGAAGCTGGAGAAGAAGATTCACAACATGCTCTTTTCCGACAAAGTCGAAGACCACGAAGAAGACGAGGAGATCCCCCACCATGCCTGACGCATCCCCCACCGTCACCACACCGTCTGTTATCGCCGACTCCGGCGCTGCTCCACCGCTCCCCACGACCCGCGCGATGGCCGTCTCGCCGAGCGCGCGCGCCGGCTTTCCGCGCCCCGATTACGTGCGCGAGGGCGCGATGAACGAAGAGTTCGGCGTGGTCGAAAAGCCGATCACGGTCTGGGAGCGCATCTACCAGCAGGGCGCGGTGCGCAAGGGCGTGATCCTCCTGCTGCTTGCCCTCCTCTGGGAGTTCTACGCCCGCCGGGTCAACAACCCGCTCATCTTTCCAACGTTCACTGCGACCATCGAGGCGTTCTGGCAGGGGTTCGTCCACGGCAACCTGTTTTCGCGCATGATGTTTTCCGTCAAGGTGCTGCTCATGGGCTACCTCGCCGGCATTACGCTGGCGGGTTTGATGAGCGTGCTCGCGATCAACTTCCGGCTTGGCAACGACTTCCTGGAAACGCTCACCGCGATGTTCAGCCCGCTGCCGGCCATCGCGCTGTTGCCGCTGGCGCTGATCTGGTTCGGGCTGGGCAACGGGTCGCTCGTCTTCGTGCTCGTGCACTCCGTGCTCTGGCCGGTGGCGCTCAACACGCACTCTGGCTTTCAGAGTGTCAGCAACACGCTGCGCATGGTAGGACACAACTACGGGTTGGGCGGCTTCAGTTACGTCGGCAAAATCCTGATCCCGGCGGCGTTTCCGAACATTCTGTCGGGCCTGAAAATCGGCTGGGCGTTCGCCTGGCGCACGCTCATCGCGGCCGAGCTGGTCTTCGGCGTGTCGAGCGGCACCGGCGGGCTGGGCTGGTTCATCCTGGAGAACAAGACGCAGTTGGAAATCGCCAGCGTGTTCGCCGGCCTGTTCACCGTGATCCTGATCGGCTTGGTCGTCGAAAACCTGGTCTTCCGCGTCATCGAACAGCGCACCGTGCGCAAGTGGGGCATGCAGGCTTAAAGCCGCGGCCCGTCGTCGATTCTTTTCGTGCAGTCGGTCCTGCGCCCGGGGACCGGCCACGCAACCGCTGTCGGGTTTATCGTTGTCCCGTCCTTATGAAAACCACCCAAATTCTTCCACTGCTGGCGGCATTCGCCGGCCTCCTGTTGCCCAGCCTCTCTCGTGCCGAAGTCTCCGAGGTGCGCATCGCCTCCCAACCCGGCCTCGGGTATATGCCGGTGATGATTATGCAGGATCAGAAGCTGGTCGAAAAGCACGCCAAGACCCAGGGCATTCCCGATCTCAAAGCCACCTACTTTGTGTTCGCCAACGGCGCGACGATCACCGACGGGCTGCTCTCCGGCAACCTCGAGTTCGGCTCCGGTTCGTGGAGCATTTTCACCACGCTTTGGGCGAAGACCAAGGGCGGCATCGGCATCCGCTCGCCCGGCGCGATGAATTGTATGCCGCTGTATCTCAACACGCGCAATCCGAACGTCAAATCGCTGAAAGATTTCACCGACAAAGACAAGATTGCGCTGCCGACCGTGAAGGTTTCCGCGCAGGCGCTCGCCTTGCAGCAGGCGTGCGAAAAAGAGTTCGGCGTCGGCCAGCACGGCAAGCTCGATTCGATCACCGTTTCGATGTCGCACCCCGACGGCATGGCGCAGTTGCTCAATGGCGTCAGCGAGATCAACAGCCATCTCACCGCCCCGCCGTATCAGGAGATCGAGCTGACAAAGCCCGGCATCCGGCGCGTGCTCAATTCGTATGACACCGCTGGCGGCGCGGTGACGTTCAACGTGTTTTGGGGCACGCAGAAGTTCAAAGACGAAAATCCGAAGGCGTATGCCGCCGTGGCTGCGGCGCTCGAAGAGGCGCTGGACTTCATTAATAAGGATCACAAGGCCGCCGCGGAGGCTTATCTGCGCGCGTCAAAGGACAAAGTCAGTCTGGAAGACACGCTGAAACTCCTCGGTGAAAAGGAAATCGAGTTCGGCATCGCGCCAAAGAACATGATGAAAGGCGTCGATTTCCTGCATCGCATCGGCACGATCAAAACGAAGCCGGCGGATTGGAAAGAATTGTTCTTCGAGAACGTCCACGGCAAAGCCGGCAGCTGACTGTAGCGGCGGTCTATGACCGCCTTTTTCGCGGCGCGTTTTCTTGAGCAGGGGCGGTCATAGACCGCCGCTACAGTGAGCACCGCAGAAAAAAATACGCGCTCAACGCAAGCCCGACCGCGATGCCGCCACGACGCACCCACGCCTGGGGCAGGCGCCGCGCGAGTTCCGCGCCGCCGAAGCCGCCGAGCACGCTGCCGGCGATCATGACGACCGCGTGCGGCCAAGTCACCGCGCCGGCGACGATGAACGCAAGGACCGCCGGCGCATTGATAGCGACCATGAGCGGCATTTTCAGCGCGTTCATTTCGTGCAGATTTTCCATGCCGAGCAGACTCAGGGTGGCGAGGACGAGAATGCCGATGCCGCCGCCGTAAAATCCGCCATACACCGCGGTCAGGAAATAGAGCGCAAACGCGATGCCGCCATGAGCGTGCCCGTGCGCCGAGCCGGCGCGCAGCCACGCCACGAGCCGGCCACCAAAGGCGAAGAGCGCGGTGGCGAGCAGCAGCAGCCAGGGGACGAGGCGGTCGAATGCCAAAGGCGGCGTGTGCAGGAGAAGCTGCGCGCCGAGCCAGCCGCCGAGCACGCTGAGCATGGCAAAAAGCCAGATTCGTCTCGTTCCATCATGCTCGCGCTGTCTTGCGGCCGAGAGTTCCGCGCGATAGCCGAACGCGCCCGCCACCAGTCCGGGCCAGGAAACCACGGTGCTCGTGGCGTTTGCGCGGATTGTCGGCACGCCAGCGAAAATCAGCACGGGGAAAAACACGAACCCGCCGCCGCCCGCCACAGCGTTGAGCACGCCGCCGAGCAGAGAGACTCCGAAGAGGATGGCGGCCGTGGTGAAGGTCAGCTCCATGGCGTCTGGATTGTGGTTGGAGAGGCGGTTCTGCAACCGCAATCGTTTTCGGATTGGCGGCTCGCAGAGCCGCCTCTACAACGAAGGAACGTCTCGCGGTAGTGGATAAGTTTGGCCGGAGAGCGCACGCGCCCTCGCGCGCTCTTTTCGGCGTCCTCGCCGAAACGTCAGCAAGCAAAAGCCGCCGGCGAGGGTGCCGGCTGCGGCACGCGAGGGCGCGTGCGCTCCCCAGCGCGGAAGCCGTCAAGCGAACCCGCTACCCTGCGCGCGCCAGAGTTGTTCTTGACGTGCGCTTCAGCTAGGCTGCGCGCCTTCATGTCCGATCGTCGCTCGTCGTCGTCTTCGTCCACGTCCGCGACCGCGGAGCGCGAAAATTTGCTCGAACGCATTGCCGCCATCGGCAAGGGAGCTGGCGCGAGCGCGCTGGCGGTGGCGTTTTACGATTACGCCAGCGAGTTGGGCTTCTCCCTGCGCGGCGGCCGGCCGTTTCACGCGGCGAGCACGATCAAGCTGGCCATTCTGCTCGCCCTTTTCCGGGCAAGCGAAGCAGGCCGGCTCCGGCTGAGAGATCAGCTCCACGTGCGCAACCGTTTCGCCAGTCAGGTCGCGGGCGCGCCGCCGTTTTTTCTGTCCGCGGACCGCGATGGAGATCCCGATTTGTATAAACTTATCGGCCGCACCGCGAGCCTGTCGATCCTCGCCGAGCGGATGATCGTGCGCAGCTCCAACCTCGCCACCAACCTGCTCGTCGATCACCTCGGCGTGCCATTCATCGCGGAAACGCTTGCCGCCGCCGGTTTGGAAAGCCTGCGCTGCCTGCGCGGCGTCGAGGACGAAGCGGCATTCGCGGAAAACCTCCACACCCAGGTCGATGCCGACGGCCTCCTGCTCTGGCTGCGGCGCGTCCACGAAGCGCGCGCGGTGAGCGCGGAAAGCCGCGAGGCGATGTTCGGCATCCTGTTTCGCCAAAAATTCAACGGCATGATCCCCGCCGGGCTGCCAGGCAGCGCAAAGGCGCGCGTGGCGCACAAGACGGGCGAGATTTCCACGGTCTCGCACGACGCCGGAATGGTGTTCCTGCCCGACCGCGAGCCGTATGCGCTGGTCGTGCTCACGGAATATCCAGGCGCGGGCCAGGCCGCTGGGCGCAACCGCGCCATCGCGTCGGTTTCGACGGTAGG
>CAXTRS010000017.1:12391-25691 GCA_964246635.1 uncultured Chthoniobacterales bacterium | reverse complement strand
GCACCCGCGCGGCGGCCGGCGATTTCGCGCTGCCGCATTTCGCGCGCGCGGGTGCCGTCGTTGGGCGTCACCGCGCCGCCGGCGCTTCCGTGTTTGAGCTGCACGCTCTCGCGCAGCAAGCGCTGGCGCTCGTCTTCCAACTCGGCGGCCTTGTGCTCGTGCTGCAGCACCTTGCCCTGAAGCTCCTGCAAACGGGCCGCCAGTGTGCGTTCGGTCTCCAGCAACGGCTTGCGCTCTTCGTCGATCTTCACCACCGCGGCCTCGCACTCGGCTTTCGCCTGCCCGCGTTCGGCTTCGCGCTCGACGACTTTTTTCTCCAGTTCGGCGATGTGCGCCGCGTTCGCCGTCAGCTCGGCGTCGAGTTGTTGCAACGCGTCGAGCGCATCGCGCAGCTTTTCACCAACTGGCGCCACAGATGCAGACGCGGAGGAAGCAGGGGCGGCCCCCTCCGATGCGGCGGTTGGCGGCGGCGGCGGCGGCGCCTTCTTTTTTCAAAACCCGCCGCGCGCGCCGACTCGTCGCAGCCGACCGCGATTTTCTGGCAGCGCCGCGCTCTGTGCCGAGGACTGCGCCAGCGCTGGAACTGGCTGATTGGCCGGCAGCAACATGCGCCAGCCAAAGCGCCCGAGCGCACCTTCGGCCTCGTCGAGCGACTTGCGCGCGACGGCCAGAGCGAGGCGGTTTTTCTGTCGGCGCAGCCGGCGGCTGACTTCTTTGATGCCGGTGGAAAAGAAATTCACGGCGAGGGCGAAGATGCCGCACGATGCCCGGCGAGGCAAACACGCGGAGCGCGGCGGACGCCGTCGTTCCCAAGGGCGACTTGGGAACAAACGGCGCAACCGGAAGTCGCCGACGGATTATCCGCGGCAAAGCCGGGTCGGCCACCGGCTAATTGATGCGGTGAATCTCCTGCCAGCGGTTGAACTCGGCGACCAGGCGTCTGCCACGCTCGGGACCGAGCAACTGCGTGGCCACTTCCAGCCGCCGGCCAGCCGGCACCTTGCGCAAGTCCAGGACATAACGCTCCTGATCGGTGCGGTCGAGCAATTCGGTGGCGGACGCCCCGAGTTCACTGACTCTGCCGCTCCCGCCGGGCAGGAAACCGCCGCGGCGCAGGTCGATCTGGCTGGAAACCCGCAGGTTGAGCGGAGTCGTCGCCACGCCGCCGTAAATGTCGAAGCGCTGCTTGATGTAGGAGCCGGTGACGAAGCGCGGCTCGTCGGCGGCGCGCGGCGTGCCGCTGGAATCCAGCGCCATCGGCGGTCGGCCGTGCCACGCAGGCAGCGCGGCCGGGTCGCGCGGCAGATCGGCGGTCACGATGACCCGCATCGGAGTTACGCTGCGGTCGGATGCTCCCTGCTGCGATTTCTTTTTCGGCCGTTTGAACTGCTCTTCGGCCGAGGCCGTGTGGGCAGCAGCAGCGAACAGGAGACCGACGACCGAGCAGGCCACCAGCAGATGGCCCCAACGCGAGATGTAGGATGCCGTTTTCATTGCAGTAACTCGTTATATCAGAACGAGCACTGTTCTGGCAAGTTCGGAGTTTCCACCCACCTGCTCGCCTGCCGTCTCAGGGATGGGTCGCCTGCCAACGATTGAACTCGGCGACCAACTGCCTGCCACGCTCAGGTCCGAGCAGCCGCGTGGCTGCATCCAAGCGACGAGCAGCCGGCACGGTGCGCAAGTCCAGAACATAACGCTCCTGAGTGATGCGTGCCTGCATCTCGGCGGCGGAGGCGCCAAATGGGCCGCCGAGAATGCCGCCGTTACGAAAATCGTTGCGACCATAAATCCGCAGGTTGCTGGCAGTCGTGGCCGCGTTGCCGTAAAGCTCGAACTGCTGCCGATTCAGCGAGCCGGTGACGAAGCGCGGCTCGTCCGCACGGCGCGGCGTGCCGGTGGCGTCGAGCGCCGACAGATCGCTCCCGCGCGCGGTGTGCGGCGCCGGCTCTTCCTTGAGCAGTTCGCCGGTGACGATGACGCGCATGGGCTGAATCTCGGCTTGGGCAGCAGGCTGCGGCTGCTTCGCGCGCTTCGCTGCCTTCGGCTTCGGTTCTTCAGCCGCCGCCGAAACTGCGCTGAGCGCGGCGAATCCGACGATGAACAAACCGAGGAGCAAATAGATTCGACGTGCTTTTTTCATCGCAGTGGTTGTTCGCGGTGGGCGAGCCGCTGGCTTTGCTAACTCTACTCGTCGCCGCTCGATTGCAGTTTCGCCAGGATCGAGAAGTCTTCAAGCGTCGTCGTGTCGCCGGTCACGTCCTGGCCGCCGGCGATTTGTTTGAGCAGGCGGCGCATGATCTTGCCCGAGCGTGTCTTCGGCAGCGCCTCGGCAAAGCGGATCTGGTCGGGCTTGGCGATGGCGCCGATGAGGCCGCCGACATGTTTGCGCAGTTCTTCGCGTAACCCCTTGCCAGCCGTCTGCCCGCCCTTGAGCGTGACGAACGCCGCAACGCCCTGGCCCTTGATTTCATCGGGACAACCGACGACCGCGGCCTCGGCGACTGCGGGGTGCGCGACGAGCGCGCTCTCGATCTCGCTGGTGCCGAGCCGGTGGCCGGCGACGTTGAGCACGTCGTCGATGCGGCCGACGATCCAGAAATAGCCGTCCTTGTCGCGGCGCGCGCCGTCGCCGGTGAAGTAAAAATCGCGGCCCTTGAACTCGCTCCAATACGTCTGCTTGTAGCGCTTTTTGTCGCCCCAGATCGTGCGCAGCATCGAGGGCCACGGCCGGCGCACGACGAGCTTGCCGCCCACGTTCGGACCGACCTCGTCGCCGTTGTCATCGACGATGGCGGCGTCCACTCCGAAGAAGGGCAAGGTCGCGGTGCCGGGCTTGGTCGGCGTCGCGCCGGGAAGGGGCGTGATCATGTGGCCGCCGGTCTCGGTCTGCCACCAGGTATCGACGATCGGGCAGCGGCAGCCGCCGATTTTTTCCTGGAACCACATCCACGCTTGCGGGTTGATCGGCTCGCCGACGGTGCCGAGCAGGCGCAAGGAGGAGAGGTCGTGTTTCTTCGGCCATTCGTCGCCCCATTTGATGAAGGCGCGGATGGCGGTCGGCGCGGTGTAAAGAATCGTGATGCCGTAGTCGGCAATCATTTTCCACCAGCGGTCCGGCTCGGGGTGATTCGGCGCGCCTTCATACATGAACGTCGTCGCGCCGTTGGCCAGCGGGCCATAGACGACGTAGGAGTGGCCGGTGACCCAACCGACGTCCGCGGTGCACCAGTAGAGGTCGTCTTCGCGCAGGTCGAAAACGTATTTCGTCGTCGAGGCGATGAAGGTGAGATACCCGCCGGTGGTGTGGAGGATGCCCTTCGGCTTCCCGGTCGATCCGCTGGTGTAAAGGATGAAGAGCGGGTGCTCGCTGTCGAGCGGTTCAGCGGGACAATTCGCATCGACGTATTCGAGCTCGCGGTGCCACCAAACGTCGCGGCCTTCCTGGATGTGAATGTCGTTATTCGCGCGGCGGAAGACGATGACTTTGCGCACGCCCTCGGCACCTTGGAGCGCGGCATCGACATTCTGTTTCAACGGCACGAGTTGTCCGCGCCGGTAGCCGCCGTCGGCGGTGACCACACACGTCGCGCCGCTGTCCGCGATGCGGTCGCGGATCGAGTCCGCGCTGAAGCCGCCGAAGACGACGCTGTGCACCGCGCCGATGCGCGCGCACGCCAGCATTGCCACCGCGGCCTCGGGGATCATCGGCAGGTAGAGCAGCACGCGGTCGCCCTTCTTCACGCCGTTGCGTTTCAGGACGTTCCCGAATTTGCAGACCTCGCGGTGGAGTTGGTGATACGTCAGCGTGCGCTTCTCGCCCGGCTCGCCTTCGAAGACGATGGCGGCCTTGTTGCGGCGCGGCCCGTCGAGATGCCGGTCGAGACAATTTTCGCTCACGTTGAGCTGCCCGCCGACGAACCACTGCGCAAACGGCGGGTCCCATTTGCAAACGGTTTTCCACTTCTTGCGCCAGAGCAGTTCGCTCGCTTCGCCAGCCCAGAATTTGTCCGGCTTCTTGATCGACTGCTTATACATCTCGCGGTATTCCTCCATGCTCGTGATGCGCGCGTTTTTGGCGAATCCTTTCGCGGGTTTGAAGACGCGCTTTTCGTTGAGGTGGCTCTCGATATTCGCGCTCGGCGAAGCGGAGGAAGCGGTGCGATTGTTCTTCTTCATGGGGAGAAAACGGGCTGGGGTGAATGGAAACGGACAGTAGCGGGCTGGGCAGATTAACCGCAGCGCCCGCGCGCGCTCAAGCCTCACGTTTGCATCGCGGTTTCCGCCTTGCGCGGCCGGATGCGCGGGACGATTCTTGCGCTCGTTATGGGCATGGCCGACGACCCCCGCTCGTCCGGCAAGGGCGCGCCGGCGGCGAGCTCTTTCGCCACGGAGCCGCGCACCCCGCGCCTCGCCCTGCGCTACGCCGCGCGTGCGTTGCGCCTGTGCTGCCCCGGCTGCGGGCAACGGCCGATCTTCGCGCCGGCCCGGCGGGTGCGCGGACTCGGCGACTGGTTTCAGCCGCTCGATGGTTGTCCCCGCTGTGGGTATGCGTATGAGCGCGAGGACGGCTACTTCCTGTTCGCCATTTTCGGCATCAACTTCGGCTGCGCGGTCTTTGTCGCGGTCATCAGTTATTTCCTGCTCGATATCGTCGAGGTGTTCGGCCCGGTGACGATCTGGACGCTCACGCTCTCCGTCGCGCTGCCGGTCCCGCTGGTGAACCTGCTCGTTGCCCGCCACGCCAAGGCGCTTTGGATCGCGCTCGACCAATTTTTCGATCCCCAACTGCCCGCCAGCGAAGACGACAGCGGCGGCTGGTGGGACGGCTTCGGCGATGGCGACGACGACGGCAACGCCGTGCTCGACGACCCGCCGAAAGGCGGCGGCGGCGTGGCGTTGCAATCGGAGCCCGAGCCGAAGCCTCACAAGTCGGCCGCCGCACGCGAGCCTGCGTTGGTTTAGCCGGCTCCACGGACGGCTTCCGAGCCCCTGCTTTGCGGAGGAAAATCGGTGGTTTTCGGCTCGCTTCCGGGCTATGTTTTCGGCCTCCAAAAATCATGTCCGATCCCACCAGCAACCTGCCCCGCACCGAGGCCAAAGACGTGCATCTCGTCGGCGCGCGGCGCGGCAGCGTCAAAGCGCTCGCCGGCTTCCGCAAAGGCTTCCACAAAGTGCCCGCGACCCTGCCCGACAAGATGTTCGAGCGGCAGTTCGCGACCGCGATCTGCGCCGCCGATCTCGACCGCGACGCGCGCGATCTTTTCGAGCGGCTGCGCGCCGCCCGCGGCTACAAGCGCAAAGAAATCTCCCTCGCGCTCGAAGCCCCAAACGCCACGATCACCACGACCGATTTCATCCTCGACCTCGGCTACACGCTCGACCCGCAGGCGCCCGGCGACTACCTGCTCACCTGCGACCTGCACGACATCCGCGAGATCACCGTTTTCTCTGACCCGCAGTTGAATGACGCGTTTCAAAACATCTTCACGCGCGTCTCCTTCACCTTCGCGCAGCCGGTGAGCATCGAGGACGTGATCGACGAAGTCGAAGCCGACAACTCCGGCGACGTCACCGTGAGCTACCCGCCCGACTACGCCGAATGCACCATCAAGCTGCGCGGCTTCCTCGGCGAAGTGCGCGTGACGCCGCGCGAGCTGGAAGTCGTCACCGGCGTCGCCAGCGGCAGCACGAGCAGCACTGGCGGCGTCTCGCCCGCCGAACTCGTGAAAACGTTCATCAAAGCCAGCGACGTGCTGGCGGCGAACCCGAGCTTGGAGAAGCTCATTCCGCGGCGGCGGGAGTAGTGGCCGGCCGGCTGGCTGTCGGCCGGCCGGCGCGGCGTTTTCCGACTTGCTCTCCCGGCTTTGTGTCGGAAAAGATAAGCCATGAGCGCCTCATTCGTGGCCTGGGCTTGCGACCCAGCGCGCAATCTGGAGGAACGTTACAGCGTCGAGCAACTCGTGGAGGTCCTCCTGCCCGACCGGCACAAAGACCCGAACGCTTCGTGGACCTATAACTTCGAAGCCCAGCAGCTGCGCCGAAAAGCACGCCAGCTCAATCCCGCCTATCAGCCCGAGCTTATCCGCGCCGAGATCGAGCAGATCGCGCCGGCGCTGGCCGCGAGCAAGCAACTGGATTTCAGTTCCAGCGAAGATCGTCCGGTGCGCGACCTCGGCTTTCTCCAGTTCTGCCCGGCTCTGGTCGAGCTCCAGCTCTTCAACACCGACATCCACGACTGGTCGCCGCTGCGCTGCGTTCCGGGCCTGACCAAGCTCCTCGCCGGCAACACCAAGGCAAGCGACCTGCGCCCCATCGCCGACCTCACCGCCCTGCAGACCCTGTGGCTGCGCGTCCAGTGCCCGTGGCCCGACCTCACCGGCTTCGAGCGTCTCGAGGGGCTCCGAGAATTTCACTACCACGGCAACATCCTCGCCCTGCGCGCCATCCGCGCGCTGCCCGCCGTGCGCGATGCGCAGATCGGCTACGGCGCCCTGCTTCACACGCCCCTGCGCGACCTGCACGATCTCCCGGAAATGCCGGCTTTGCGCCGGTTGCACTTGGAAAATACCTGGCGGCTCGACGGCATCGAGCGCAGTCCGCGGCTGCTGAACCTGACGATCTCCGGCTGCTTCGACGACCTGTCGCCGCTCGCCGCCTTGCGCGAGCTCACGCACCTCGAGCTTTTCGGCGGCGAATACACCACGCTCGCGCCGCTGGCCGCCCTGCCCGAGTTGCGCCGGCTGCTGGTGCGCCGCGAAGAGCCGCAGGACTACAGCGTGCTCGCCGAGATGCCGCGCCTGCACGAGGTGGCCGTCGAGCGTTGCCCCACCAGCCGGCTGGAAGTCGCCACCCTCAACGCCGCGCTCAACCCCTGGAGCGACGACTTCGGCATCGATCCGCCCCGCCCCCTGGCGCCGCTGCGCCTGCTCTTGCGCAGAAAGACGGATCGGCCGGAGCATTTCCTGCCTGCCGGCGTCCCCAAGCGCGCCTTCGGCGAAGACCGTGCTCTGGCAAAGTCGGAGTCCGACTGGCTCGAAGCCGAAGTCCCGCGGCGGCTCACCGCACTGCTCGGCAAAGGCTGGCGCTCGCCTGAGGCAATCTATTGTTTCGGCGGTGGCGGTGGCAGCCTGACCATCACCCGGCTCGAAGACATCGAGCGGCTGCCGCTCATCATCGAAGAAGTGCGCCGCCTCCTGGCCGCCTGCCGCTACGGTTGGCAGTTCCACCTCGTCGTGGACACCCTGGAACGCTACGAGCGCGACCTGGACGAGATCAGCGACGACGACGGCGAGGAGGAGAAGGAAACCTTTGACGCCGAGCGCGAGCGCCAGGACTGGGAAGACAACCAGGCGCGCCGGCGCGAGCGCCGGGAATTTCTGGAACGCACCTACCGCTTCAAGCTCCAGCAGCAAGGAGGCATGGAAATCCGGCCCGAAGAGTTTGCCCCCGCCCTGCCCGCGCTGCCGCCGGAAGACCCCGCCGCGCAGAGTGGTTCGGACTACGGCGCCGAGTCGCGGCTCTACCTTTCCGGACACCTCACGGAGACCGTCTTCCTCGTGTCGAAGAAATACGTGGCTCTCGCCGAATACCTCACCGACCTCAAAGCGGAAGTCCCCGCCGAAGAGCCGTCGGACACCACAGGCAGCAACTCCGATGGCTGACATGGGAGCTTGGCCGTCACTCGCGCCACGTCCCGTAGTGTTCCGCTGTTTTTAAGCCGGCGCGCCGGACGATGACGACGACCCGGTGGTTCCCTCGTCCGGCTTCTTTTTCTTTTTGCCCGGGCTGCGCTTGCGCGGCACGTGGCTCGCCGAGCGCCACGCTGTCAGAGTTTCGGTGTCGTCGTCGTAAGTGTTCCCGTAGATCGCGTCGAACGTCTTCATGCATTCCCGCGCCTGACCGAGCAACTCGGGGATGCGCGCGGTCGCGCCAGTTTGCTTCGAGCGCGCCACGCCTTGATCGCCGGTGCCGGAAGTCAAATCGTCCGCCATCTGCCGCAGCTCATCGGTAGTCAGCACGAAGTTATGCTCCGCCAGCGCGTCCGCGAGGTCCAACTCCTC
Source organism: uncultured Chthoniobacterales bacterium (assembly GCA_964246635.1). Classification (GTDB taxonomy): domain Bacteria; phylum Verrucomicrobiota; class Verrucomicrobiia; order Chthoniobacterales; family SZAS-18; genus JAFAXH01. The sequence continues at coordinate 17,628 of CAXTRS010000017.1, read as the reverse complement.
GATGGCATCCGCAAACCCGCGCAGCTTCGCCGCCAGCTCGGTGTCCCCGTTGCCGTGCGGCATGCGGAAACGGTCCATCAGGCCCGGCTGCTTTCTTTGATCCGTGATCGTCGCCATCGTTTTGTTGATCTTCCGGATGGTGGAGCCCACGTCGCCGCGGTCGGCGCGCTGCTCCTCCGTCGCCTGCCCAAACGTGTTCGCCTGCTGGATCGCCTCTTTGCCGCCGAGTTCCTTGATGATGCCGTCGAGCTTCGTGATCGTCGCCGCATGCTTCGCATCCACCGGCTTTGCCGGCCTGTGCTGAAAGTCCGCTGCTCGACCCTCTGCAAAGGTCAGCACTCGCACCGCACGTTTGGCTTCTTCGGTTTGTTTGGAGTCCATAGAGGGAGAGCAGTTTGATAAGAAATATTGCCCAATTCCGTTGTGGGCAAGCCCTTTTAGCGGTCGGAGGCGAAAAGCCTCGAGCGGCTGCCCTGTTTTTTGGATGTGCCTCGCTGGTTTTTTTCGAGTAGGCTCGTCCGCCGTGCCGAACGAGTCTCCGTCCCAAGAAATTTCCAGCGCAGAACACGCGGCAGACACGTCGCCACTGCCGCCAGCCTATTTTTTATCCCTGACGGTCGAAAACATTCGCTGCTTCAAAGCGCCTGTTACGCTGGATTTGTCCGACGGCCAAGGGAGGCCAGCTCACTGGACAATCTTGCTGGGAGACAACGGAGTGGGCAAAACCACGTTGTTGCAATGTTTAGCTGGGATGCGGCCAGCAGAACGGAAATTGCCGGCCCCGGACAACATCGTTTTTTTACCCTACGCCTACGAGCATTGGTGGCTGAGTGAAACTCTCGACTTAGTCAACTCTGCTGCTACGGAAGGAAAAATTGTATGCCAGATGATTTCCGGCGCCACGCTGCAAGAGGCATTGCATAAAAAAACTAACCTTTCAGACACGTTTTTTTTTCACTTTGGAAAAGATCGTATGCAGACGTCGAAGATTTCTCGTTCGTTTCGAGACCTTGAGTGCTACGGCTACGGGGCAATGCGACGCCGTGGCGAAGGTTCCCTCTTAGAGAGTCGCCCACGCGATGCCTGTGCTACGCTGTTTGACGACACCGCGACACTAACTGACGCAGAACAATGGCTGCTCCAAGCAGACTATACAGCAGCCAAGACAAATCAAACAGCCGCCAGGAAACGCCGCGACTCTGTTATCGAAGTGCTTCTTGCCCTGCTTCCCGAGGTGTGCGCGATCAAGGTGCGACAACCAGAAGGCTTATCTCGGCCGCCTCAAGTTCAAGCACAGATGGAATATGGCTGGGTGCCACTACGCGCGCTAAGTTCCGGCTATCGCACCGTCACGGCTTGGATGGTCGATCTCGCCAGCCGAATGTTTGACCGTTATCCCGAGGCGAAGAACCCGTTGGAGGAGCCGGCGGTCGTTCTAGTTGACCAGATCGACTTGCATCTCCATCCGCGCTGGCAGCGGGAGCTGATCGATCAGCTCAGCCGAATTTTTAAGAACACACAATTTATAGTCACTGCGCACAGCCCGCTGATTGTGCAGGCAGGCGCCGCGGTGGGTGCCAACGTGGTTGTTCTCCGGCGTGAAGGCGACCATGTTACCATCAATAACTCTCCGACCGACGTGCGCGGCTGGCGGTTGGATCAGATCGTTTCCAGCGACTTGTTCGACGAACAGCCCAGCCGGGATGTGCGCACGGACAAGCTTCTGCAAGAGCGCCGCAAGTTGCTTGCGAAGACCAAGCGAACGGCAACAGACAAAAAGAAGCTGGCGCAACTGGAACAACAGATCGGGCCACTGCCGACCGGAGAATCGCGCGAAGATATTGAGGCGATGGCTCTCATCCGACGCGCCGCCGAAAAGCTGCGCAGAAGACAAGGCTCGAAGGAAAGCGAGACGGCTCATGCAACTGCCGGAGCATGATCCGCATTGCGCGCTCGCAGCCTGCGCCAAAGGTCTTGCAAACGAAAGGCCGGCAAAAGGCTCAGGCGCACCGCGCAGCTTACCAGCGCAGTGCCGATGATTACAAAGCCGGCAGGCGAACGTTCGACTTCGACGCAAGGATTTATGGCCATGCGGAGGTCAAACGCCGGCTCATCCGCATGCAGCATGGCAAGTGTGCCTTCTGCGAATCAAAGGTCACGCACATCGCCTACGGGGATGTCGAGCACTTCCGGCCAAAAGGCGGTTGTCGCCAGAGTCGAACAGATGCTTTGCAAACACCAGGATACTACTGGCTGGCCTACCATTGGGAGAACCTGGTTTTCGCCTGCCAGCTTTGCAATCAACGCCACAAAGCGAACTGGTTTCCGCTGCGCAACCACTCGCGCCGGGCGCGACATCATGGGGAGGAGGTCGAGCAGGAATTGCCGCTCTTCATCGAACCGACAACGGAAGACCCGGAAGCCCTCATTGCGTTCGACGCGGCCGGTGTGCCTTATGCCATCGGCAACAATCTTCGTGCAGCGGCGACCATCCGCGAACTCGGCCTTGATCGCCCCGAACTCAACGAACGGCGTTTTGATCGGCTGGAGCTGCTAAAAGGTTTGCGTGACTTGATTGATCTGCTCCCGGGAGAACCGGAGGCGATCGAAGCGGAGCAAAAATTGACACGAAGCGTGCAGCCTTCCGCCGAATACGCCGCCATGGCGCGCAGCCTCCTGCCGGAATACTGGCAAAGCGCGCAGAACCTTTGAAGGAAGGCTCCCATGTGACCGCTCATCCAATGGGAAAGCGTTCCGGGGCGGTTTGCACGACTTCCCAAGCGGTTTCTCTGCTTCCCAGAGGGATCGGAACAGCTTCCGGGGCGACGGAACGCGTTCGGATGCGTTCTGGCACGCTTCCGGGGCGTTTTGCGCAACTTCCGGTCCGAATTGGAACGCTCCCCGGCCGGCTTGACGCGCTTCCCGAGGGAGTTGAACTGCTTCCGGGCGGTGCTGATCAGCTTCCGGGGCGAATTGGACAGCTTCCGGACGTTCCTGATGCGCTTCCCGGCTGCAATGGCGGGCTTCCGGGGTGAATTGGCGCGCTTCCGGGGCACGCTGGCGGCGTTCGCAAACGCGCTGGCGAGCTTCCGGAGCGCGCTGATCTGCTTCCGGGCGTCGCTGGCGCGCTTCCGGGCGGAGCCGGCGCGTTGCCTGCCGACTTAGAGCGTCGCTCAATGGAGTCAGCCCCGGCAGGGGCGCCAGAGCCCTAGCCCACGGCGTGAGCCGTGGGTTTGCATGAGAAAAGCGCAAGCCCCGGCAGGGGCGTAAGAACAGGCGCGGGCAAAGCCCGCCCTCGCTGCGGTGCCCAGGGTTCTTGCGCCCCTGCCGGGGCTGGGGAGTTCTCTGCTCTGATCCCACGGCTTGCGCCGTGGGCTAAGGCTCTGCCGCCCCTGCCGGGGCTAAAAAAAGCAGACTCAAATTGAGGAGCGCTCTAAACGGAGAGAGCTTCGCCGGATTATCCACGAGGATGCGCTGGCGGGCCGCCTCGTCCGGCACGGCTTCGGCGAAGCAATCGAGCAGCACGGCGTCGTCCGGTTTGTTCTGCTTCTCCGTCGGGTGCGGCCAGTCGCTGCCCCAGACCACGCGCTCGGGCGCTTCGCTTGCAGGCTCGCAGCCCCGCCGGCGAGCTTGCTTGCGAGCATATCAGCGTCGCCCCTGCAAATTTTTCGAAGATTTTTCGAAACCCGCGCTGAAAAATTCCGTAGAAGCCAGGGAGAGGATAATCCGGCGGTGAAGAAGCTCGCGCGATTGCGGCTCCCCAGTTCGGTCTCCCCTCAAGTCGGAGACAATGCCATGAAAGAGAATAATCGGTTACGTGAAGCGCTTGCCAAGATCGCCGAAGTCGCCAACACGGTGGTCGAGGCAGATGGTGAGGACTTTTCCCACCATTCCTACGGAGAGGATGGAGAGGAGGAGCAGACGTCGCATAAACACGCTCCCGGATGCGTTGTGAAGTCGCTGCCGAAGCGCCTCTTAATTCCGGCGGCTGCGACGGCCAAACGAATCAATCCGATGAACGCCCCGGTGTTTGGGCCCATGGCGGCCCTCGATGTCGGGTTTCAGGTGGATGAACCCCTCAGGATCGCGGTGATCACTTCGAAGTATTGGGGGCCGACGCCCCGCCAGTTGACGGTGAGCTTTATGGAGAGCCCCGCGGCCAATCTGAAGGCTCGGATCATCAGTCACATGAACGCATGGACTCGCACCGGGTGCATCTCCTTCGTCGAAACGAACGGCACCGGGGACGTGCGGATCTCTTTTGGGCCGGGCGGTTACTGGTCGTATCTCGGGACTGACATCTTGCACATCCCCAAGAACCGGCAGACGATGAACCTCCAAGGGTTTTCCATGAACACGCCGGAGTCCGAGTATAAGCGGGTGGTTCGCCACGAGACGGGTCACACGCTTGGCTTCCCTCACGAGCACATGCGCAAAGCGCTCGTGGCTCGCATCGATCCGGCGAAGGCGTATGCCTGGTTCCTGAGGACGTATGGGTGGGACAAGGCGACCGTGGACGCCCAAGTTCTTACCCCGCTGAACGAAGCCTCGCTCATGGGGACCCCCGCGGATCAGAACTCGATCATGTGCTACCAGCTCCCCGGGCTGATTACCAAAGACGGCAAGCCCATCGTTGGGGGAACCGATATCGACACCACAGATTACGAGTTCTGTGGAACCATCTATCCGAAACCAAAACACACCCACGCCACCAGCCCACACGAGGAAGACTGGGCGGAAAGCGACGATGTGCTGGTAACCGTCTAACCTTCCCAGGGGGCCAGCGACGACCAGGAGGGAGAGAATTGTCACCACAATGGCTCGCTTAATCGATGTAGAGGACGTGCATTGCTGCTCCTCGCCACTGGCGACTTGCCTGGGTGACGTGCTGCTGTTTCATGCGATCGGCGGCCAGGTGCACGCTGGTGACAGCGCGGTGGAACTCATCGGCTCCTTCCTTCAAGCCATCGTTGGCAATAGTGGCGGTGTGCTAGCGCCGCAGGGACTGCCGAATACCGTTTTGTTCCGCGCCCGATCATTAGGTCGGGCGCGGATCAACGTGGTCACAGGCGATCCGTTCCGGATGGCACAGACAACGACGCTGGAAATTCTGGTTGAGAGTTGAGTGAGAGCAGCGTTTGGCCTTGGTCGCAGCGGCGCGAGTCAGCCGATACCCGGGCCGCCATCCACCTCGATCCGCCCGGAGCGCGCCGACGGCGGCTTCCACGGCTCTGCCC
>CAXTRS010000017.1:0-12381 GCA_964246635.1 uncultured Chthoniobacterales bacterium | reverse complement strand
CAACCCCCCCCCCCCCCCCGCGGCCCGCCCCGGGGGGGCCCCCCCGGGGCGCCCGGCGGGCCCGCCGCCGCCCCGGCTGACGCGACGAACCCGCACCCGGGAACATTTCAGCGCTGGGGTAAGCGCAATTTGGGTCTGCGCTTCGTTACCTTACCCAAACCGAGCCAGCGTGTCGTGCGGTAGTCCCACCCCTGCCAGGACTTGACGCGCCCCGGCTCGCTACACAACAACCGCAACCCAAAAAGAAACCAAACCCTATGGCAGACCTGACTGACGCAGAAAAACGCACGTTCATCAGCAACATCACCGGCATCCTCCAAGACGCCGACAACCTCGCGCTCTTCAAATCGAAAGAATGGGACCCGACCCAGCGCGCGATCAACCTCGCCAACGGCACCAACGCCATCGTCAAAGCCGACGGCGTCGTCGCCAGCATCGAGCGGACGCTCAAGGAAGCGGTTGAGCACCGGCGCGACCTCATCGAAGACACCTACGCCCTGGCCAGCGCCACCGTCGGCGGCGTGGATAGCGCCCTCGGCAAGACCCACGCTCTCGCGAAAAAGGTCCACGGCCTGCGCGGCGCCATGTCGCACGTTTCGCCGAGAGACGGCGCAGCCAGCGACGGCGATTCGCAAACCGGGGCCTCCGGCACCAAGCCGACCTGATCCCTGCCTCCCGCGGACCCCCCCGTGGGCCGGCGGCGCGAGTCGGCGGTGAATCCCCTTGCCCGCCCGCCGGCGGGCGCGGCACCCGCAACGCCCCCATCCCGCCGCACCAACGACCTCGGGCGCCCCTTCGCCGACCGAGGTCGTTCCTTCCGCGCTGGTGCCCTGCACGCAGACGACCTCGGTCGCTCGCGCCGCGACCGCACCGGGCTCCCTCGCGACCGTTCCCGGCGGTGCGGCCACCGTTTCCGGTCGATCCGCGACTTGTCCCGGCCCGTGGCCATCCGCCTCCGTTTCGGTGGCGACTGCACCCGGTTGCCCGGCGGCCCGGGTCGCGCGGCAAAAGACCGCGGGGGGGTCGTTTGTTGAATCCGCCTGATGATTAGGGGCTTATAATAAGTCTTTTTACGTCACGCGGCAGGGACTGCATTTGAATTGAAATCGTTTCCAGCCCGGCTCAGGCTGATTGGAGTCGTCGGCAAACGCGTGACTTTCTCTCCGCTCGCCGGCGCGCCCGGCCTCCTTCGATGATCCTCAACCTTCTTGCCGCCATGGCCAACGCAGACTTCCTTCACACCCTGTTTATCATCTCCCTGGCCGCAGGAATCTTCCTCAACGGCTTGGGGCTGGCCATGCGGATGGCGCGGATGGCGCCGCGTTGGTGGATTGCCAACGTGCTTGGGCTGGCCGTGATCGTCTGGGGCTTGCTCGTGTTCTGCGGCATCCTCAGCGCACCGCATCCCAATTAAGGCCCGTAGATGTCGCCTCACCTTCCGCCGCGACGTTGATCAGAGCCGCGCCTCTCTCGGCCTGCGGGCGGCGGCCGACAGCGCTTCCGGCGGCGCCATCCGGTCGAATGTCTCGAACAGGGGCGCCAGATCGATCACGGCATTGGCAGCCGCTTTGAGCATGTTGCTGAGGTTCTGCGCCACCGAAGCCACCTCCACTCGGATGCCGCGTCGGCGCAGGGTCGTGGCGAGATAAGCGAAATCGGCGTCGCCGGTCACGAGCACGACAACGTCGGGCTGCATCGCGCCGGCCAGTTCCAGCGCGTCGATCGCCATCAGCACGTCCACATTCGCCTTGTAATGCCCTTCCTCCGCCGGCGCCCCATCCTTGGTCACCACCATGAACCCATTGGAGCGCAGCCAGTGCAGAAACTTGTTCTTCTTGTCCCGCTCCTCCTGCCAGGCCGGGATCGGCGGCGGCAGCCCGGCATAAACCACCATCTCGATCAATTCCCGCCCGCCGCCCTTCGGCCCGACCAGAAAATCGCGCAGCTTCACCCAGTCCAGCCCGCGCCCCGCCGTGCGCACGGAACTGACTAGGTTCGATTCATCTACGAGGACCAACACCTCTGAATTCCGGCCAGTCTCTGGGTCTTTCTTTCGCATGGTAGTGAGCTGAATGAACTCCGTCCGTGAGCTTCTCGCGAATATTACCTGCACGATAGCGGACACCCGTTCGTCTACAGAGTCTCAATCCGCCACGGCCAAACGTCTCGCCCGCGTGCCCGCAAGATCGGCGCGGCCATCTCTTGCAACCGCACAACTACAGAGTGGAATAAGCATCGTCTTTCATGAAATACACCGCAGAATACGGATAGGTCTTTGTCGACGCCGATTTCACTAGCGCCAAGGTTGCTGCCGTAGGCTCCTTCAAGTTTGCCGCGTTGACCGCTCTCATCACGATCTCACGCTGCTCCGAAATGGTGACATTCTTAACTCCAACGCACATTACTTTTACGCGGCGCTTCGGCGCCCCCGCAACAAGGAAACAACCGTTTTGATGACTTGGGTCATGCCAATTCGATTTTACGTCCTTAAGCATCTTTTTCACGCCCCGCTCAAACTCCTTTTGGCGCTCATATCCAACACTCAAGAGGCCATAAGAACATTCCATCCAACCGAGCGTTTCACGCAGTTCTAAAGCAGATAAAATGTCATTCCACCAACCGCTAAGCCGCCGTTTAGGTTTAGAGGCCGGTCGATTCAACTCCTTGCCCATGAAATAAGGCTCCAGCTCTTTATCCATTGTGGGGATGGCTAATGACTGACTTTCGGTTCCCTCTAAATCTCCTAGATCAAATCCAGTCGCCAAATACATCACTAGCAAGCTTAGTTCGTCCGTGAGGAGATTATTCGTCGATTCGATTTCGGCTCGACGGTGCAGATAGTGGAATAAAGGTGCCGGGCGATCCAAAATTTCTGCGACATTCTCCAGCTCGTGAATGTGAAGGGTTGCTGCAGGCTCCAACTCTTTTGAAACTAATCCTTCCTCACGGAGCAGGCGCGCTTGAATCCCGAAGGGTCCAAGATAATCCAAAGTAACATTGATTCGGGAGATCCGGAGCAGGCGCCCGGCTTCGACAACATGCCGAGAGCCAGAGGAATCCTCTACCTCCAGCGAGCCTGTAGTTCTTGAAAGTAGTGCCGAAAACCGTTGTCCCTGTAACGTCGGTTCTTCGATGAGCTTCCCTATCGCTTTCTCCAAGCGTATGATCTCACCGCGGCGAGCGCGAGCAGTTATTCGCCCGGCCTTGCATTCGACAATAAGTGCATGAGTGTCGATAACTACAAGCAAATCCGTTTCAAAGAGCTGCCCAGACGTAGGTTCTTTCCAATGAATCCCAGCGAGAACCGTAGCGGAGGGAAGGGCGCTCCTAAAAAGCCGAGCCACGAAGCTCTCAAGGAACTTTGGTCTGATCCTGCTGTGATATTTCTCCCATAGATCGACCTCCGTCTGAATCAGAGACTCTAAGCATTGTAAACCGAAGCTTTGCACCAGGCCAGGAATGGCTAATAAAAAATGGTTTGGTCCGAATTGGATGATTGGTTTGGACCATACGGGATTATTCAAAAGGAAGTGCTCTGGGTCTGTGCCAGTTAGGCCTCCCAATGGGATCGTCCACAAAGAGAGCGCCCACTTAAGATGTGAAGCATCAACTTGTCCCGGATAAGTGGACAGCAAATCCCCGAGAGAGAGTTTAAACAGCTTGAAATTGCGAGTATCCCATAGATTTACGAGATACCCTCGAAGATCTCGCAAAGTCATTCTGGCTTGTTTCACCTCCATGCGAAACACCTCTGCGGTGTCTTTATCACTGCCATGATGCTGTAGGAACTTGGACATCATTTCATCTTCATTCTTTGAACGCAGAACCCGCATTCGCAGCTGAAAGTCATCGCTCAGGCGATTCCCGATTAGCTCGGCAATTTTCCATAGCATCGTCGCCAAACATGTCAGCTTTAGCTTCCGCCTATCGCCAAATTCTGAATCAAGCGGAGTAACGAGTTCGATCATTGTGCGTCTGATCTGACTTGGAAAGCCTTCGTTTCTCACTCCCGCAGTGTGAGCACGAATTAGCTCTGATAAGAGAGATACACCTTTATTTTCACGGGTAGACGAAGCGTATCGCTTCATGGAGAATGACTCAAAGAGACCGCCGAGTAGCTTGTTGGCTTCCAGCAGAATCTCTGGAGGTGGCGGAGATTCCAGTTGGAGCCTTAGGTCATCTTCCGCTACTTGCAGGATCAGCGCCTGCAACAGCTCAGCCCCACTTTGCTCAATAGGTTTGTATCTAGAATCGTTCTTTTGCCCGTCGAGAACGAGCTGATCGTAATACCCAAAATGAGCGAGTAGTTGGAAAAAATTGTAACTTCGACAGATCTCCTTTAGTCGGTGTAAGCTTGTCGAGAAATTTTCCGCGTGTGCTTGAGCGATCTCCGCCGCTACCCGTGACCGCTGAGTTTCGCTCAGGCCTTCAAACGGATTCTTCACCTCCGAATAAAAAGCTGAGATGTGCCTTTTCGGAGTTTTCCCGCGTAGATATGGATTCTCGTCATCTCGAATAAGCATACGTGCTGGAATATAGCATAGTGCATTGAGACATACCTTCAATCTAGTCAAAGGAGGGTGGGCTCTACGTAGAAGTGCTCTCTCAGACGCTAAGGGCGTCGTCGATGACGAGAGGACGATCTTCGCACGCCTCCTCGCCGCTGACGGCTAGGAGACCTGAGAACGAGAATCATAAGTGGGGTCAGTCCGTGAACCTTGCGAACGGCATTTACTGACGAGCGAGCACTTTCAAGCCTATTACGCGCCGAAACTCGCCGGCGCTGTGGAGACGAGTATAGCACCCGGTTTGCAGGTTTGGGCGGCGACAGCGAAATAGGCTCAGTCTGAGAATCCCGCTCTCTCAAGCAAGAACTCCTTTAGATTACATTCACGCCGCGCAGACCAAAGCGGAGCAAAATGGGGTCAGTGTGAGAATCTCGCCCCTTTCAGCAAGAACACATTCAGATTACATTCACACCGCGCAGACCGAAGTGCGGCGCTGCGGCCAGCAGGTTGCCATCGGTAGCGTGGATTTCCCGGAAGCGATTGTCTGCGGCACTCGCCAGATGAATAGCGTCGGCGGCGCGGAGAAAAACCGTGGCGGCTAGCCCGACATACGCTTTCTCGACGCGTTCGATGATCGCCGGGGAGAGAGGCAGCCAGCGGAAAGCACCCGCCTCGGATTCGCTGCGGAATTCTGCGAGAGCGATGCGGAAATGGTCGGGACGCAGGGTGCCTTCGCGCAGCTTGCGGTGCAACGCGGCGACGATCTCGGCGCGGCCGAGTTGGGAGCAGGCAATCGGCGCCGTGGCGGCCAGAGCGCGCACGGCGGCAAAGCCCGGGTCGTCGAAGTAAAGCCGGACGAGGTAGCTGGTGTCGAAATAGATCACGACGACGACGCGGCGCGGTTTTTCTCCTCAGCGGCTCCGTCGCGGTCCTGCGAAATGAGCGCGGTGCTGTCGGTGCCGCCGCGAAGCTTACCGTTGCGCAACAGCTTGCGGAACGCCGGTGAGGAGTCCCGCTGGGCGAAATAGGGCGTTTCCGGCTCGGCATTGGGAGGAACGATTTTCGCCACGGTCTTGCCGCGGTCCGTCACGGCGACTTCGCCGTAGCGCGCCGCCAGCCGCACCCACTCGCCGGTCTTGTCGTGCAGCTCACGGATGGTAATGGACTTCATGTGACACAGCGTGTCACGAGCGTGAAATAGGGTCAACACGCCACTGGCTGAAACTCATGACTTCAGAAATTGTCGGTGAAACTGCCACCACTGGCTCCGAGCAGTTCGCTGAGAGTAATTCTTCGATTCTGGGGGGGGTTAGTGAGAGACACTACCAAACTCCGGGAGCACGGCGCTATCGTGGCGTGACTGGGCACGTGAGAACGAACTGCCATGCGCATCGCCATCGTCTCCGACATCCACGGCAACCGCACGGCGTTTGAAGCGGTCCTGGCGGATCTGCGGCAAACCGCGCCCGACCTGATCCTCCACGGCGGCGATCTGGCGGACGGCGGAGCGAGTCCGGCGGAGATCGTAGATCACATGCGCGCGCTCGGCTGGCCGGGCGTGGTCGGCAATGGGGAGGAAATGCTTTTCCGGCCGGAGTCGCTGAGGGAGTTTGCCGCGAATAGCCCGCCTGGTCTGCAACCGCTTTTCGCCGTCATCGCAGAAATGGCGGCGGCGACTCGCGAAGCGTTGGGAGAGGAGCGGCTGGCCTGGCTGCGGGGACTCCCGCGGGTGCAGGCACAGGGTCCGCTGGCGCTCGTGCATGCGAGTCCCGAGAGCGCCTGGCGCGCGCCCGGACCGGAGGCCAGCGAGGCGGAGTTGGCGTCGATTTACGCGCCGCTCGGCCGGCCGGTCGCCGTCTATGCGCACGTCCATCGCCCCTACGTGCGGAAGGGCGTGACCGAAACGTTGACCGTGGCCAACACCGGCAGCGTGAGTCTTTCCTACGACGGCGACCGGCGCGCTGCCTATCTCCTGCTGGATGATGACGGCCATGAGTCGCAGCAGCTCGAAATCCGTCGCGTGAAATATGACGTGGACGAGGAACTGAAGGCGCTGGCCGATTGCGGTCTGCCGCACTCCGCTTGGGTGGCGAAGATGCTCGGGAGCGGCGGCTTTCAGACGCCGTGAGGAGGAAAGTAGCGACCGGGATGGTGTGAGGCGTTCGAGAGAAAAGAGGCGCGTCGGGCTGCGTCCGACATTCATCTCACAGGCGCGTCGATAGCTTGCGGCGAAAGTCCTTATCGCCAGGCGAGCACTTTCAAGCCTTTCACCCGCCGGAACTCGCCGGCATTCGCGGTGACGAGCGTGGCGTCCATGCTGCGGGCGTGCGCGGCGATGAGAAGGTCGTTCGGCCCGATTTTTCGACCCTGCTTTTCCAGCTCGGCGCGGATTTCTCCGTAGTGGTGCGCGGCAGCGGAATCGAAAGCGAGGATCGAGAAAAGGTCGAGAAACTCGCTGAGGTCCGCTCGTCGTGCCGCCGGGTTGGCATGTTTGTAAACCCCAACCCAAAGCTCGGCTTCCACCACGGAAGACAACACGCATTCGGATAGCGGCACACGCAATGATGCGATGGGAGATTGTGCGCGGAGCAATTCGATGCAGACGCTGGCGTCCAACTGATAAGCAGGACTCGGTTGCTGCTGCGGCCTCGGAGCTACCATGTGAGGTCGCGTTTGTCGTATTCCTGCGGACGCTCGATGTCGGGGAAGTCGCGTCCCTCGGGATATTTCTTGGCGAAATACCGGGCGACGTCGTTCAAGGTTTTGAATTTGGGCTTCGGCTTGGGTTTGAGGATCACCGCGTCTCCCTGTTTCTCGATGAGCACCTCGGTGCCCTCGAAGCGAAAGGCCTTGGGCAGACGCACGGCCTGGCTGCCGCCGTGCTGGAAGAGTTTGGCCGTGGTCGCTGTTGTGGTCGCCATCGTCTCTACAGCGTGTAGCTACGACGAGGGAGTGTCAAGCCGACGGGCACTGTGACGTTCTTTTCGGCTGGCGCGCGGCTGCCCGCGGAGGATGATCGCGGACGACGAACTCTCATCGTGCGAACGCGACGTTTCCTTCTCTTCCTCTCGGTCTTTTTCTTCTTTGGATGTCAGACGCGCGCGGCCTACGCGTGGCATGACCGGGGGCACGAAGTCGTGGCGGCGATCGCGTGGGAGCGGATGACGCCGCAGGCGCGCGCAGCGGCGACGGCCCTGTTGCAGAGCGCGCCGGTGGACTCGGGGATCGCGGCGTTGCGGCCGACGATTGGCAGCGTGGAAGAGCAAGACCGCGCGCTGTTCCTGCGCGCGGCGTGTTGGGCGGACGACGTGCGCACGGGGCCGCGGAAGGCGGGGTATCACCAACCGTTTTGGCATTTCACCGATTTCTTTTGGGAGCAGGCGACGCCGGAGGCAACGCGGCGTCAGCGCCCGGATGTGCCGCTGCACGGCGAGTTGGTGGCACGGCTGCCGGCGCTCGAAAGGAGCATGCGCGAGCTGAAAACGTCGCCTGCCATCAGCCCCAGCAAGGGCACGGACCTCGCGTGGTTTTTGCACCTGATGGGCGACATCGCGCAGCCGCTCCATTGCAGCGGGCGGATCACGGCGACGGAGCCGGACGGCGATCAGGGAGGCAATCTTTTTTTCTTGTCACCGGCGGACGCAGCAGCGGGTAGGCGGCCGGTGAATCTGCACTTTTTCTGGGACCACGTGATCGAGCGCGAGTTCGGCGAGAATGCGGACGCCAGCCGGGTTGCCGCGGAGATCGTGGCGCGGCATCCGCAGACGCTGCAAACCCAACTACAGCTGGGCCAATACGAACGTTGGGCGCGCACGTCGCAGCGGCTCGCCGCACGGGTCGCTTATCCGCCGACGCTGGCGCGCGATGCGGAGCCGTCGGCGGAATATCGGGAGCGGGTGAAGCGGGTGTCGGAGCGTGTCATGGCGCTCGCCGGCTATCGGCTGGGCGAGACGCTGAACGCCGCGTTCGCCGCGCCGGGCCGCCTTGAGCAGTGAGCATTGCTCTTCCAAAGGAACGGCCCTTGTAGCGGCGGTCTATGACCGCCTCCTGGATGGCGTGGACCGCACGCAAGGGCAGTCATAGACTGCCGCTACAGGAGCGCATTTCTATCAGCGCGCGAATTACCGCACGTCGTGCGCAGCAATCTGTTGGGCGTAGCGAGCGAGGGAGCGATTGTAGCGCGGCAGATAGTGAGAGAGCGCGGTGAGGCTCTGCGCAACGGCTTCCCGTTCGTGGCCGAGATCGACGAGCGCGAGAGCCAGAAACGCGCGCACGGCGCCGTCGAGTTCGTCGCTCACGGTGGGGTCGTCGAGTTCTTCGGTCAACAACCGCGCTGCCTCCGCGGGCTGGCCAAGATTGCGCAGGGAACTGGCCAACTGAATCGTCGCCCGCCGCCGCCGAGCGCCGCTCAAACCGGCCGCGAGCGCGGCACGGTAAAGACTGACGGCTTCCTGCGGATGCCCGGTGGAATCCTGCGCGGAGCCGCGTTCAAAAAGCCCGATCGCGCTGTTGGCACCGCTCGGCAGCTCGGCGACGCAAGCGTCGATGCGGGCGATGAAATCGTCGGCTGAGAAACCGTCGATGGTCTGCCACAGTTCCGTAATGCGTTGCTCCCAGTCGGAGGTCGAGGCTGCCTCGGGCGCGTTCATCGCGCAGTTTAGCACCGACCGTTCGCATCGGCCGCGCGGAGTCTGTCGCGCTACGGTTTTTCCGTTCCGGTCGAGACAGGATTCACGGCGTCAAAGCGAACGCCTGCGTAGATTTCCGCCAGGGGCAATTCGACGCCGAGCGCAGGCAGGGTAATGCGGGCGTCGAGTCCGGTGGCCACGGTGAGCAACCATTCGTTGGGGCCGGCTTCGAGACGGCGGGCGAAGTGTTCGACCCGGAATTGATCCTGCGCAATGAGGACATACTCCCGCAGCGATTCGAGGCGCTGATAGTGCGCAAACTTGGCGCCACGGTCGTAAGCTTCAGTGGAGGGCGAGAGCACTTCAATGATGACTGTAGGATTGAGCAGCGTATCGCGGCGACCATCATTGGGGAAATGGGACTCGCCGCAAACCACCACGACATCTGGATAGGTGAGAGGCCGATGGCGCTGACGTTGACGCGAATGTCGCTGTTATAGGGCTGACACGAGCTGCCCCGCAGACGGGCACGCAGCTCCCCGCCGACGTTCAGCGCGATGATGGAGTGTGGCGCGGTCCCGCCGGCCGTTGCCACCATTTCGCCGTTGATGAACTCGCTCTTAAATTCGGCGGCTCTCTCGATGGCAAGATATTGTTCAGCGGTCAGCCGCAACTCGGGCACCGGCGAAGACATGGCATTGACTATAACGAAACGGGTTGACTCCGACAAACCTGTTTCAATGGCGTCCCTTCCTCGCACAGAAAGTTCACGTTTTCCTCTTTGCGCCTCTTCGTCCTTTGCGCGAGGCATTCCGACAATCTTCCCCCTTTAAGAAAAATGAGCACTTCTTCCTATTCCTCGATCCGCCGTGCCGCCGTCATCGGCGCGGGCACCATGGGCGCGGCGATCGCGGCGCAACTTGTCAACGCCGGCGTGCCGACGCTGCTGCTCGATGTGCCGGGCAGCGACGCGGCAGGCGATAAAAACAGCGTCGTGCGCGGCGGCGTCGAGCGGGCGCGCAAGGCGCGGCCGGCGGCGTTCATGGATCCGGACGCGGGCGAGCAGGAAAAGCTGCTCACGCTCGGCAACACGGGGGACGATCTCGGCCGATTGCGCGACGTCGATTGGGTCGTCGAAGCGATCATCGAAAAGCCGGACGCCAAGCGCTCGCTGTGGGAACGGGTTGAAAAGGCGGCGGGCGACTCGACGATTTTCTCGTCGAACTCCAGCGGCATCCCGATGGCGGTGCAGAGCGAGGGGCGCAGCGAATCGTTTCGGCGTCGGTTTCTCGGCGCACACTTTTATAATCCGCCGCGCTGGCTGTATCTCCTCGAGTTGATTCCGACCGCCGACACCGCGCCGGAAGTCTTGGAAACCGTGCGCGCGTTTGGCGACCGCGTGTTGGGCAAGGGGATTGTCATCGCGAAGGACGTGCCGGGATTCATCGGCAACCGCATCGGCGTCTATTCGCTGCTCCAGGCGGCGCGCACGATGGAGGAGATGGACCTCACGCCGGAGTTTGTCGATGCGCTCACCGGTCCGATGCTGGGTCGGCCGAAGAGCGCGACGCTGCGCACGCTCGACGCGGTCGGCCTCGACGTGCTCGGCTTCATTTCCGAAGACCTCACGCGCGCGCTCGACGCCGAGGAAAATTTCAATCTGCCGCAGACCATGCGCGGACTCCTGGCGCGCGGCGACCGCGGCGAGAAATCGGGGCGCGGCTATTATCAGCGGGTGAAAAACGCGGACGGCTCGTCCACGATTCTGTCGCTCAATCTGCACAGCGCGGAATACGAAAATCGCAAAGCCGAGCTGCCGCCGGAAGTCGCAGCGATCGGCAAAATGAAATCCGCCGCGGAGCGCACGAAAGCACTGCTCGCGCTGCCGGCCGACTCGCCGGCGGGTGAGTTCACGCGACGCACGATTTACGAAATGCTGCGCTTCGCCGCGGAGAAACATGGCGTCGTCGCGGACAGTGTGCGCGAGATCGACAACGCGCTGAAATGGGGCTTCGGCTGGGAGCTTGGGCCATTCGAGCTGATCGACGCGCTCGGCGCGGAAAACGTCGCCGCCGCGATCGAAAAAATGGGGCAGCCGGAGCCGGCATTTCTCGGAGAGCGGCGCAAGAGCGGAGAACGTTTTTACCCGCCGGCGGATTCACAAACCGAGCCGGCGCCGAGCGAGCTGCTCGTATTGAAAGACCTCAAGCGCGACGCGGCTCGCACGCTTGAGTCGAACGGCATGGCCGCGCTCGTCGATCTCGACGACGGCGTGTTGCTCCTCGAGTTCACGAGCAAGGCGAACACGGTGGACAAAGAAGTTTATGCGATGGCGGAACGCGCGAAGGAAGTCGTCGCGCAACGCGGCCTGCGCGGACTCCTCATTGGCAACCAGGGCCGCTGGTTCTCGGCCGGCGCCAATCTCCAGGCGTTGCTCGATGATTGTCGCGCCGGCAACCGCGAGGCCGTCGAAGGGATGATCGTCGGCTTCCAAAAAATGACGACCGGCCTGCGCGCCGCGCCGTTCCCGGTGGTCAGCGCACCGTTCGGCATGACGCTCGGCGGCGGCTGCGAGACGATGCTCTACAGCGATCACGTCCAGGCCGATGCCGAGCTCACGACCGGGTTGGTCGAACTCAACGTCGGCCTGATGCCGAGCGCCGGCGGCACGACGGAAATGCTCGCGCGTTTTCAGGCGCAGCTCGCGCCGGGTGAAGACCCGTTCGCGGCGACCGAGCGTGCCTTCGATCTCATCTCCTCGCGCAAGATCACGTCGTCCGCGCGCGAAGCGAAACGGCTCGGTTATCTGCGCGAACACGACGGCATCACGATGAACAAACACCGCGTGCTCGGCGACGCCAAAGAGGCGCTGCTCGCGCTCGCCGCCAACGGCTACACGCCGCCCGCACCGCGCGAGCTTCACGCTGCTGGCGCGCCCGGTTACGCGCGTCTCGTCGAAAAAGCGCGCGGCCTCCAGGCCGCCGGCAAATGGACCGATTACGACGTTCACCTTGCCAGCGAACTCGCTCGCATTCTCACCGGCGGCGGCGCGGAAAACACACAGCCGGGCAAGCTCTCGGAATCGCGTTTCCTCGAACTCGAGCGCGAAGTCTTCATCGGCCTCTGCTTCCGCCCGGAAAGCCAGGCGCGCATCGAGCACACGCTGCAAACCGGCAAGCCGCTGCGCAACTGACCCACGATTTTTTCCCTGTGTGAAGCACTCGTAGCTCAACCGGATAGAGCAT
>CAXTRS010000016.1:0-25737 GCA_964246635.1 uncultured Chthoniobacterales bacterium | reverse complement strand
GCCGCCTCCATTTCCGGCGACCCGGGCTTGAGTCCACGCGAGGCCTCCAACTGGGTGGAAAGCACGCCGGGCAGCGTTTTGAAAAGAATGTGCGCGCCGGTCACCCGCTCCGGCCACTGGAAATCGGCGTCCGTTTTGTGCGCCTCGTAATAGCGCCGCACCTCGTCGTCCGGGACGGCCGTGGCTTCCTTTGCCCAGACTGCTTTCAGCGCATCGCCGCACGCCGCGCTGCGCAGGACGAACTCGCGGTATTCCTCGCGGGTAAAACCATTCTCGGCGAGAAACCGCTCGTAGGCCGTCTGGCTGCCGTGCAGCTCGACGGCGCGCGCCTCCGCGGCGTCGAGCCGCGCCTTGTCGGGCGCGATGCCGCGGCGCTCGGCTTCCGCCGCGATGAGGGCGCGCTCGATCTGCTCGTCGATGATCGCCGCCCGCAACTGCGCCAGCTTTGCGCGCCCCTCGTCGGTATCAGAGTCGAGGTGCAGCGCCTCGCGGCCGTTTTTCAAAAAACTGTCCACGATCCGCTGCGGGATCGCGCGGCCGTTCACGGTAACGGCGACGCCCGGCGGCAGGGCCGCGGCGGGCTCCTTCGTCTCGCCGCGGGCGGAGACCAACGGCAGCCACGACAACAGCAAAGAGTAGATACAAATCAGGGATAACTTCATGAGAGCCGACAGCTTAGGCGCAACCGGCAGCCGCGTCTATTTCAGCGGCGTCGCCCAAAAAACAGAAAACTCGGGCGGAGCAACGTCTCTCCGCCCGAGTTTTTCCGTGGCCGTGATGGCCGCCGCCAGCGGCAGCTTACGCCACCGCCCGCCGGCCGCGCATACGCCGCGCGACCAACAGCGTCGCCAGCGCGCCGCCCATGAGCACATACGTGCTCGGCTCGGGCACCTGCACGGCGATGTCGAGCACCTGGATGCCGCCGCCGATCTGGCCGACGAGCGTGGCGGCGCCGGTGGCAAGGTTGATCGTGTAAAGGTTGTCGTTGTTGCCGTTCACGTTGAGGTCCAGGTAGGCGACGCCGGTCGCGCCGATGTCCATATCAAACGTGCCGTCAATGGAGGTGAGGCCGCTCGCGCCGATGGTGTGAAGCTGGCCGGTGTTGGGACTGTTCGGCGTGCCGTTGATGTCGCCCACGGTGATGAGCGAGTCGATCGCGAAGTCGTAGCCGTAGAGCGTCGTCGTCGTCGCGCCATTGAAGTTGTTCGTGTAAGCCAGCCCAAAGACCTGCGGGCGGGTGCCGGCGTTGGCGTCACCGGCGACGTAGTTCACGTTGGTGTCGGTCCCGGCGATGCTGCCGTTCGGGTTCAAGCGATAGTTGGGGCCGTCGAGGACGTTGCTGCCCCCGGACTGAACACCGCCGATGGCACGGATGCGATCCACGGTCGGGTTGAAGTCAAACCCAAAGCGTCCGTTCACGATGCCGCTCTGGAGGGTGAACGTGCCGCCGACCGCAGTGGCCGCGCCGGTGGTGAGGTTCAGCGTGTAAAGCTGCGAGGAACCGGTGGCGGCGGTATAGCTCAGGGCGAAGAGCTGGCCGGTGGCCGGCCGGAAATCCATGCCGACGAGCGAGGTGGCACCTTGGGTGACGCCGGTGATCGCGGTGACGGCCGTGGTCGTCCCCGGCGTGGCGCTGTTAAAGGAAAACAGCCCGCCGGTGGTGGTGAGGCCGTAGATGGTTTCCGCGCGGGCTGACCCCGCGGTGGACAAGAGCGCCGCGGTGGCAGCGACGAGCGCGAGTTTGGAACAGAGAAGCGGTGTTTTCATGAACAGATAACTGGGGGTGGTGAGAGCGAGCGGTGGTTGTGAAATCGCGCGGCCATTCCAGCGACGGTCAACGGATGTGTCAACGCGAAAGTCGGAAAAACGCTTTTTCGACCTTGGGGTGCGCTGCGGGCACAACCGGGCGACAGGTTTAAGTCGCTCTTATTGCGACGGGCCGCGGAGGCTGGATTCAGGAAATTTTTCGGCGGCGCAAAATTGGCCGAAACCCTTGGCGCTCGCGTCAAGGCAGAGACGCTCGCGGTGCTTCAATTTCCAGTGCGGAACGCCGCGCGATAATTCACGATGCCCGCCGCCAGCTCGCCGCGCTTGATCTGCTTGGCGGGCCGCGCGTAGGCCACCGTCTGCGTGCTGCCGTTGACCATGCCCGGCGCGAGCACGTAGTCGAGCAGGCCGCGATCAAGCGCGAATTGCAGGTAGCCGAGCGAGGCGGAATCGAGCTCGCCGGTGTCGATGACCGGATACGTCGTGCCGTTGTTCACCACCGTGACCGCCGCCGGGTTCAGCGCCGCCGCTTCGAGATCGTGGCCGAGCGCGCGCACCAGCGCAGTGGCAACTTCGATGCGGCTGACGAAAAATCCCGGCCGGAAAAGCGACCCGCTCGTAGGCATCAACGGCGCGGGCGTGAAGTTGAAGTCGCGCAACGTCGCGCCGTTTTCCGTCACCGACTCGGAGACGTGCAACAGGTAGCCGCTCACGTCGGAGAAACGCGGGCTGGCGTTCACGGTCTGGCGCAGCGCCGTGTTGTCCGCAAGCACGCCGGCGAGGTCGCCACGCGTCACGCGCTCCTTCGGCCCGAAGTTGCCGCTGGGCAAAATATCGAGGTAGAAATTGATGAGCGCGTTGTCGATCGCGTCGCGCTGCGGCGCGTCCGTGATGTCCGGCGGCTCGTTGATGACCAGCGAGGTGCGGAAGACCTGGCCGGTCACATTGTCGGGCAAGGAATCGTTGCCCGTGACGCCGCGCACCTCGGCGACCCAGACGCCCGGGATCGGGTCTTTCACCACGACCTGCTGCGTGTTGGCCTCGAGGATCGGGATGGTGAACAGGCTGCTGTAAGTCTTGCCGTCCGGCGCCCAGAGCCGCAACGAGAGCGTGTTGCCGTTGCTCGTCACCGGCGGATTCATGGCGAACTGAATGCGCACGTCGAGCTTGCCCTGCGCCGCCTGGCCCGGCTGCGGGGTGGGCAGAGTGATGGTGAACTTATACGCGTTGTGGTTCGGATACTGGTTCGCATTGGCCACCGCGCTGGCGTAGGAAGTCGCCTGCGAATTGTTCGGCGAATACGGCATCGCAAACGGCTCGACCGGCTGCGTCGGCCCGTTGGAGACGACGGAGTTGAACGCCGGCCGCTGCGCCGAAAATTGCGTGTAGGCCTTCGCGGTGTTGAACACCTTGTCCACCGCGGCATACACGTTCACGTAGCCGGCGCCGCACTCGTGCTCGGCGTAGTCGGGCATCGGCGTGGCGGTGTCCACGAGGATTTGCTTGAGCTGGTCGGGAGTCAGGTTCGGGTTGGCGTCGAGCAAAAGCGCGCAGGTGCCGGCGATGAACGGACAGGCCATCGAGGTGCCCTGAATCTGGGTGTAATAACGCGCATACGCCGCCGGGATTTCCACGTCGTTGTTCAGGCCGTTGGCGAAGACGTTGCTCGTCGAGCGGGTGGCGACGATCGCCGCGGAGAGCTTGGCCGAGTTGGTCTCGAACTCCCGCCCGTTGCCCGGCGCCGTGATGGCCGGCGCGTTGAAGTCGTCGTTCGGATCGCTGTTGCCCAGCCGCTCGGATTTCGGCGTGCCGCGCGAGGAAAAATAGGCCAGCCCGCCTTCCTTGTTTCCCGCGGCGACGGCGATGCAATACGGCGACTTCGGGCTGTCGCTCATCGTGTCCACGCCGGGGCCGGAGTTGCCGGCGGCGAAGACCACCGTGATGCCGCGATCGTGCGCGATTTTGATCGCCTTGCTCAGCGGGTTGTTCGGATTAAACGGCCCCTGGCTGCCGAACGAATTGGAGATGATGCGGATGTTGAAATCGAACTGCTTTTGCAGCGAATACTCGAAGCCGCCGAGCGCGTTGAGAATGAACAACACCGCGCCCGAGCCGGTGCCGATGAGCTTGACGCCGGTGGCCTCCGTCGCTGGCGTGCCGATGCCGCCGTTGCCGCCGCGCGCGCCGGCGACGCCGCCGAAGTTCGTGAACGAGTTGCCGTGCGTCGGGTCCGCGGTGGTCGCGGCAAACGTGCCGGTGCCCGTGGCGATGCCGGCGCAGTGGGTGCCGTGGCCGACGTTCACGTCGGTGTCATCGACGTTGTCGGTGTAAGTCACCGGCGTCGGCACGGTCGGGTCGATCGTTGCCTCGTCCGTGGTGATCTGCACGTTGGCGATCGTCTTGCCCTGATAGAGGCTAAGCCGGTTGATGATGAGGTCGGGGTGCGTGGCGTCGATGCCGGAGTCGTTGATGACCAGCGACTGCAGCTGCGGCCCGGCGTTGCCGGTGTTCGGCGGGTTCGGGAAATTGTAAGGCGAGCCGTGGCCGTCGATGGGCACGCCGCCGTTGAGCGCGATGAAATTCGGGTCCGCGCGCATCCGGTCCACGCCGCAGAGCACGCGGGCCTGGTGCATGTGGTAAGAGAGCCGGTCGTTGCCCCAGATGGAGACGATGTTCGGGTTGGTCTTCAGCGCGTTCACCTGCGCTACGGTCGCGGGAAACGCCGCCATCCCGAGCGTGGGCAAGGTGCGGATCTTCAGCGCGCCGACGCCTTGAAGAATCGTCAGGTGCGAGGCTTGCAACCCCGTGACGGTATCGAACGCCACGATGACCGTGCCCACGGAATCCACTGGCTGGAGCGTATCCAGCTTCGCCTGCAAGCTGGGGCCAATGGTGGCCTGGGAGATGACGTTGGGGCTGGGTTTCACCCGCCGCTCGGCCGCCGAGACGAGGGAGTAGAAACCGGACAATAGCGCAACGACGAGAAGAAGCGGGAGGAATTTCCGGGACATAAGGGGGAAAGGAAGAAAAGAACAGGGACGCGGCTGAACACTGTCAAGCTCGAAGCGGGTGCCGCGCGTTGGATGCGGCAATGGAATCGCGCGTTCGTGGCGGAACGGCTGTCCGCCAGTCAGTCAGCACGCACGATCGCCGCCTTCGCGCGCGCCTCGCGCAACCACTCGCGTAGGCGCGCGGCGCTGCGTTCTTTGAGGAGCCGCGCGCGGATTTCCGATGTCGCTTCCGCCAGCGTGACGACGCGCGCCGGGAGATGTTCGATGAGCCGGATGAGGTGCAGTCCGTAGGCGTCCTGCACGACTTCGCTGATCGCCCAAGGCTGGGTCAGCGCGAACGCGGCAGCGGAAAACTCGCGCGAGTGCGCGCGGCGCGGGAAGGGCGTCAGCTCGCCGCCGAGCTCGCGGGTTCCGGGATCGTCGGAAAACTCGCGCACCAGCGCGGCGAAATCTTCGCCCTCCAGAGCACGCCGGCGCAGATCCGCTGCCAGCGCGCGGCGGCGCGTAGTTTCGGCGGCCACGGCTTCGTCCAAGGCCTGACCGGACAAAGCCGGGTCAGCATGTTGCAACAGCGCGGCGAGCGCGGCACGCCGCAGGCTGAGCAGGAGATGCGAGGCTGCGACACGTTCGGGCAACTGCCACGCCGGCTCGGTGTCGCGCCGCGCTTCGTAAAACGTGCGCACGTCGTCATCGGAAACCGACACGTCGCGCGCCAGCGCCGCGCGCAGCCGCTCGCCGCAAAGCGTCTGGCGCAGCACGGCGTCGCGGTAGTCCTCGCGCGTAAAGCCGTTGTTTTTCAGGAACTGCGCGAAGGGTTCCTCGCCGCCGAAAGTCTCCGTCGCGTTTCGCTCGGCCTCGGCGATCTCCGCCGCGCTCGGCGCCAGCCCGCGTGCCGCGGCGCCTTGGACGATGAGCGCGCGGTCGATGAGTTCGTCGAGCACATGCCCGCGCAGCGCCGCTTCGCCGGTCGCCGCCTTCCCCAGTTCGAGCGCCAACACCTCGCGGCCATTCTTCACAAACGTCTCGACCAGCCGCGTCGCGATCGGCTCGCCGTTGACGACCGCCGCCGCGCCGGCTGGCAGCCGCCCATCCCTTGCCCTAAGCTGGGGAGGAACCAGCAGAAACCATCCGAGCGCGAGCGCCACCACCGTCGTTCCATTTTTTCGGGGCCAGCGCATCGCTCAGCGTGACACACGGCCAGGGCGCAACGCAATCGCCAGGCCGGCGAGGCAGCACGTCGCCGCCGCCGACAACAAACAAAGCCGGCAAAAGGCGTGGAGCAAAAACGCCTGCACAAACAGGAACCACAGCGTGGCGAGAAACATCGCTGCGACGGTGAGCGTGAAAAATTTGCGCGCGCGCCCGAAGCCGAATGCCGCAAACGTCGCGCAACTGAACGCGACGTAATACGCCGCCACGCCAAATCCAGCCACGGGCAAGCCCGCGATCCGCGCGTAAGGACTGCTGAGCACGCGGAAACAATCCGGCGAGCCGCCGCAAGTGAGCGTCTCGCCGGTGAGCGCCTGCACGAGCAGATAGATCGCATCCGCGAGTCCGCCGAGCGCGATCAGCGCGGCTAGCGCGCAGGCAAGGACGTGCGCGCGCGGCGCCGCAGGCATCGCCGCCACGACGACAGAGCTGGTGTCTGGTTCCTTCGGCATGAAGAATTTAACGCGCCGGTTTGGCTTCCCGCACCGCGGCTTCAACTACCACTCGCAGCCGCTCCGGCCGCATCGCGTCGGCCGTCGGCAGGACCGTGTTGTTCAGGAAAATCGTGGGCGTCGTCGCCACGTTTAATTCTTCGGCACGCTTTTCGTCGGCCGCGACGCGCGCCTGCACGGCTTCGCCTTCCAGGTCGGTTTTGAACCGACCCACGTCCAGCCCGAGAGTTTCCGCATAGCTGGCAAAAAGCGCGCGCACCTCCGGCGCCTGGCTCCAGACGGCTTGCTCGCGGTAGAGCAATTCGTGCATGGGCCAGAATTGGCCCTGCAAGCCGGCCGCCTCGACGGCGAGCGCGGCGTCGCGCGCATTCTCGTGATTCGGCAGCGGCAGATGGCGGAAGATGATGCGCAGCCGGCCGCGAAAATCGCGTTCCAACTGCGCGATCGGCTCGGCCAGTTTGCCGCACGGCGGACATTGCATGTCGCCAAATTCCTCGAGTGTCACCGGCGCATCGGGCATGCCCCGAATGTGGGTCGTGTCGGCGCGATCGTTCGCCGCGGCCTGGGCTTGGGAAACCGTCAGCGCCGGCGGCAGTTTCGCGCGGTAGAGCAGCGCGCCGCCGGCAAGCGCGAGCAGTCCGATAACGACCACAATGATGAATGGCAACAGCGTGCGGCGGCGCATCGGCGGAAATTGAGTCGAGTGGCGGCGAGATGCAACGGCGGACGCAGGACTGTCGCGGCGGTCTCTGACCGCCCTCCGTTCGGCTTGGAGGGAACCGCGCCGCTGCGTGCAAATAAATCGTCGCTTTCGTTGCGCGTCCGGGCGCGGCTACTATCCTGCCTCTTGCCTTTATGAGTGACACCGCCCTCACCCCTTCGCGCCGCAGCGAACAGTCGGCGCGCACGCCGCGTCGCCGTCGCAACGCGAACTCTGCTGCCGCGGCGGCCATCGCAAGCCACAACGGTCAGAAAAACGGCGCGGATCACCGACCCGCTTTTGACCGCCCGGAATATTTCATCAACCGCGAGCTGAGCTGGCTGGAGTTCAACGCGCGCGTGCTCGAGGAAGCGCTCGACGCCCACCAGCCGTTGCTCGAGCGGGTGCGCTTCCTCTCAATTTTCGGCACGAACCTGGATGAGTTTTTCGAAGTCCGCATTGCCGGCGTCAAGCAGCAGATCGACACCAAATCAGGCGCCTACGGACCCGACCACATGACCGCAGCCGAGGTCTTCCAAGCCGCGCAAAAGCGCGCGCACGAGCTTGTCGAAACGCAGTATCGCTGCTGGAACGAACAGCTCCTTCCCGCGCTCAACGCCGAGGGCATTTTCATCCACAGCGCGACCAAGCTGCCGCCCGCCGCCGCCGCGTGGGCGGAGAAAAAGTTTCGCGAGGAAATCTTTCCCGTGCTTACGCCGCTGGCCGTCGATCCGAGCCATCCGTTCCCGCAACTCCTCAACAAAAGCCACAACGTCATCGTCCTGCTCGACCGTCCCGCGGAGGGCGACACCGCGACGGCGATCGTGCAAATCCCGCGCGTTTTTCCGCGGCTCCAGCGCATCCCCGACGAAGCCGCCGCGGAACTCGGACCGGGCCGACATCTGGTCTTTCTGCAATCGCTCATCCGCAACCATCTCCAGCTCATCTTCCCCGGTCTGGTGGTGCGCGAGAGCCACGCGTTTCGCATGACGCGCAACAGCGATCTCTACATCGACGAAGAGGAAGCCGAGAATCTGCTGCACACCATCGAGGAAGAACTCCGCCGCTTGAACAAAGGCAACGCCGTGCGCCTCGAAGTGCAGCTTGGCTGCCCGCCGGAAGTCGAGCGCTTCCTGCTCGAAACGTTTCGCCTCACCACCGACGACCTGTATCGCGTCGCCGGCCCGATCAACTTCCTGCACCTGCAGCCGCTTTTCAGCACGGACGCCTTTCCGCGCCTGCGCGACAAACCGTTCCAGCCCGCGAATCCGAAGGCGCTGCCGCCCGGCGCGGACATCTTCGAGGTCATGCGCCGGCAGGATGTGCTGCTGCACCATCCCTACGAAAGTTTTCAGAGCGTCGTCGAACTCATCGAACGCGCCGCGGACGACCCGCAGGTGCTCGGCGTGAAGATGACCCTGTATCGGACCAGCGCCGACTCTGCCATCGTGCGCGCGCTGGTCGAAGCCGCGGAAAACGGCAAGCAAGTCACCGTGCTCGTCGAGTTGAAGGCGCGTTTCGACGAGATGAACAACATCCGTTTCGCGCGGCGGCTCGAGGAAGCCGGCGTCCACGTCGTTTATGGGTTGGTCGGGCTGAAGACGCACTGCAAAATGCTCATGATCGTGCGCCGCGATGACGACCGCATCCGCCTCTACACGCACCTCGGCACCGGCAACTACAACGCCAGCACCGCGCGCTTTTACACCGACCTCAGCCTGCTCACGACTGCGCCGGATTTGACTTCCGAAGTCGCCGTCGTTTTCAACAACCTCACCGGCCTCAGCGAATTTCACGGCGGCAAAAAACTGATGCTCGCGCCGTTTGAATTGCGCGAGCGTTTCGAAGCGCTCATCGCCGCCGAGCGCGACCTCGCTGCGGCCGGCAAACCGGGCAGGATCATCGTGAAGCTCAACTCGCTGGTAGACGAAAAAATCATCGTCTCGCTCTACGAAGCCGCCGCCGCCGGCGTGAAGATCGACCTCATCGTGCGCGGCATGTGCTGTCTGCGTCCCGGCGTGCCGGGCGTGAGCGAAAACATCCGCGTCGTCTCCATCGTCGGCCGCTTCCTCGAGCACTCGCGCATCTATTGGTTCGGCAACGGTGGCGACCCACTCGTGTATCTGGGCAGCGCCGACTGGATGCCGCGCAATTTCGACCGCCGCGTCGAGGTCGCCTTCCCGGTCGAGGATGCCGCGCTCAAAGCGCGCGTGACCGACGAAATCCTGCCCGCGTTTCTCAACGACAACGTCAAATCGCGCGTCCTGCGCAACGATGGCACCTACGAGCGCCTGCACCCGGCGAACGGCGAAAAACCGCGCCAAGCGCAACTCTATTTCCGCAACATCGCGCGCGGACAAAAAGCGGTGTAGAGGCGACAAGCCGAGCCACCTCTATACCGCGACAGGGGAAGTCGGATACTCCGCCGCCGGCACCGCGACCGCAGCGCCGCCTCCGGGCGGCACTCCCGGCTGGATCGGCTGGAGGATCGAGCCGTCCCCTGACATCCTCACCGCCATCAGGCCCAGCGACACCTCGCCCAGCGCGCACGCGCGGTTGAGCACCACTGCGGAAGTCTGGTGGCCAAGCAAGCGAATGAGCAACTCGCCAGGCATTGTTGCCATCGTGGCGCAGGTCCGCCGGAGCAACATAAGTCGTCGCAGTATATGGGGACTTGACACGAGCTCAATGTAAGCTAACAATGGCTTACATGGAAAATAATTTAGCTGTTACACTGGGACAGCGACTCCGCGAACTGCGGGAACGCGCTGGACTCTCGCTCCGCGAGGTCGCGAAAGCCGCTGAAATTTCAGCGCCGTTTCTCTCCGACGTTGAGCTGGGACGTCGCTTTCCGACCAACGAGACACTAGTTCTGATTGCGCAGAAGCTGCGCGCCTCCGCCGGCGATTTGAAGAAGCACGACCACCGCTTAGCCCTGGCCGACTTGAAGCGTTTAGCGGAGGGCAGCCCCAGCCTTGGAGCGGCGGTGCGCACCTTGGTTGACCAAATCCGATCCGGCAATCTTACCCCCGACGAACTTGCCACAAAGCTCCGTCGCGTCAGCAACACCAAATGATTGGTTTCGCCGACACCCTCCTCTTTAGCAATGAGCAAACCCGGCAAAAAGAAGATCGGCTTCTTGCAGGAAATCGAGCAGGGCGAGCTCACGCACGTCAGCAAGAAGAAGTTTCCTTACAAGATTATCCACGGCTGGAGCCTAGAATCCTCTGTCGAGTGCGACACCCTGTGGAAGCAGGGCTGGCTCGCACTTTTCAAGCAAATCCAGCAGGGGGAGCGCGACGAAGCCAAGCAGGAAGAGATTCTTGCCTCGATCTCTACCGAAGATTTCCACTGGGACTGGTTCAAGAAGGCGGTCGAATCCAGCACCGACGGATACGAGTGGTTCCACCTTTACGCCGATGGCAAACCGCAAGCCGCTTGCTTGATCTACCACCCGGAAGCGAGCGCCTTGGAGACCGGCGACATCTTCTACGTCAAATTCGTCGCGGTGGCGCCTTGGAACCGCACCTGCGACCTTCGTCCCCGCGAGTTCCGTGGCATAGGCGAGATAATTATCCGCGCGGCCCAGCGTTTCGCTGTGAAAGAACTTAAGCTACGCCCGGGTTTTTGTCTGCATTCCCTCCCGAGGGCGGAGGGCTTCTACACAAAGCTCAAGATGGTGAAAGTAGCCGGCAAGGAGGACGCGCAGTCTCTCGCATATTTCGAGCTCCCGCAGGATCTCGCCACCCAACTGATGGAGGCCAGCTAACATGAGCAACCACGACCAAGACTGGGCGGATTTCACACACACGACGCAAACTTCCAAGGTCAGCGCACACGAGCTGTTCGAGCGCTATCGCGAATTTCGAGGGTTCATCGCCGACCTTTCTCGGAAGGAGCTGGTCGCCCGACGCTGGCTGAAGACCGCGGACGACGATGCGCCCCTCGAAACAATCTTCTTCGATCTTCCGCTCTCGAAACAGCCTACGCTCTTCCGCAAATCGGCCAAGGCCGACGAGAACTTGCTGTCGATCTGGCAGACTCGGGCTCGAGCCGAAGCGGAATACCGATGCCTCGCCGAGGATCGTCCAGCCTTCACCGGCCTGACGAAGGAACATCTGCGAAAACTCGCGCTGTTGAGCGTGAACCCGGAAATCGTCCGCGAGCTGCCCTCGATCCTCGCCGGCTTTGGCGTCATCCTTGTCTATGTCTATGCGCTCCCTGGCATGAGCGCTGACGGCGCCGTGTTCCACCTGAGCACCGGTCATCCCGTCATAGCGATGAGCCTCCGCTTCCCGCGCCTCGATTACTTCTGGTTCACGCTTCTCCACGAACTCGCTCACTTGGTTCTGCACGCCGACCAACTCAAGGAGCCCGTATTCTTTGATGTCGAGGCTGCCGAGGAGAAGGATCGAGCCGAGAGAGCCGCCAACCGTCTCGCCAAAGATTCGATCGTCGACCGCGAGTCTTGGCGCAATTGCGCGCCCAAATACGACCCCAGCGACCGAGCCGTGCGCGCCTACGCTGCTGAGCAGGGGGTCCACCCGAGCTTGATTGCTGGCCTCCTCCGCAAGGAGTCCGGCAACTACACGCGTTACAGCTCGATTATCAACGAGCACGACATCCGTGCCATCGTCTTCCAGTCATGATCCGCTACATTCCTTTTCTTAAGGCAAAGCAGGGAGAACTCGCCGCAATTGGCGAATTATCTCCCGAGGTGAAGCAGGATATTTGTCCCTTCTTCGACTTTCCGCGCAATGCGTCGAATTACAATGCTGAGACATACAGTGCGACCACTCGGAAAATCGTCAAGAGCCTGAAAAAGCACTGGGGCTCATACTCGGAGTTCTACTTCGATGACCTTGATATTTCTGGGTCGCTGAACG
Organism: uncultured Chthoniobacterales bacterium; assembly: GCA_964246635.1. Classification (GTDB taxonomy): domain Bacteria; phylum Verrucomicrobiota; class Verrucomicrobiia; order Chthoniobacterales; family SZAS-18; genus JAFAXH01. The sequence goes on along the minus strand of CAXTRS010000016.1, from coordinate 13,712 downwards.
TGGAGGGCGACCACCAATACGCCTATGTGCTCAAAGCTTTGAAGGGGCTGCGGTTCATCCCTGTCGTGGCGCTCGATAGGATTCCCCACACCGCTGCCGTGGCATGTCTCAAGCGCAACGGCGAAATTGACTCGGCTACGGTGGCCTTTCGCGCCGATCACAACGACTTCGAGGACTTCGACGACAAGGAAGACCAGATCGACTTCGATCTGGCGAATGTTTTCAAAGAGTTCGAGGCGATTGACTTGATCCTCGACTGCCGCCTTTGCAGCGGATTTGATGTCTCCACGACTGCCCAGCAAATCGCTGCATTCTCTCAGAAATTCTGCACGGTCTATCCTGTCCGCCGTGTCATTGTTACTGGCTCGTGCATTCCGCCTACAATCCGTGATGTCTTGGGCACACACAACGTTATCACGTTGCCGCGCCGGGAACTCGAGATCATCGCTAGGGTCCGCGATCTCGTCGATGTATATGTGGTTGCTGGTGACTATGCGACCGTGAGTCCGTTCTACACTGATAAACAGTTTGACCCAAAGCTCTTGCCAAAAGTGACCGCCCCAAGGCTTATCGACGCCTTTGACCACTCCTATTACATCGCTCGGGGTTCCTCACTGGCCTCCGGTGGCTACGAGCAATATGCTGGCCTGACATCGAGCCTCTGTAATCAAGACTTCTTCCGCCCGGGATATTCGACCGGCGAAGACTATTTCTACGAGAAAAGCAGGGGCATCGGCAGCAGAGCCATGAATAACACAGTGGTGAAACCTTCCGTTGTCGCTCACATCACCTACATGGTGCTCGGCGCAACGCTTTGAGTCCGCTGGCGGCGGCCGAGCAGTAGATCGCAGATGCTCATGCTAAGCTCGAGATCACGCTGCGTCTCAGCGATCAACTGCGCAAGAAGCCTCCGTGGCTTGCGCTCCGCACCTGTCTCCGACACTAGTTCGAGCATCTCGCTCTTCCAGAGGATCATTGCCGCCGATTGCCGTTCAAAACGGGGGTTAAGCTGCGCGGCTCGAAAATAGCGAAATCGGATTGTGTCTCCGCCTTCAACCGCAACCATGATGCCCCAGAAAAGAGGCACCAGCCCCAGCGCACGTCGAAGCTTGCACTCGGTGGTGACCAGCGTGATCCGGCGAAACGCCGCATTGTAGTAGGTGCCCTGCGCGGCAATTCGTTCGATGCGGTCGGTCGCGCCCTTTATCTCGTAGCAATGCGCCTCCGAATGCAAAGTAACAACATCGGCGATCGCGCTACCATTATGCACATGCAGTTCCTCAAGCACTGCCCGCGGACGGGTCTTCTGTCGCGCCAGTTTGCGCAGTAAAGCCTCACGAATACGGGCGTCATTCAAATCCATCATTTTGCGGACGTGATAGCAACAAGATCGCCCCGAAATCAATCTGAACTTCCGGGCGCAGGGACGCGTGGGGGATTCTGGCGAGCGTGACGACTTCGGCGCAGCGGTTTACGACTAGTGCATCAGCACGGCGGTGACGCCGACGATGTGGGAAATCAGTGTCGTGCGTAGCGGCACCGACATTGTCATCACCTACGCGGCGACTGACGGAAAGACGTATCGCCTCAAGCGCAAATTTTCGCTCACCGACGCGACTTGGACACCGCTCGCCGGGTTTGATGATGCAACCGTGGTCAACACCGGCCCGACGCAATTTGTGTTCGCCGATCCCGAAGCTGTCGGTATTGAGCGCGGCTTTTATCGCGTGCGATTGCTGCCGTGATGAGAAATGGCGTCCGCCGCTTGGGTAACCTTGTCCAAGGAAATTTGATCAGTGCGGGCCTGATCTTGATGACGAAGCGATTCGACCGCCTTGTTGCTTGCTTGCCACGGTCTGCCCACCCTAGAGTGCGGCTCTATGCGCCAGTCCGTCTTTTCCCTCTTGTCTTTCGCCTTTTGTCTTCTGCTCGCCGGCTGCGAGATGGGCACCGGCGAATCGGCCGCCATGCAGCAAGCCCGCATGCAGGCGCGCGCGGCGATCGCGCGCGAGCCGCAGGGCGACTACTTCATCGGCCGGCGGTATTACAATTCGTATTACAAATTCTGGGGCTACCTGCGCCGGCCCGGCGAGCCGTGGAAGCAGTCGAAGCTCGTGATGCTCAACGAAAAAACGAAGCTCGCGCCGGACCGCGAGATCAATCAGCTCGGCGTGGACGACAACTGCGAATACAAAATCTGGGGCCGCTTCACCGGCGAGACCGTGTATGAGCCGGCGAGCAACTCGATGTATCCCGAGTTTGAGTTGACGCGCTACGAACTCATCGACCGCAACCCGACCACCATCTTCCCGCCCGGCTCGCGCTCGGGCACCACGGAGATTTTCAAACCGGACCCTGGGAGTTAGGCACGCAAGTTGGGCTCCACCCTTTCTTCCACGTAGGGACGCAGCCCGCACGCGGCGATGGAGTGCCAAAGCTCGAGGCGCGAGCGCGGCTGCGCGCTGGCGCTTTCCAACTGGCGATACGCGGCCGGAGAGTGACCGAAGCGCTGGCGGAAACCGCGCGTGAACGCGGCGTGCGAACTGAAGCCGGCTTCGACTGCAATGGTCAGAATGCTCGCGCGCGGCGAAGTGCGCAGCCGCAATGCCGCGCGCTCGAGGCGCAACCGGCGCGCGTGCGCCCGCGGACTTTCGCCGACGGTGCGCGTGAAGACGCGCGCCAGTTGTCGCGACGAAAGACCCGCCAGCCGGTCGAGCACGGCGGGGTCGATGGGTTCGTCGAGTCCGGCGCCGAGGTGTCGCGCGACGCGCGCCATCCGCGCGCGATGGGCTTTCAATGTCGATGGCCGCATGACTCGGAGACTGGGATTCAACGCTCTCGTTTTTTCGGCGGCTTTGCCGACTCGACGTAGGGTCCGAAATTCTGGACGAAGATTTCGCGCCAGCCATCTTCCGTGTCGCACTCGGCGATCTGGCCGAAAGCTGCGTCGGTGATTTCCAGCTTGGTCTCGCTCGCGCCGGCCGGGCTGAGCGCGATCCGCAAGAGGGTCGCCAGCGGCCCACCGAACGGCGGCCCCATGTGACCGATGAGGGAGAGCGAGCTCGGGCGCTCGACGCCGACGACGGAATACCAAGTGTAGCCCTCGCCACCACCGTAATCTTCAAATACCCGCCCGCCGAGCCGCGGCTCGATGATGAACCGCTTCGTTTTCGGACTCGACCAAAATGACTTTGGCCACCAGTGCGTGGTCTAGTGCACGAGTGCGTCCCACACGCGCTGGCAGGGCGCATGGACGGTGAGTTCCACCTTTGCCTCGACGGAGCCGATTCCTTTCTTCGTTAATTTCTTGCTCATGATGCCGTCGAGAATAGGGCAAACCAAAGGAGCAACGTTTGACCTTTTTGGACATTTTTCGCCGTCTGCCAGCGAGGACGCAGCGCGCAGCCCGCGCTCCGTCCTCATCCGGCGCCGAGATACGCGTGGCGCACCTGCTCGTTGGCGCGGAGCGCGGCGGACTCGTCCTGCAGGATCACGCGGCCGGTTTCCAGCACGTAGCCGTAGCGCGAAACTTCGAGCGCGAGGTTTGCGTTTTGTTCTACGAGCAGCACGGTGATGCCGAGCGTCTTGTTGATCTCGACGATCTTCTCGAAAATCGTTTTCGTCAGCATCGGCGCGATGCCGAGCGATGGCTCGTCGAGCATCAAAAACCGCGGCTGGCCGGTGAGCGCGCGGCCGATGGCGAGCATCTGTTGTTCGCCGCCGGAGAGCGTGCCAGCGGCCTGGCGCTCGCGTTCCTTCAAGCGCGGGAAAACGCCGAAGATGTAATCGAGGTCCTGGCCCCAGCGTGGGTTCGTCTTGAACCGATACGCGCCCATCTTCAAGTTTTCCAAAACCGTGAGGTTCGCAAACACCATGCGGCCTTCGGGCACGTGCGAGATGCCCAGCTCGACGATCTTGTGCGGCGCCAACCCGGAGATGTCATTCCCCTCGAATTTCACCGAGCCGGTGTGCGGCCGCAGGAGGCCGGAGATCGTGCGCAGCGTCGTCGATTTCCCCGCGCCGTTCGCGCCGATGAGCGTGACGATGTTCCCCTTGTCAACGCGTAGGCTCACATCGTGCAGCGCGGTGATCGTGCCGTAGGAAACGGCGAGGTTTTGCAACTCGAGCATGGAAGAAAAGCAGGAAGTCAGGAGTCAGAAGTCAGAAGACAGAATGGAAAAAGGCAGGAACAGCAGGCAACGCGGGAAATGGAGATGTCTTCACTCCTGACTCCTGACTCCTGACTCCTGACTCCCTTCCCCATTGCCGCTTCCCGCCGGCTGCTCGCCGAGATACGCTTCGATGACCTTCGGGTTGCCGCAGATTTCCCGCGGGCTGCCTTCGGCGATTTTGATGCCGTGATCGAGCACGAAGATGCGTTCGCAAATGCCCATGACGACTTTCATGTCGTGCTCGACGAGCAGCACCGCGATGTTGAACTTGTCTTTGATTTGCCGGATCAGCCGCGTGAGTTCTTCCTTCTCCGTCGGGTTCATGCCGGCGGCGGGCTCGTCGAGGAGCAGGAGCTTCGGGCGGGTTGCCAGCGCGCGGACGATTTCCAGACGCCGCTGGTCGCCGTAGGAGAGGTTTTTGCAAACCGTGTCACGATGCCGGCCGAGGTCGAAAATTTCGAGCAACTCCATCACCTGCCGCTCGATGTCGGCTTCCTCGGCGTAGAAGCTGCGCGTGCGGCAGAGCGCGTGCGCCAGGCCGTGCTGGAGCCGCAGGTTGAACGCGGCGCGCACGTTGTCGAAAACGCTCAGCGTGGCGAAGAGTCGGATGTTCTGAAACGTGCGCGCGATGCCGCAGCCGGCGATGGCATTCGGCTTCATCCGCGCGAGCGGCTTGCCGTTGAATTGCACCGACCCACTGGTGGGCTGATAGACTCCAGTGACGATGTTGAACACCGTCGTCTTGCCCGCGCCGTTCGGACCGATCAGTCCGGCGAGATCATGCTCGCCAATCTGCATATCCAGCGCCGACACCGCGGTGAGGCCGCCGAACTTCACGGTGCAATCTTTGACGTTCAGCAGCGCGGACGACATGGCGAAAGGTATTTAGTTAGGCGCGGCCGGACGGCGCCGGCTTCAGCGGTTTCTCGGTGCCGCGTCGCCGCGGCAGCGCGCCGAAGAGTCCCTGCGGACGCAGCAGCATGAGGGCGATGAGCACGAGCGAGAAGATAATCATGCGGTTCTGCGCGATCCGGCGCAGCAGGTCCGGCAGCCATTCGTAGCCGGAAACGAAGCGCAAGTATTCGAGCAGCACGGTCAACAGCACGGCTGCAAACGTGACGCCCGCCGTGCTGCCCATGCCGCCGAGGATCACCATGATGACGATCTGAATCGAGAGCTGAAAGTCGAATCCGCTCGGGTTGATATAAGTTGTCGTGTGCGCGTAAAGGCCGCCGGCCACGCCCGCGAAAAACGCGCCGAGCACGAAGGCGATGACTTTGTAGCGCGTCGTGTTGATGCCCACGGCTTCCGCGGCGATCTCGTCGTCGCGCACCGTGAGAAAGCCACGGCCGTAGGTGGAATCAATCAGGCTGACGACGAGATAGATTGTCAGCGCGGCGATGGAATACGTCCAAAACAGGGTCGTATAGCCTGTGATGCCGCTGTAGCCGCGCGGTCCGCCCACAGTATCGTTGTTTTGGATCAACACCCGAATGATTTCGCCAAATCCGAGCGTGACAATGGCGAGGTAGTCGCCCTTCAACCGCAGCGACGGCACACCGACGATCAAGCCCGCGACCGCTGCCGCCAACCCACCGATGAGCAGGACACCGATGAAGAGTAGCGTTGTGCTGAACACGCTCGGCCCGCCGAGCGCCTTGAGGAACCCGGCGCTGTGCGCGGTGGAAAGATACGCCGAAATGTAGGCGCCGATCGCCATGAACCCGCCGTGCCCGAGCGAAAACTGGCCGGTGTAGCCGTTGATGAGATTCAGGCTGACGGCGAGAACGATGTTGATGCCGATGAAGATGACGACCTGGAGATAATACGAATTGATCGCGCCGGAAAATTGCGAGAGCACCGCGCTGACGATGATCGCACCGAGCAACGCGAGCTTTTTGATGCGGCGGTAGTTCATCGCGAAAGTTGAACGGAAAACTTCAGACCTTCTCCGCCTGCATCTTCCCGAAAATCCCCGCCGGCCGGAAGAGCAGGATGCCGATGAGCAACGCAAACGCGATGGCGTCGCGATACGTCGAAAACGCCGAGCCGCCGACAAATGTCTCGACCACCCCGAGGATGAGTCCGCCCACGGCCGCGCCGGGGATGTTGCCGATGCCGCCGAGCACCGCGGCGACAAACGCCTTGATGCCCGGCAGGATGCCCATGAGCGGGTCGATGGACGGATAGCTCAACGCATACAAAATGCCCGCCGCGCCCGCCAGCGCGCTGCCGAGGCCGAAGGTGAACGAGATGACGGTGTCGATGTTCACGCCCATCAGCGCGGCGGCGGTGGCGTTGTTGGACACCGCGCGCATCGCCATGCCGAGCTTGGTGTTTTTGACGATGAATGTCAGCGCCAGCAGCAAGCCGATGGTGACGACGAACGCGGCGACCTGCGTGGTGGTGATCGTCAGCGCACCGGTGTTTTCCAGCGCGCGGTCGGCGACGAGTTCCGGGAACGCTTTGGGGTCGGCGCCGAAGACGAATTGGCCGCCGTATTCCAGGAACAGCGACACACCGATGGCCGTGATGAGGACGGTCAATTTCGGCCGCGCGCGCAGCGGTCGGTAAGCGAGTTTCTCGATGACGATGCCGAGCGTTGCGCAGATCGCCATGCTCAACAGCAGCACCGTGACGACCCCGACCGGAGCCAGCCAGCCGGTGAAGTGCGGCATCAATTTCGGCGTGAGGTAATAGCCGCAAAACGCGCCGATCATGAAGATGTCGCCGTGCGCGAAATTAATAAAGCGCAGGACGCCATAGACCATCGTGTAGCCCAGCGCAATGAGCGCGTAGAAGGCGCCCAGCGAGACTCCGTTGATGAGCTGCTGAAGAAACTCGATGGAACTCATCACCGGGTGAAAATCCAAAATCCAAATCCCAAATTCCAAGGAATCGGAGGGAAATTTTTGAAAACTTAAAAACGGATCCTCCCGCGCTCATTCACACACGAACTGCGACCGCGCACCGTGTGCTCCGTTTTGGAATTTCTGACTTTTGGTCTGATTCCTTGGAATTTGGTTTTTGGATTTTGGAACTTCCCGGCTCCGCCGGGTCACGGCGCCACGGTGCTCACGAACTTCGAGTCCTTGCCCTGCACCTGGAGCACGACGGCGGACTTCGTGGCGTTGCGCTTGGGATCGATCGTGATCTTCCCCGTCACCGCTTCGTAGTCTTTGATCTTTGTCAGTTCCTCGCGCACCTTCGCGCCCTCAGTCGAGCCGGCGGCTTTGATCGCGTCGGCGAGGATCGTCATCGCGTCGTAGCCGAGCGGCGCCATGCCGTCGGGCATCGCCTTGTATTTGGCCTGATATTTCTTCACGAAATCCTGCACCTTCGGCGACTTGTCCTCGACGGAGAAGTGCGTCGAATAGTAGCAGCCCTCCAGCGCGGTGCCGGCGATCTCGATCAGTTTCGGACTGTCCCAGCCATCACCGCCGAGCAGCGGCGCCTTGATGCCGAGCGAGCGCGCCTGCCGGGCGATGAGACCCACTTCGGTATAATAACCGGGCACGAAGATGGCGTCCGGGTTGGCCGATTTCACCGCGGTGAGTTGCGCGCGGAAATCCTTGTCGCCGCCGTTATACGAACGCTCGGTGACGATCTCGCCGCCGTGGTTTTTGAAGTAATCCTGAAAGAATTGCGCCAGCCCTTTCGAGTAGTCGGTCTTCACGTCGGTGAGCACGGCGACTTTTTTCGCCTTCAAATTTTCCAGCGCGAACTTCGCCATCACGGTGCCCTGGAATGGGTCGATGAAGCAGACGCGGAAAATATAGTCGCCTTTTTCCGTGACGGTCGGGTTCGTCGCGCCCGGCGAGATCATCGGGATCTTTGCCTCCTGGCAGATCGGCGCGGCTTCGAGCGAGCGCGAGCTGGCGATCTCGCCGATGACGGCGACGACTTTGTCGTTGGCGATGAGTTTTTTCACCGCCGCCGCGGGTTGCCCGGCTTTGGATTGGTCGTCCTCGACGATGACTTTCACTTTGCGTCCGCCGAGCAGGCCGCCGGCGGCGTTGATTTCGTCCACGGCGAGCTGGACGCCGTTGTTCGAGTTGACGCCGAAGGTGGCTTCGCTGCCGGTGAGGGAAGCGAATTCGCCGACGACGATGTCTTGGGCGCGCAGGCTCGGACCGACGCCGAGCGCGGCGAGCGCGAGGAGGGTGGAAACAGCGAGAGAGCGGAGGGAGGGCTTCATAGCTGGAGACTCCTTTAGCCGCTCGACCGCCCGCGCGCAACGACTACGAGCGCCGGATTGAAAAAAGCTCGACTGGCCGCCGCGAAACGCGGTCAGGTCGGACGATTGTGCCGTAGTATCCATTGCACATGAAAATCTACGGTCACTTTCAATCGGCGGACGGCGCGGCGTTTTACGGCGAATTTCAAGCGCACGATTCCACGGTGCGTCCGCTGCGACGCGCGCCGTGGCTCGGCGTGGACTACGCGGATGGCCCGCCGCACACGCTGGCGGACTTGACGGTCGGCGTGCCCGTGGCGCCGCGCTCCCTCCTCGCGGTCGGGCGCAATTACGCGGAGCACGCGAAGGAACTCGGCAACGAACTGCCGCAGTTTCCGATGACGTGGCTGAAATCGATCGGCTCGCTCTTGCCCCACAACGGGACATTCGAGCTGCCGTTTCCCGAGCACACCGTCCACTTCGAGGCCGAGCTGGCGGTCATCATCGGGCGCACTGCGAAGAACGTGCTCGCCGCGGACGCGGAGGCTTTCATCTTCGGCTACTCGTGCGCGAACGACATCTCGGATCGCAACCTGCAAAAATCCGAAGGCCAGTTTTATCGCGCGAAAAGTTTCGACGGCTTCACGCCGTTTGGTCCCTACATCTACGTGCCGGAAGCCGGCGACTTTGACCCGGAAAACTTGAGCGTGCAACTCAAGCAAAACGGCGAGCTGAAACAGAACGGCAACACGCGCGACATGGTTTTCAAGCCGCGCGACATCCTGGAATTTTCCACCAAGGGCACGACGCTGATCCCCGGCGACGTGATCATCACCGGCACGCCGTCGGGCGTCGGCCCGATCAAAGCCGGCGACGTGCTCGAAGCGCGCATCGGCGAGTTCGCGCCGCTGGTCGCGCGGGTTGGCAGTGTGGTAAGCTAGCTAATCGGCAAGATTTTTATGGTGACCTTCAAGGAGGCCAAATATGACGAGCGGCTTTTCCAAAAGCTGCTCGCGTTGCCTTACGATTTGGAAATCAAAGACGACGGCGATGCGCTGTTCGTGCTGACGCCGCGCGGGCATGAGGGCTGGACCTGGGAGGCATTGTCCGAAAGCACCATCTTGCCCGAAGAGTTGAAAGCCTGGCGGATCGAAACTAACGCGCGACGCCAGATTTTTCTTATGCCGGCTCCGCGACTCGATCACCAACGTTACGAGGCAGAAATTTTGTTTTTGCTCCGCCGCCTGCTCTTGGATGGTAGTCCAGTCTCGCAATGCGGGGTGCAAACGAGCGACGGCACCAAGCAACCCGATGTTGTCTGGGCTTCCGACACCCTGTGGCGCTCGCACCCTGACAAGGCAAGTTTTTCATCTGCGCCGGAAGTCTGCGTCGAGGTGTTGTCGCCGAGCAATTCTCGCCGTGAGATCGAGGAGAAACTGCAACTTTATCTCGAAGCCGGCGCGCAGGAAGTTTGGGTCTGCGACGACGAGGGCGTGATGACCTTTTTCAACGCCGATGGTGCGATGATCCAATCACGCCTCTGCCCGAATTTTCCAGCGCGGATTGGTCCGTTTGCTTGAAAGGCACAAGCGGCGCGCAGACAGTGCGGCTCGCTCAATTGTTTTCGTGTTCCGTCCGCATGGCCCGCACTTACACGCTCAAACGCTCCGCGCACGCCGCCGCTGCCGCCAGCGCGGCGATCCGCATTGATTACAAGAACGAGCTGAATCCGCAGCAATATGAAGCGGTCACCGCGCCGCCGGGGCCGGTCTTGGTCATTGCTGGGGCAGGGAGCGGGAAGACGCGCACGCTGATTTATCGCGTCGCGTATCTGCTGGAAAACGGCGTCGAGCCGTCGAACATTTTGCTGCTCACATTCACGAACAAAGCCGCGCGCGAAATGCTCGAGCGCGTCGCGCACCTGCTGCCGGAGAGCGCGACGGACGGCCTTTGGGGCGGGACGTTCCATTCCATCGGCAACAAAATCCTGCGCCGGCACGCGGAGGCGATCGGCTTCCGGCGCGGGTTCTCGATCATGGACCGCGAGGATCAGGAGGACCTCGTCAAAACCGCGGTCGCCGCGGCGGGCGTCGATCCGAAGGACAAACGGTTTCCGAAGGGCGAAGTGCTGGCGGACATTTTTTCGTTCGCGATCAACACCGGCCACAGCGTGAAACATGTCGTCGAAGAGCGGTATCCGTATTTCCTGGAACTGATCGAAGGCATCGAAAAAGTGCGCGACCGCTACGAAGCGAAAAAGCGCGCGACGAATTCGCTCGACTTCGACGACCTCCTGCAAAAAACGCTGCACCTGCTGCGCGACCATCCCGAGATTGCGGAAATCTATCAGCGCCAATTCCAGTTCCTGCTCGTGGATGAGTATCAGGACACGAACAAAATCCAGGCCGACTTCGTGGACATCCTCGCCGCGCGGCAGCTGAACATCACCGTGGTTGGCGACGACGCGCAGTCGATCTACTCGTGGCGCGGCGCGAATTTCCAAAACATCCTGCAATTCCCGCAGCGCTATCCGCAGGCGAAAGTTTATAAGATCGAGACGAACTACCGCAGCGTGCCGGAAATCCTGGAAGTCGCCAACGCGTCGATTGCCGAGAACCTGCAGCAGTTCACGAAAAACCTGCACGCCGCGCGCGACGCTCGCGCGACGAAACCGGCGCTCATCGAACTGAACGACGGCAACCAGCAGGCGCTGTTCATCACGCAGCGCATCCTCGAATTGCGCGACGAGGGCACCGAGCTGAACGAGATCGCCGTGCTTTACCGCGCGCACTTTCATTCGATGGAGTTGCAGTTGGAACTCACCCGCCATGGGGTGCCGTTTCAGATCACCAGCGGGCTACGCTTTTTCGAGCAGGCGCACATCAAAGACGTGGCGTCGTTCCTGAAACTCAGCGCGAATCCGCGCGACGAGGTCGCGTTCAAACGCATTGCGCGCCTGCTGCCGGGCGTCGGCGGCGTCGCGGCGGACAAGCTGTGGCTGCACTTTGAAAAACACCTCGGCGCGCGCGCGACGCTCGATTCTTTCGCTGAAGCCTTCGCCAGCGCGAAGGTGCCGGCGAAAAGCGAGAAGGCGTGGAAACAACTCATCGCCACGCTCGACGAAATTACACCCGAGGGCATCGCTATTACTCCGGCCGCCGCGATCGAGAGCGTCATCGAAGGCGTGTATGACGACTACGCGAAGGTGAAGTTTCCGAACTATGACAACCGCCGCGAAGACCTCAACGTGCTCGCCGGCTACGCGCGACAATACGGCGAGACCGACGAATTCCTTTCGCAGCTCGCGCTTGTCACCAGCCTTGAAACCGAAGACGTGGTGCGCGGACGCGGAGACGACGACGAGCAGGTAACCCTATCGAGTGTCCATCAAGCCAAGGGCCTGGAGTGGAAAGTCGTCTTCGTCATCAACCTCACCGAAGGCGCGTTTCCGAGCCACCGTTCCGTCGAATCGCCCGAGGCCATCGAAGAAGAGCGGCGGCTTTTCTACGTCGCCGTCACACGGGCGTGCGACGAGCTCTATCTCACGTTCCCATTCATGAAACTGTCCGGCGGCTACGGCGGCGACATGTTCCAGCGGCCCTCGCGTTTTCTTCAAGAAGTGCCGACCGAGCTGGTAGAAAAGTGGGAAATCGAGCGCGGATTTTGAAGCCCTTTGCGGCACCTGGCGTGCCGGGTGATTTGACGTGCCAGCCGGTCCGCCTTGTGCTTGGCTCCTATTCGCTGTGAGCCGCCAGAACCCGAATGCCGCCAGCCGGGCGGAACCGCAGAATTTCCGGACGACACATTGGACCGCGGTGCTGGCGGCCGGGGCCGACGCCGACACGGAAACTCCCGGCGCTGCCAGCGCCGCGCTGGAGCTTTTTTGCCGCAGCTACTGGGCGCCGCTGTATGCCTTTGCGCGCCGCCGCGGCAGTGACCCGGATGCAGCCCAGGACCTGGTGCAAGCCTTCTTTCTGCACCTGCTGGAACACCGCGTTCTCGCGGGCGCCGACCGTCACCGCGGGCGGTTTCGCACGTATCTGCTCGGCTGTTTTTCCAACTTCCTCGTCAACGCGCACAAGCACGCCGCAGTCGGCAAACGCGGCGGCGCGTCTCACTTCGTGCCCCTCGACGACGTGAACCCCGCAGACTTGGAACGCCGCGCTGCCGCGCAGGATTGGTCGCCAGAATGCGCCTACGACGTCAGTTGGGCGCTGGCTGTGGTGGACCGCGCCGTGCAGGAACTGCGCGCGGAAGCGACCCAGCGTGGCAAGGCGCGGTGGTTTGACGAATTGCGAAATTTTCTGCCCGGCAGCACCGACCCTGCCTTGGGAGACAACCACGCCGCGACGGAGTCTGGCCGCGCGCTGGCGGGCCGGCTCGGGATCACCGCCGAGGCGCTCAAAACGGCCGTGCACAGGTTGCGCGCCCGCTTTCGCGAACTGGTGCGCGAAGAAGTCGCGCGCACCGTGGAAACACCCGACGAGATCGACGCCGAACTGCGCCACCTGCGCGCGACGTTGAGCTTTGCGCAACGCGCCGGTTGGTGATCCTGCGATAGGTCAGACCCCCGCCTCCCCGATGGCTGCTGACCCAGGTGACGCTCGCGCCCGCTGCGTGCGCTGCGGCGCTTTCACGCTGTTGCAGACCGATGGCGTGTGCGCCGCTTGTCTGCTCGACGCGGCGTTGACAACCGCCGCTGCAACTAACACAGAAGTAGGTCGCACGGATTGGCTGGAGTCCGCCGAAGCGCCGGCGCCGGCTCGCGCAACGGAACCCGCGCGGTTCGGAGCCTACGAATTGCAGGGCGAGATCGCACGCGGCGGCATGGGGATCGTTTACCGCGCCCGGCAGCGCCAGCCCGAGCGGACGGTGGCGTTGAAAATCATCCTGCCCCAGCAAGCGGGCACCGCGACCTTGCTCGCGCGTTTTCGCGCCGAGGCCGAGATGGTCGCCAGCCTCGACCACCCGCACATCCTGCCGATCTACGAGGTCGGCGAACGCGACGGGCTGCCGTTTTTTTCCATGAAACTCGCCGACGGCGGCAGCCTCGCGGGCCGGGTGGGCGAGTTCGCCGGCTGGCCGCGGGAAATCGCGGCGCTCGTCGCTGCCGTGGCGCGCGCCGTGCATCATGCCCACCAGCGGGGCATCCTGCACCGCGACGTGAAGCCGGGGAATATTCTCCTGCACGGCGGCGACGGCGAAGAGGGCGGCGGGGAACGCACGCCGTTTGTCACCGACTTCGGCATCGCCAAATGGGTCGAGCGCGACAGCGCGCTCACGCACACCCACGCCATGCTCGGCACGCCCGCCTACGCCGCGCCCGAGCAGATGAGCGGCGCCGGGGCCGCGGACGTGACCAC
>CAXTRS010000015.1:6837-25808 GCA_964246635.1 uncultured Chthoniobacterales bacterium | reverse complement strand
CTCGGGGGCAGGGGCGCGGCAGCAGTGATCAGACGATCCCAAATCGACTTTAGCGAACTCGTCGAAGGGCAGTTGGTGGTTCATGTCCACTACGGGCTGGCCCGTTTTCTGGGCGTTCAGGCCGCCGCCCCGCCGGAGGCTGAGGGCGGCGGTTCGGGTGAAGGGGACGAGTTGCGCATCGAAGAGGTCCTCGTCCTGGAGTTTGCCGAAGGCGCGAAGCTTTACGTGCCGTTGTCGCAGAGCTTTCTAGTCTCCCGCTACGTGGCGCTCGGGAAAAAAGGGACTGCCCTGAGCAAGCTTGGCGACGGGCGGTGGTCGGCCGCAAAGAAGTCTGCGGAGAAGTCGATCTACGACTACGCCGCCAAGCTGCTCAAGCTCCAAGCGCAACGCGAAACCCAGATCGGCCACGCCTTCGCGCCAGACACCCCGTGGCAGAGCGATTTCGAGAGCACCTTTCCCTACACCGAGACCGCCGATCAACTCCGGGCCATTTCGGAGGTCAAGGCAGACATGGAATCGCCCCGGCCCATGGACCGGCTGATCTGCGGCGACGTCGGGTTCGGCAAGACCGAGGTGGCGATCCGCGCGGCGTTCAAGGCCGTCATGGGCGGAAAGCAAGCCGCCATGTTGGTCCCCACCACGGTCCTGGCGCAGCAGCACTACGAAAATTTTGTTCAGCGGATGGAGCAGTTCCCCGTGACGCTCGGGCTGCTGAGTCGTTTTCGGACCGACGCCGAGCAGCAGCGCACCCTGCGTGGCTTGAAGGACGGCAGCGTGGACCTCGTGATCGGCACGCACCGGCTGATTTCGGACGACGTGGTCTTCAAAGACCTCGGCCTGCTCATCGTGGACGAGGAGCAGCGCTTTGGCGTGCGGCACAAGGAGCGGATAAAAAACAGCTATCCGCTCGTCGATATATTGACACTGTCAGCAACGCCGATTCCGCGGACGCTCTATCTTTCGCTGGTGGGCACGCGCGACCTTTCCACGCTCGAAACTCCGCCGCCAAACCGTTTCCCCGTCGAGACCGTGGTTTGCCCTTACGACGAGCGCATCATTCGCGACGCGATCACGCGCGAGCTGAGCCGGCAGGGGCAGGTGTTTTTTCTGCACAACCGAGTTCAATCCATTGAGCGGGTCAGCCAGCGTCTCGGTCAGCTCTGTCCGAAAGCCCGCATCGACCTCGGGCACGGCCAGATGGATGAGGGCCAGCTCGAGGAGGTCATGCACCGCTTCGTCAACGGCGAGACCGACGTGCTCGTCGCCACGACGATCATCGAAAGCGGACTCGATATTCCGAACGCCAACACCATCGTCATCGACCGCGCCGACCGTTTCGGGCTGGCCGATTTGTATCAGCTTCGCGGGCGGGTGGGGCGCGGCACGCACAAGGCCTATGCGTTTCTCATGCTGCCGCGGGAACTGATGATGGCGCCGGAATCGCGAAAACGCCTGAGCGCCATCCGGCAATACTCCGCGCTGGGGGCAGGGTTCAAAATCGCGCTGCGTGATCTGGAAATCCGCGGCGCGGGCAACATTCTCGGCGTCGCGCAGAGCGGGCACATCACTGCGATCGGCTTCGAGCTGTATTGTCAACTCTTGCGTCAGGCCGTCGCGCGACTGAAAGGCGATGCCGTGCAAACACGCCTCGAGGTCGCTCTGCGGCTGGACTTCGTCGCGGATTCCGAGGTCGCTTCCGCTGAAAACCGCGCCGCGTTGCCGTCTTATCTCCCTGGCGGTTACGTGGAAGATCCGCGGCTGCGAATCGGGGCCTACCGCAGCGCGGCGGAAGTGTCGAATCGAGCCGATGTCGCGGGTCTGCGTGCCGCTTGGCGAGACCGCTTCGGACCGCTGCCCCCGCCGGCGGAGAACTTCCTGCGGTTGACCGAACTCAAGATTGCCGCGGCCGAAAAACGCATCTCGCTCGTGGAGACGCGCGGCGAAAAATTGATGCTCACCCGACGCGGCGAGCTCTGGCTCCCGCAGGGTAGGTTCCCCCGCTTGACTTCGCCAAAACCGGAATCTAGGCTGCGCGAAATTTTTTCGCTGCTCGAAGGCGTGCCAGGCTGAATTGCAAGCACTTGACCAAGTAACCCGCGCCCTCGGGGGCGAGGCATCCTCGCCGGCGAATCACCCTCTCCCCCCTTATGCACTTGGCCCCATCTGGAGCAAACAATGAAAGCGTCCTGTTCCGCACCTTCTTCATCCTTTTCTTCTGCGCGATGGCTGGTGCGATGGGCATGAGTGCCGCCCGGGCGCAAAGCCCCCAGGCCGACGTCGTCGATGGCGTCGCCGCCGTGGTCAATGGGGATGTCATCACGTTCTCCCAAGTGCGCGAGGTCGTGGCGGCGCGCGAACGCGCCTTGCGGAATGCTTTCACGGGCCCGGAATTGGTCGCCAAGATCAAAGAGGCGCGGCTGGGCGCGCTGAAGGACTTGGTCGATCGCCAGTTGATTCTGCAGGAATTTCGCAAGAAAGACTTTCAAATTCCCGGCCACATCATCGACGACCGCATTCAGGCGATTGTGCGGGAAGAATTCGGCGGCGACCGGCAGGCGTTCATCCGCACGCTGCAAGCCCAAGGCTACACACTCTCGAAGTTTCGCGACATCGAACGCGACAAGTTCATCGTCCAGGCGATGCGTTACAGCAACGTGAAGGGCGATTTCATCATCTCCCCCGGCAAGATCGGCACCGCGTATGAAAAGGCGAAGCCCGAGCTGACCTCGCCCGAGCAGGTGAAGTTGCGGATGATCGCCATTTCCAAAGGTAACTCGAACGAACCCGCCGAACAAAACGCGCAAAAGCTCATGGCGGAGGAGATTCGCAGCAAGCTCGTGGCGGGCGCGAACTTCGGCCAGCTTGCCCAGATGTATTCCGAGGACGGCAGCCGGGAGTCGCAGGGCGATTGGGGTTGGATCGACCGGAAGATCCTCAACGAAGCCCTGACGAAAGTGGCGTTCCGGCTGAAGCCGAAAGAGATCAGCCCCGTCATCGAACAAAACGGGACGTATTACATCCTCATGGTCGAGGATCGGAAGAACGCTTTTACCAAGCCGCTACAGGATGTGAAAGGGGAGTTGGAGAAAAAGCTCACCGCCGACGAACGCCAGCGGTTGCAGCAGCAGTGGATCGAAGGGTTGCGGCAGAAGGCGTTTATCAAGATGTTTTAGCTTGCGACAACGCAGGGTGGGGGAGGGTGGTGAGAACGGTAACCTTTTCGCCATCAACCGCGGGTCCAATCTCATTGCCGGCATAGCTCAGGGGTAGAGCAATCGATTTGTAATCGATCGGTCGTCGGTTCGAATCCGACTGTCGGCTCCATCAACCGGAGGGGCTTAGGAAAGAAAGAAAATTTGCCAAAATCCGAGCCTGGCTTGGCGGAGAATTATTTGTCACCGGTAACGGTCAGTGCTCCCGCGAGGCGTCCCGTCGGAAAATATGAAGAGGGCTTGGTGAAGGATGCATGTGGAAAAGGTCGCCGCTCTGGCAGGAAAGGCGAGAAAAGAGGCCGTGACGGACGCGGAAGTTGAAGAGGTGATCCGTTCCGCCACTGAGCACTTCGCTATCGTTAAAGCCAGCGAGCCCCGGGACAACTTGCGTGGGTTGCGAGGATTTCTGCGAATGCGATTGGCGAATTTGAAGACACACGGCATACCCCAGCCTGAAGTCGTTCAGGTGCTCGAACTGGCCGCAAAACTGACCGACGAAAGGATCGCGTCCTTGGAGGCAAAAGAGTCTTAAATGCCGCCTTGAATTAATACACTGATGTTCTGCCTAACAAGTTACAGAGTTCTTAATCGACGCAGAGGGAGAATCGGTAGTGGGCCAATTTTGCGTTTGGGGATTGGGGAGCACACCCGTCCCGGGTGTCGGTTTCGGCGTCTCGCCGAAAGCCCTTCTGTTTTGTTTGCTGGAAAAAGGAAGGCTGCCGGGCGGGACGCCCGCCAGAACAGGCGGGACGCCTGTGCTCCCCAATCCCCAATCCCCAAACCCAACGCGCGAAAACATCAAACTGACCCACTACCGGAGAATCACCCTAAATTTTGCACTGCCTTGCGACGCCACATCCAGCGGTAGCCGTGTTGATATCCCCTCTGCGCAATTGCCCCGCCTGTGGCTCACCCGCCGAAAGCATGGAAGCCCCGAGGTGCACACCGACGCAAGTGGCGCAGTTCAGCGGTAACTCGGCGCCTTGACTGCGTGTGAAGCGTGCCGCCCGGCGGAAATCGATTGGGGCGCTACCGAACGCCGAACAGCTTGTCGATAAGTCGCGCGGCAGCCATTGGAATGCCGATGCGCGAGAGGCGCAACGAAGCATGATCGGGAGTTGTTCGCAGTCTTAGAGAGGATGGCGGCACGACCAACACCGACACCCTCGTTTGATCGGTGTTCGGGGGAGTTATCGACTTTGCTGAAGATGCTTGTAGCCAGGGAGAAAAGAGCCCGGCAAACCACTTTATTCACATCATCTTCCCAAGTCCGAGGTCGCCCGACGCCCGGAGCAGCCAGCCTCTACGGGGCACAATGATTCAGCCAGCGACTTACTAAACGTCGCCCAGCCGATCTTCTCCGTCGGTCTGTTCGTGCTGTGACGCTTTTCTCGTTCGGCGGTTTGCCTCCGGCCTGATGGCCGATGCGCTGCTCCGCCCGCTGTGCTCCTTGGTTCTGTCGGGTTGCCGGGTGTTGGGTTTGCTGCGCCGCTTTATCGGGCATGGGCTGGGACCCGGGCCTGCGCTGCCATCCTCGCATGCAGGTCGATCACAGTGACAGAAATCGCCCTCGGGAAGGACAAGGAAATACCCCATAATTGAATCATAAATACCGGACGCCGCCGCGGCATGGATTTCCGGCAAAAAGTTTTCTGATTTGGCCTTGCGCGAGCCGGCAATTGCCAGTAAAGAGTCCAGCCCGTTGCGGAACGCACCCGAATCCACCTCCCTCAGCGCCTGCTTTTTGTCTCCTGCGTATGCCAAAGTCGAAGCCTCCCGTGGCCCCCAAGCGCGGCAAGCCGAATGCCAAGTCTGCCCCTGCGAAAAAGGTCCTTCCTGCGGCCAAGACCAAGGCCAAGGCCAAAGCCGTTCCAGCTCCGCGCGCGAAGGTGGCAGCGCCGCGCGTGAAGGTCGCGTCGAAAAGCGCGGTCAAGCGTCCGGTCCCGACGCTCGCCAAAGGTCCGATGAAAGCCAATGGCGAAGCGCGAAAAGGAAGCCCGTCGATTTCCAGCTACATTCTGGGTTCGACGCGGAAAATGGAGGACAACGCCGACGCGAAACTGAATCCTTTCCTGCGCAAACAAAAGAAGCGTTTGCTCGTGCTGCGCGACGCGATGCTGGATTCGATGAACGGCGTCGCCCAAGACACGCTGCGGGCGCGCGCGGAAAACAACGAAGCTTCCGCCTTCGGCATGCACCAGGCCGACGCCGGCAGCGACTCGTATGACCGCGATTTTGCCCTGAGCCTCCTCTCCCAGGAGCAGGATGCGCTTTACGAAATCGACGAAGCGCTCAAGCGCATTGAACTGGGCACTTACGGGGTTTGCGAGATGTCCGGCAAATCGATCAACCACGAGCGGCTCGAAGCGATTCCTTTCACCCGGTTCACGGTGGAGTGCCAGTCGCAGATCGAGCGTCAAAACAAGGCGCAGCGGGTGCGCCAATCCGTAACTTCACTTTTTGGCTTAACGGACGATGACGAGCCAGACAAGGAAGAGGAAGAGTTTACTCCAGAATCGAAGGAGTAACGGCAAGCTTCCGGCACCAGCATCGAACCTTCAACCTCAACTCACTTTCCCGCGATCCTCTGATCGCTCCCGACCATGGCCCGTGACATCATCACCTTGGAATGCACCGAAGCGAAAGCCGAAGGCAAACCGACTTCGCGCTACATGAGCACCCGCAACAAGAAGAGTCCGAACACTCCGGGCCGCTTGGAAAAGAAGAAGTATAACCCGTTCTTGAAACGGCATACCTTGCACCGCGAGACGAAGTAAAGCGCGTCGCCCAACCCTTCCACCGAAACCGCTCTTATAGACTATGCAGCCCAAGACAGCCCAGCGCAGGATGAATTTTCGGCGCGCGAACCGCATCATGCCGCGTCGGCGGATCGACATCGCGCTGGAAGCCCTTGACTACAAAAATCCCGATTTGCTGAAGAAGTTTTTGACCGAGAGCGGCAAGATTCTGCCCCGTCGGGTGACCGGCATGCCGGCACACCTGCACCGGCGGATCACACGCGAGATCAAGCGCAGTCGCGCCGTGCTGTTGTTGAAGTAAGTAAACCGGCGCGCTGAGATGGCGGCGCTGTTTTGTCCGAGCGGATACTCTACCGCCGCAATTCCTCAGCCTGGCGGCCAAGTCATCTGCCGGCCGGCCAGGAGATGCACGTGCAAGTGCGGGACGCTCTCACCGGCGTCCTTGCCGTGGTTGATCACAAGCCGATAGCCACGGTCGAGCAGGTCGAGTTTTTGCGCGATTGCTTTGGAAGCAAGCAGTAGTCGCGCGAGCATTTGGCTGTCTTCCTCTGCCGCCGCGCCGATCCGGGGAATCGGTTTTCGGGGAACGATGAGGATGTGCGTGGGAGCGACCGGCGCGATGTCTCTGAACGCGACGACCGATTCATCTTCATAGACGATCTCAGCCGGAATCTCACGCGCGATGATCTTCTCGAATAGGGTCATGCGCTTTGGAAGCAATTAGCACCGCGCCTTACTGGATTGAGCAGCGGACTTCACGCAGAAAATCCTCGGCGTGGAGGAGTGAGAGCTGCGCGTGGATAAACTCAACGATCCGCGTCTGGAGATTAGCCTCGGATTCAGACGAGAACTTCGCGTCTTCCTGACGAGTGAGTGCGTGTGCGCAAGGCGCCAAGTCTCCGAACACCACCCAGCTCAACGGGGTCGAGCCAACCTCGTTGAACCAGGCGGACAAGTTCGCAAAGAACCGCGCCTCGTCAGGTCGCGAAGGCGAGTCTAAAAAGCGTAGTAACGAGAGTGAGTAAACGCCCAGCCCCGAGCCAAAATGCGAGGCGACGTCGGTGTAGCCGATTTCGCGCAACGCCGACCGCACCGCATTTTCCAACAAGGGAACCGCGATGACGGGCTGCAGGTAATGGTGCTGAAGGTAGAAGACGACGCTCTTGGTCAAGTCCTCCGCGATCCACCACTCGGAATAGCCCGCCTTTTCCGCCGCGCGCTTCAAAGCGTTGCGCAGCCAGGCGCGCCGGAAGGCGACGGCGTGACCGCGGGGCTTGCGCAGCAACGGCAGGTTGTTCTTGAGAGCAATCATCCTCTTTCGTGGCAAGCGTCGCTCACAGCGCGGATGCCAGTTTCTCTATCCGAATAGTTCCGGTTGCGCGCCGTTCGGTTTGGGCCGGCGCTCGAGCATTTCGATCTCGTCGATGAATTCGCCCACATCTTGAAACCGTCGATACACCGAGGCATAGCGAACGTAGGCAACGTCGTCAATACTGTGCAGCCGATCCATCACTTTTGCGCCGATGTCTTTGGTAGAAACTTCCCGTCCGTAGCTCGCTTCCAAATCTTCCATGATGCCATCCACCGCGCGGTCGAGGTCTTCCAGGTTGACCGGACGTTTTTCGCACGCCTTGGCAATCCCGCTGTAAAGTTTGTGCCGATCAAAAGGCTCGTGACGGCCGTCGCGCTTGACGACCAACAAGTCGGCGCGCTCGATCTGTTCGTAGGTGGTAAAGCGGTATTCGCACTGCAAACAAACCCGCCGGCGCCGGATACCGGAAAAGTGGTTGACTGGACGCGAGTCAATCACACGATCTTCCACGCTTTTGCATTTCGGACAGCGCATGAACTAAGCGGTTCGATCCCGGTTATGATCAAAAAGCGGAGCAGTGTCAAACACTCTGAAAGTCACCTGACAGACTCGGATTGATCGGAGGCCACCCGCTGATGAATGGATTCTATTCGCCGGCTTCGCGAGGGCGCTTTGTGCGAGTCCCTTTGCGTGCCCCTGCTTTGGCCCCCTTGGCTTGAAATTCAAACCCGACCTTGCCTTTGTCCAGCTTCAAGAAGGCTGAAAAGGGCTTCCCTTTTTTCGAGATGAATTTGGTGAGCAGATCCGTCTTGCCGTCGGTCAACAGCTTGACGACCTGAGCGGGCGGGATCTCTTGTTGAAGGATCACTTTTCCCATGCGGAAAGAACACTTCGAGCCATTCGCGTTCTGATCGCAAACGTAGGCATTGCCGACCTCATAGACCTGACCCTTTTTGCAAACCACGCACTCGTGCAGCGGGGTGAGTTGGGAGAAATCAATCGCCGAGCCTGTGCCGCTGCCATTGGCGCCTCCATTCTCGCCAAAATCGAATTCCGGCTTGAAATCGGGGCCCAGCTTCAGGGTAGCCGAAAACGGCCGGCCCATTTTGCTGCGAAACCCGGTGAGCGGCCCGAGTTTTCCTTCGGCCAGGAGGGTCTTGATTTCCTCGGGATCGAATTGCCGCGACGCCATCGTTTTCCAGAACACATAGTCGCAATTCAGGCAGCGAAACACCCGATACTCTTCTTTCAGCGGCATGGTCCCACATTTCGGGCAGGGGACGTCGAGCTCACCGAACTCGCCAGTCACGGAGTCGCCTTCAAAATTTTTCGCCCGCTCCACGATGTCACGGGTCAGCTCCCGGATCTGGTTCATGAAGTCTTTGCGCTGCAAGCCGCCGTGCTCCATCTGCTTGAGCTTGGCTTCCCATTCTCCAGTCAGCTCCGGCGAACACAGCGCCGAAATGCCGATCCCTTTCAAGAGCGCAATGAGCGAGAGACCTTTCGGAGTCGGAAACAACTCACGGCCTTGGCGCCCAAGGTATTCATCGTGGAGCAGACCTTCAATGATGGCGGCGCGAGTCGCCGGCGTGCCCAGGCCCTTTTCGCGCATCGCGGAGCGAAGCTCTTCGTCGTCTAAAAGCTTACCCGCGCCTTCCATCGCGGAAAGGAGGGTAGCTTCGTTAAAGCGGGGCGGGGGTTTCGTGGCACTCTCACGCACCTCAACACCGAGCGTTTCCGCGTGCTGACCCTGAGAGGCCGGCACCAGTTGCTCATCGGAGCCTGCCTCGGCCGTGGCTTGCCGTCCATAAACCGCCATCCAGCCAGGGTCTTTGATGACTTTGCCTTCCGTCTTGAATGGCTCCCCGGCGACCTCCGTGATGCGGGTAGTAATTTCAAATTGTGCCGCAGGGAAAAACACCGCGACAAAGCGACGAGCCACGAGGTCGTAAATCCGCTGTAGATCGGCGTCCAAACCATGCGGCGGCTGCTCGGTCGGCACGATGGCGCTGTGGTCGGAAACCTTGGCGTTATCGAAGACGCGCCGATTCAAACGCACCCAGCCCTGACGCAGCGCATTCTCCGCATGAGAGGCCAGCGAGGGGTCGGGCAGAATTCGCATCGTGGCTTTTACTGTCGCCAGGTTATCCTCCGGCAGGTAGCGGCTGTCCGTGCGCGGATAGGTCAGAGCCTTGTGGTGTTCGTAGAGGCGCTGGGCGATCTGCAAGGTCCGGCGCGCGCTAAAGCCGAAGCGGCCGTTGGCGTCGCGCTGCAAACTGGTCAGATCGTAGAGCAACGGAGGAAGCTGGGTGGCGGGTTTCTTTTCTTCCGAAACGATGACACCCGGCTGCCCGTCGCACTTCGCCTGGATCGCGTCCGCTTTTTCACGCTCCCAGATGCGCTCCGCGCGCGCGTCTTCATCGGTGCCGCGGCGAAAATTCAGGTCCAGCCAGCGCCCGTGGTAATCGCCAGCCTCGACCCGGAAGTCCGCATGAACCTCGAAGTAAGTGCGCGGCTTGAACCGGCGGATTTTGTCCTCGCGCTCTGCGAGGATGGCCAACGTCGGGGTCTGCACCCGGCCCACCGGGGTGAGCTGAAAGCCGCCACCCTTGGAATTAAAAGCTGTGAGCGCCCGGGTCGCGTTGATGCCGACCAGCCAGTCGCTCTCGGCGCGCGAAAAGGCGGCTTTCGCCAGCGGAATCATCTCTTCGTTCGTCCGCAGGCGCTCGAAAGCGTGGCGAATGGCTTCGGGCGTCATCGACTGCAGCCACAGCCGCCGGATTGGCTTGTCCACCCCAGCCAGCTTGATCACCAATCGGAAAATCAACTCGCCTTCGCGGCCGGCGTCGCAGGCGTTGACGATCTCCGTGACCTCCGGGCTTTTGAGCAGCCTTTTGAGCAGCTTGAAGCGGGACAGCGTCTTCTCGATGGGCTTGAGTTCGAACTCGGCGGGGATGACCGGCAGATTGGCGAAGCTCCACTTCCCTCGCTTTTTGTCCAA
The DNA here is from genome assembly GCA_964246635.1 of uncultured Chthoniobacterales bacterium. Lineage (GTDB taxonomy): Bacteria > Verrucomicrobiota > Verrucomicrobiia > Chthoniobacterales > SZAS-18 > JAFAXH01. The sequence continues at coordinate 15,524 of CAXTRS010000015.1, read as the reverse complement.
GTCCGAGGGCAGGCACATCTCGACGAGATGGCCGATCGCCGAGGAAATAATCCACCGCTCGTTCTCGAAATAATCGTCCTTCTTTTCAAACCGACCCAGCGCGCGCGCCAGGTCGGCGGCCACACTCGGTTTTTCCGCAATAATCAGAGCCTTTGGCATGGAGACAGTCCCTCACATCAGCCGGTGGGAATCGAGCGGGCGACCGGAAGGAGCCGCCCGCGGTCAGGTGACACGGACGTAATTTTTGCCGGGAAGCTGCCTGACCGCCTTTTTGATTTCGAGGGAGCACAAAGTAGAGGTGACCCGGGCGGTTGGCAACCCGCATTTCTGAATGATCGTGTCGATCGCGGTTTCGGCATCCTCAATAGCTTGTAGGACGACGGCCTCCTCCGGCGTCAATTGCTGGATACGTAGTTCCGGCGCTGACGCGGAATCGGTCGGCCGGTGCGGCAACCGGACGTTGAGTTCGCTGAGGACATCGTCGCTATCGATCACCAGCTTGGCGCCTTGTTGGATCAGGCGATTCGAGCCGAGCGACCCCGGCCGGTCGATCTGGCCGGGCACGGAAAAAACGGCCCGCCCTTGCTCGAGCGCTTGGTTGGCGCTGATAATGGCGCCGCTGTTGGCTCCCGCCTCGACCACGAGCAGCCCCAGGGAGCATCCGCTGATGATGCGATTGCGCATGGGAAACGTTTGCCGGTCCGGAGTGACCGACATCGGGAATTCGCTGATCACCGCGCCCGACGTGGCAATCCGCTCTGCCAGCGTAAAGTTTTCCGCCGGGTAAATCGTGCTCAGTCCGCAACCCATGACGGCGATCGTTCGGCCGCTGGCCGCGAGCGCGCCTTGATGCGCCGCGGTGTCGATTCCTCTGGCAAGCCCGCTCACAATCGTAAGCCCCGCGTAAGCCAGTTGATACGACAATTTTTTCGCACATTCGTTCCCATAATAACTCGACTGGCGCGAGCCGACTACGCCGAGTGACAGCCGGTCGCGCTCGTTCAATTCGCCCCAGACATACAGGATGATCGGCGGATCATATATTTCGCGCAGCAGCGCAGGGTATTCTGCCGAGAGCAGGGAAACCGCCCGGACTCCGGCGGCTTCCATTTTTTGCAGCTCCGCATCGAGATCGGCGTGCTGCTCCCATTGACTGATCACCTTGGCAAGCCCTGCGCTGATCCCATCGACCTCGGTAAGCTGATCGGAAGGTGCAGCAAGGATTTGTTCTGGCTCCCCAAAAGAGGCCAATAATTTACGGAAACGGACGGGACCCATTTTCGGGAGCATGTTAAGAATTAAACATGCCTCTAAACCCGTCATATAAATCCTCGCAATCTTCTCGTATTTAGTATGCTAGTAAGAAATTTACGAAGCGAGGGTGGATCGCTCCGCTGCGGATCTTACACGAGGCTCTCCACCACTTGTTCCAGGTCAGGCCACTGAATTTCCCCTGGCTCGCTGACCCTAGCTGCTCCAAGGCGCGGCAGCACGATGAAGCGGATGGCGCCACCCAGAAATTTCTTATCCGCGCGCATTCGTGTCATGATTTTCTTCACAGCGATTGCTTTTGGAAGGCGGGTCGGCAACTCCCAAGTTCGCAGAAGCGACTGCAACTGATCAACGCACCGCTCGTCCAATCCTGACTTCTGCACGGATAACCGTGCGGCCGCAATCATTCCCAAGCTCACAGCTTCCCCGTGAAGCAGAGTTCCATAGCCACCGGCACTTTCGATGGCATGTCCGATGGTATGACCGAAATTCAGCAACGCGCGCCGGCCGCCGGCGTTGAGCTGTTCAAATTCGTCCTCGGAGACAATACCAGCCTTGAGCTGGATGTTTCTCCGAATGATCTCAGTCCGCATTCGGATTCGCCGAGGGAAATTTCCGGAATCTCCACCGGGGCGCCACTTTGTGCCGGTTTGAACGAGCTTATCGAACAAATCTGGATCGAGCGCGACGGCGTGTTTGATCACTTCGGCGCACCCTTCGTTGAAAATGCGCTTCGGCAATGATTGCACCGTATTGACATCGACCACCACAAGCGCTGGCGGATGGAAAGCGCCCAGCAAATTCTTGCCGTAGCGCGTGTTCACGCCGGTTTTTCCGCCGATCGAGCTGTCACACTGAGCGGTGAGGGACGTGGGAGCATTTATATACGAAATTCCGCGCAAGAATATGGCTGCCACGAACCCCGCCAAGTCGCCGATGACGCCGCCGCCCAATGCCAGAATGACGTCTGTCCGGCTGAAACCCGCCCGCGTCAGCCTCTCGCACACTGCATTCACGTGCCGCAGGGTCTTCGTCCCTTCCCCCGGCGGCAGAAGGATGAGTTCCGGCTGGAGATTCGCCTCGGACAGGCTCGTTACCACAGAGTCTCCGTAGAGCCGCGCCACGTTTCCGTCGCTAATGATCGCGCACTTCCGAGCCGGCAGCCGCGGCGAGCGCACCTCCATTTGCTCTCGGATCAGAGCACCGATCTCTGAGAGCAGGCCCGACCCCACGTGCACAGAATAAGCGTTGCTCGCGGCCGAGACCAGAATGGAATCACACCGGCGGTGCATAGAACGGCTAACCGCGGTTGTTTCGCACGATCCTGCCACGCAGGATGGATTCGGCCAGCTCACGGAAAGACCGTTGGCTTTCCATCATCACGCATTGGAAAGGCGAATATTTCCGAAACCAAGTGCATTGTCGCCTGGCATATTGCCGTGTGGTTGCTTCCAGACGCGCCCGACATTCACGTTCCGTGATTTCACCTCGCAGGAGGGCGCGAATGGGCGTCAATCCCAAGGTCCGGGATGCCGTCGGGCCGAGCATCTCAGCGTGCAGCGCACCGACTTCCTGCACCACGCCGTTAGCAAACATCTGTTCGATACGCTGCGCTATCCGCAGGTGAAGTTTTTTCCTATCCCAGTCGAGGAGAGATCCTTGGGGAAGATTTTCCTCGATCGGCTGAAACCGGATTCGCCCTGCCGCATGTTCCTCCGGTCGATCTTTGATCGCCTCCGAATATTTTCGGCCGGTCACAAGACAGACTTCCAATGCCCGGACAACGCGGCGCCTGTTCTGCCTGTCGATGGTCTGCGCAGTCTCAGGGTCCAGGGCGCGCAAACGCGCGTTCAGTTCGCTGAGTGGCTCGGTTTCCAATGCCGCGCGCAACTCTGGTTGCGCGGGAGGAAGGGGAGACAAACCATGGATAAGAGCGTGTATATAGAGGCCGGTGCCGCCAACGAGCAGCGCCGGACGCCCTCGTTGTGTGATTGCAGTCAGTGCCTCTCGCGCCATTTCGAGATAGCGGGCGACGTGGTTTTTCTCGGATAGCGGAAGGACGCCGATAAGGTGATGTGGCGCGCGGCCAAGCACGGCCGGTTCAGGTTTTGCCGTCAGAATGTTCAGCCCCTGATATATTTGAAATGCATCGACGCTGACGATTTCCGCGTTGCAGCGCTCGGCAATTTCGGTGGCCAGCTCACTTTTCCCAGATGCCGTCGCACCCACAATAAACAAGGCTCGGTGCATTCGTAGCGGAGTGCTTTTGCCGGTTCGGTCGGTGATTGGCCGCCGCGGAGCCAGCGTTTAAGTTGCTCCGCAAGCTCTGTTTCGGTGGCTTTGCACTGAGATGCGAAGTGCCTACCATCGCCTTTGAGCTCAGCGATGGACTTCAGCGCTGGATGCCGCCGCCGGCGTCGGTTCACTATAGCACCGGGTTAGGCCGTGGACAGGTCGCGTTTGTGTAGAAAATAGCGGGTATGCCCGGCCGGGTAGTTCTCCAACTGGCCAAAGACCCGATAACCGAGCCGTTGGTAGAAGCCTAGCGCTTGGAAGCTGTAGGTATCCAAGTGTGCGTAATGACAACCCCGCGTCTGCGCTTCGGTCTCTGCCGCGAGCATGAGGCGGCTGCCCACGCCGCTGCCCCGAAGCTCGGTCGCGCTCCAGAGCTGCTGGACAAAAAGCCATTCCCAATGTGTATAGCCAAGGAGACCGCCGACGATCTCTCCCGCTGCTCGGCGGGCGACGACGGCCAAAGGGCGGTGGTTCGCTGGCGGAGCCTGCGTGACATTGTAGGCGACCAGCTCGCGGATAATCTGTTCCGCTTCAACAGCGGGGAGTGCTGTCTCCACTTCGACGGTGATATTCGTAGTCACGATATCGAGCGGTGGCGCCTAACTACCTTCCAGGCTTCGCAGCTGTGGGCATATAGCGCCAGGCGCTTCCGCCAAGCCCCGAGTCGTGCCAGGCGCTAGACCAAGCCGCGCCCACAGCAGTTCTTGTATTTTCGGCCGCTGCCGCACGGGCAGGCTTCGTTTCGTCCGATTTTGGGAAGCTCGCGCCGCGACGGGATCTCGAGCTGGGGGAGGTCGCCGTCGTCAGGTGATCCCCCGTCTCGCATCGGTCCGGACGTTGCCTGGGCGGAACGCGGCGTATTCGTGCGATTGCCGCCTACCGCGCTGCTGGCCAAACCGGAAGATGGGGGCGCCACCGGCGTGTGCACCGGCGACTGCTGCCCGCCATCGGGCGGCGGGGCATGGAGCAAAATTTGCGGCAGGCTGGCGAGAAACTGCTCGAACGCCTGGAGATTCGAGGTGCTGCGGAAGAGATTGTGCAGAACCTCGAATTTGATGTTCGCCATCAACTCCACAAACATGGAGTAGGCTTCGTTCTTATATTCAACGAGCGGATCTTTTTGGCCGATGCGCTGAAGCTGAATGCCCTCGCGCAAGGAATCCATGGCGAAGAGATGCTCCTGCCAAAGCCGATCGACGGCGTTGAGCAGGATGTAGCGCTCCAAGCCTTTCACCGCTTCCGGGTCCTCGTGGCCGCTCTTGCGCTGGTAGGCGTTGCGGATCGTATCCACGAGGAATTGGCTGTTCTCGTCGGCGGTGCGCGAGGCGAGCGCCGCTTTCTCCGCGGTCAATCCCACTGGAAACGTCGTGTTCACCCAGTGCAGCAGGGCAGCATGGTTGGGCTCATCCCCCCCATCCACCGTTTTCAGGAACTCCTGGACCTTGGCGGGAATGGCCTCTTCGATCACTTCGTCGATCAGCTTGCGTGGCTCTTCGGTGTCGAGAATTTCGTTGCGATAGCCATACACGACCTCGCGCTGTTTGTTCATCACGTCGTCGTATTCGAGCGTGTGCTTGCGACTGAGGTAATTCCTTTGCTCCACGCGCTTTTGCGCGTTTTCCACGCTCTTATTGAGCCACGGGTGTTCCAGTTCCTGACCGTCCTCGAGACCGAAGCGCTCCATGATCCTCGTCATGCGATCGCTCGCGCCGAAGTTACGCATGAGGTCATCTTCGAAGGAAACGTAAAACCGCGACGCTCCGGGGTCCCCCTGGCGGGCGCAACGGCCGCGGAGCTGGCGATCGATACGGCGCGATTCGTGCCGTTCCGTGCCGACGACCATCAGCCCGCCGAGGTCGGCCACGCCGTCGCCCAGCTTGATGTCGGTGCCGCGGCCCGCCATGTTGGTCGAAATGGTGACAGTGCCAGGCTGGCCGGCGCGCGCAACGATTTCGGCTTCTTGCATGTGATACTTCGCATTCAAGACACTGTGCGGAATTTTCTCACGCTTCAGCATGCGGCTGAGCAACTCGCTCGACTCGACGCTGGCCGTGCCGACGAGCACCGGCTGCCCGTGCGCGTGGCGCTCTTTGATTTCGGCGATGACCGCGTTGTATTTCTCGCGCCGCGTCTTGTAAATCCGGTCGTTCGAGTCGTCGCGGCGCACCGGCCGGTTCGTCGGGATGACGATGACGTCGAGCTTGTAGATGTCGTGAAATTCGTTGGCTTCGGTTTCCGCCGTGCCGGTCATGCCGGCGAGCTTGGCATAGAGGCGGAAGTAGTTTTGAATCGTGATGGTCGCCAGCGTTTGCGTTTCGCGATCGATTTGCACGCCCTCCTTGGCCTCGACGGCTTGGTGCAGACCGTCGCTCCACCGGCGGCCGGGCATTTTGCGGCCGGTGTATTGGTCCACAATGATGACCTTGTTCTCCTCGACGACGTATTCGACGTCCTTTTCAAACAAGCAATAGGCGCGCAGCAACTGCGAGATGTTGTGAATGCGTTCCGCCTTGGCATCACACGCGGCCTGGGCGTCGGCTTTGGCCTGTTCCTTGGCGGGATCCTCCAAATCGGTCCGCACGTCGATCTCCGCAAAGGCCGTCATCAGATCCGGCAAAACGAAGGATTCGGGATCGTCGGGGTTTAGGAACTCGCGGCCTTGCTCGGAAAGATCGGATTCCTGAGCGCGCTCGTCGATGGTGAAAAACAGCTCTTCCTTCAAGGCGTAGAGCTCGTCCTTGCGGGAGTCCTGGTAGAACGAAAGCTCCGCTCTATCGAGCGCGCGGCGATTCACCGGATCCTCCAGCAGGCGCAGCAACGCCTTGTTGCGCGGCTGGCCGAGTTTCACCTTGAAGAGCAGAATGCCAGCTTCCTCGGTTTTGCCGTCGTCGAGATACTGCTTCGATTCCGTCACCAGGCGGTTGCAGAGCATGGTCTGCTTGCGCACGAGCTGCTCGATGCCCGGCTTGAACGTGTCATATTGATGGGTGGAAACCGTGGCGGGACCGGAGATGATGAGCGGCGTGCGGGCCTCGTCGATAAGGATGGAATCGACCTCGTCCACGATGGCGTAAACGTAACCGCGCTGCACCTGCTGGTCACGACTGCTGGCCATGCCGTTGTCGCGCAAGTAATCGAAGCCAAGTTCCGCGTTGACACCATAAGTGATATCACACTGATACTGATCGCGCCGAAACTCCGGCGATTGGTCGTGTTGAATGCAGCCCACGGTCAGACCGAGAAATTTGAACAATTCGCCCATCCATTCAGCGTCACGTCGCGCGAGGTAATCATTTACCGTCACCAAGTGCGAGCCGCGTCCCGTCAAGGCATTGAGGTAGAGCGGGAGCGTCGCCACGAGGGTTTTGCCCTCGCCGGTCGCCATTTCGGCAATCCGGCCCGAGTGGAGCACCATGCCGCCGATCAGCTGCACGTCGAAGTGCACCATGTTCCAGGTCACCGGCTGGTCGCAAACCAGCCAAGTCTTGCCGCACAGCCGGCGGGCGGCGTTTTTCACCAGCGCAAAGGCTTCCGGGAGGATTTCGTTCAGGATTCGCTCGCGTTCCTGAAAATCTTCGACCGGTGCGAGCTGCTCTTTCCACGCGGCGGTTTTTGCGCGCAGATCGTCGTCACTGAGCGTTTTGAAACCCTCGTCGAACTCGTTGATCCGCCGCACGAGCGGCATCAGCCGGCGCAGTTCGCGCTGGTTTTTCGAGCCGAGGATTTGTTTGAGAATCCAGTTAAACATAAAAAGCGCGACACCTTCCGCCAGCCGGGCCCGGAAAACAAGCGCGCGTGGGGCAGGGCGAACGTTTCCCAGCGCGCTTCCGGTGTCTCTGTGCCGACGCCTCACCGGCGAGCACTCGCACGCTGAACAAGCATGCTCACCCAAAAGCGGGAGCAGCAAGGCGTCGCCTCGAAAATTGGGTCGCGGATTTCCGCCGCTGCACACCTGCGCATTCGTGGCAGACCGCGAGCGCGTCGAGTCAGCGGCTGCCCGGTTTCACCGAGGGAACATTGACCAGATCTGGCGGCAAGGCATCGGCGGCGAAGGTTTCGGGGGCAATGGCAGCCAGTTCCCAAAAGGGCGAGCAAAATCGGGTCGCCGCCCGCCGGGACGATCGACCAGCACGCGACTGCCGCGACCTTGGCATCGTGCGAACGCACCATGTCCACAGACTTCTGCACCCGGTCGCTGCGGACGGCCACATCTTCGGCAACGTGAAACGCTGGCCACGACCGAGCTCGAAGTCCCGTCGTAAGATGGGATTGCGTTCCTCTTTTTCCGCGGAAAACATGTCGCCGTCCCAATGCACACGCAACTTCGCGGCCGACGATAATCCCGCCGAGGGCAGGGAGAGAGACTACCGCGTCGCAAGGGAACGCGCGCAGCGACCCGTCAAGGTGCCGCGGACAGCCCGACAGCGCGGGGGCGACTGAGCAGAAGTGTGCATTGGAAAAACTGCCGGCTATGGAGGCCGGAACGCAGCACGAAATGTCATCGAGGAGCGTACGGGCCTTACGGATGAGATCGAATGATTTAGCCGGTGTCAGTGTATTGGAAGCAGTGCGCAAATTTTTTCGGTTGTCGCCTGCGGACCTACGGATGGCTCTTTATGCCGAGAAGGAAGGGCGATTGCCGGCTCCTCGATCGCAGAAGGTCATCCAAGGACGGGCAAACTCGCACCATCTCCCACGGATTCTAAGCAGCGTCTTCATTCCGAAAAGCTGAAAAGCTGGCTGCCTGCCCTTCTGCGATGAGAAAAAAGAAGGAGTTCGCGCAGGCGGGGCGCCTTCGCCAACACAAGAGGGCACGTGCGCTCCCCGGCGTGAAAATTCCAATTCCCAATGGAGCCACTACCGGATTCTGCGGACGCTTGACGGGCGATTTGAGATTAGCCCGAAAGCTTCGTTATTGTTGCCGTGGCGAACGGATGACGGCGCGTGCGCATTCCATGGAAACGTGAGAGACAGACCCGCGCCAGCGCGGCGCAGACTTTTCCACAGGCCCTTAGCGCTGGCTGCTTCGGATCGCCGCCTGGAGCATCGGTGGCAGCGGCGGGAGATCGCTGGGTGGCTGTGGTGCCGAGACGTGAACGTCGTCCGCATTGTTCGCCTGC
>CAXTRS010000015.1:0-6827 GCA_964246635.1 uncultured Chthoniobacterales bacterium | reverse complement strand
GAGTTAGGCCTATTGTCGCGGCGGCTCCCCGCGTCGTCACCGGCCTGACGGCGAAGAAATTCCGCAGCGAATTTACGGTAGGCCTGCGCCGCGGCGCCGGCAGCATCGTATTCGATGATGGTTTTGCCAAAACTGGGTGCCTCACCGAGACGCACCGACCGGGGGATCACGGTGCGATAGAGCAGGGGGGCAAAATGTTTGCGAACCTCGGCGACCACTTGCTGGGACAGGTTGGTGCGCTGATCAAACATGGTCATCAGGAAGCCGGCGATGGTCAGCTCCGGATTGGCGCCGGCAGCACGGATCTGCTCCACCAAGCCGACGATTTTCGACACGCCTTCCAGTGCGAAATATTCACACTGGATCGGCACCAGCAGTTCATCGGCCGCCGCCAGAGCGTTGGTCATCAGAATTCCCAGCGAAGGCGGGCAGTCCATGATGACAAAATCGAAGGGCGCATCCGCCGCGAGACTCGCAAAAACTTCCCTGAGTCGGGTAAGGTGATTGTCCAGCCGGGCGACTTCTACTTCTGCTCCGGCGAGGTCAAGGTCCGCAGGGATGATAAAAAGGTGCTCGAGCCGTGTGGGCAGGACGCGATCCCCGACCGACCCATCTCCGATCAGGGCACGGTAGAGGCTGCAACCCTCCATGCTTTCCAAGCCCAACGCACTGGTCGCATTGGCTTGAGGATCCAGATCGATCAACAACACACGCCATTTTTCCGCAGCCAGACAAGCCGCGAGATTCACCGCGGTCGTGGTTTTGCCCACCCCACCTTTTTGGTTGGCGACGGCGATCAGCTTCATTTTCATCGAGAAATCCCGCAGCTTTTCACGGAAATCAAAAAGGGAGCCGCAAACAGCGCTGGGAGTAACATGTGCAAAGTCTCCATGCAAAGCGCAGGGACCGCACGATTTTTTTGTCGCGCCCACAATCGACTGAACACTAACAGGATTCGCGCTGCAGTCCGTGGATGCACACCGCAGTGCGGATTCCTGGAATTATCGTTTGCTTCAAAGCTTGCAGTTTACAGATCCACAATTATCGGCAGGCAGGCAGGCAGGAAAAGTCCTTGAACCGCCGGCGGGCAGGAAAAGTCCTTGATCCTGGCGTGGTTGCTAAAACTGAGTGATACGTCGTCAAAACAAGGAAGCGCCCTTTGCGCAGCGAATGGTTTTAGTAAGCGGAAATTGGGGAACGGGAAGACACGTGCAAAACTTAATAGAATAAATGTAATATTATTTCTTATTGTCGGCGCTGTGATCCATTCTCGTAATCGTGTTGCATTTTGGCACTATCTCCTAGGCTGTGAGTGCAGTTTCAAAATTTCAGCCACATGAGGATACAGAAGATCATGACCATGGCGGCGAAGTGAGCGGCAGTTTTCTCGTAGCGGGTGGCCACGCGGCGGTGGTCTTTGATGCGGCAAAAGAAGTTCTCGATGACATGGCGGCTCTCATAAAAGTGCTCATCGTAGGGGCGTTCCTCTTTGCGGTGCTTGCGCGGCGGGATCACGGGCTCTGCGCCCTGCGCAGCGATCTTTGTGCGCAGCGCGTCGCTGTCGTAGCCGCGGTCGGCCACCACCCGCTCTCGGCCGGCTGGCCTGCGAGCAGGCCCTCGGCCTGGGCGATGTCGCTCTCTTGCGCGGCCGTGAGCTTGACGGCCAGCGGATAGCCCAGCGCACCGCAGGCCGCATGAATCTTGGTGCCGCGCCCGCCACGCGAGGCACCGATGGCTTGAGAGCCCAGCGCCTTGCGCGCGCCGCGCTGTGGCGATGAGCTTTGACGGCGGTGCTATCTAGATAAAGGGCCTCGCGGTCTGCGCTGAGCAAGCCGCGCCAGTGCTCCCAGGGCCGCGCCCACAGCCCGCTCTTGCTCCAGCGCTTAAAACCACTCTGCACACTGTCGCTCTTGCCAAACTGCGCGGGCACGTCGCGCCAGGGAGCCCCGGTGCGAGGCGCCCAGAGAATGCCCTCCAGACGCCGGCGGCGGTGCTTCATGGGGCCAAAGCGTGGAAAGAGCGGCGCCAATTGCGCCCACTGCTCATTGGCAGGACTTCTCGTGCCATCCCAAGGCTTTACTCCTTCGCGCCAAGGCTTCAACTCTAACCACTGCACTCACAGCCTAAGCTCGACTTTGGCCATTTTGAGAAAGCCGGGACACCTCGGCGCGTGACAGCGAGAGTTGTCGGGTGACGTTTATCCCACCCGCCGAGTTGGCCGTCGTGCTGGCGGCCTTTGCGCCACTTTTCACCCGGCCGACCTGGGCACGGGCTCAGGTGCTTCTCTGTGGTGCCTTGCTGGCACCGGGCGGTCGCACCGTCACGGCGGCCCTGCGCTCCTTCGGTCTCGGGGAGCAACCACGCTTTGAGGCATATCACCGCGTTCTCAACCGGGCACGCTGGTCAGCGCGGGCCGCCTCCCGTGTGTTCCTGAGCCTGCTGGTGGAGGCGTTTGTGCCCGCGGGCGAACCGCTGACCTTCGGCTTGGACGAGACCATCGAACGTCGGCGCGGCAAGCGCATCGCTGCACGGGCCATTTACCGCGACGCGGCTCGCTCCAGCCTGGAGTGTTTTCAGAAGACCAGCGGGCTCTGCGCTGGATGAGCGTCCACCTGCTCGCTGCCATTCCGTGGGTTGGACGAGTTTGGGCTTTGCCGTTTCTAACGGTGCTCTGCCCCTCCGAGCGTTATCCGCTCTTTCTGCGCTGCCGCCGTGCTCACAAGCCGCCGGTGCGCCGGGCGCGCGGCCTGATCGGCCAAGTCTGCCGCTGGGTGCCCGCCCGCGGGCTGATCTTCGTCGCTGATGGGGGCTACTCTGCTCTGGAACTGCTGAACTGGTGCGGGCGGGCGGCGAGGCGCCGGCGCTCCGGGGCAGCCTTGGCCTTCATTACCCGCCTGCGCTTGGACGCCGCCCTTTATGAGCCGGCCCCGGTGCGGCGCCCGGGTCAGACCGGCCGACCCCGCATCAAGGGTCGGCGGCTGCCCACCTTGGCCAAGCGGCTGGCCGACCCTGCGACGAAGTGGCGGACAGCGGCGCTGCCCTGGTATGGACCAGCGGGCACGGCGATGCGCACCGTGGAGACCAGCAGCGAGGCGGCCGTGTGGTATCACTCTGGCATGACGCCCGTGCCCATTCGCTGGGTGCTTATCCGGGATCCCAGCGGCCGCTTCGCCCCGCAGGCGCTGCTCTCCACCGACTTGAACCTTGCCTCCGAAGCCATCGTGAGCGCCTGCGTGCGCCGCTGGTCGATGGAGACGACCTTTGGAGAGGCGCGTGCCCACCTCGGAATGGACGGTCAACGGCAATGGAATGACACGGCCATCGCGCGTTCCACCCCAGTGCGGCTGGCACTCTTCTCGGTGGTGGCGCTGGTCGCCGCACGCCGGCCCAAAGGCGTGTCGGTGCGTCAGGCAGGGTGGTATATCAAAGCTCATCCGACCTTTGCCGACGCGCTCGCCCACCTCCGCCGTCTGCTCTGGCGGCAGATGGGTTTATGTTTATCGGTCTGTGAGGTCGAAACGCGAAAACCCACCGATGCGCTCCTCGCCCACCTCAGCGAACTGCTCTGCTATGCGGCCTAAAATGGCCAAAGTCGAGCTCAGAGACTGTCTAAAAAGTCGTTCTTGCGGTGATTTTCGGCCGTGGCAGGCATGGGGATGCCGAGCCGAGCACGCGAACCCTATCCCAGTGACCTGTCCGACGCCGAGTGGCAGATTCTCCAGCCCCTGATCCCCGGCCCCGCCAAACTGGGCCGCCCTGCGCGCTACGGAAAACGGGCGATCTTAAACGCGATCTTCTACGTGGTGCGCTCGGGCTGCTCCTGGCGGATGCTGCCCGGCGAGTTGCCGCCCTGGAGGATCGTTTATTACTACTTCATGCGCTGGCGCCAAGAGGGCGTCTGGCTCGAGTTGCATGCGGCGCTGCGCGATGCCCTGCGCCAGCGCAGCGCGAAAAAAAAGCCCCCCGGGCTGCGATACTCGACGCGCAAAGTGTTAAATGTGCTAACCACCCCGGAGGGCGTGGCTATGATGGAGGCAAGAAGGTGCTGGGCCGCAAACGACATCTGGTGGTCGACACTCTTGGATTCATCTTAGGCGTGCTCGTTACCCCCGCCAGCGTCAGCGACCCGGCTGGGGCGGCCCGCTTGCTGCCTGAGGTCGTGGCCCGCTTTGGCTGGCTGCGCCACTTCTGGGCCGATAGCACCTATGCGGGCTTGCGCGTGCTCGCCACGCTGCGGGCGTGGTTTCCCTGGCGCGGGCTGCGCGTGGAAGTGGTCCGATCCAAGGAGGCTGTCAAAGGCTTTGCCGTGCAGCCCCGGCGCTGGATCATCGAACGCACCTTTGCTTGGCTCACCCACAACCGCCGCTTGGTGCGAGACTACGAAACCCGGGAGATCAACAGCGAGGCGATGATCCTCATCGCCATGTCAAAACTCATCGTCAAACGGCTGGCAAAGCGACATTATTAGACAGTCTCTAAGCAACGTCCTCAAGCTAGAAGCTGCTCGTGCCGCTCCAGCGGAGTTTTCGTCGGGCAAGCTCGAAAAATGTCAGATCGGTTAGCATGGCCAGTGGCAAGCGTTGTGCTGCCCGGCTGACGCGAATAATATCCTCCGGATGCAGGGCGATGTTGCGCTGGCCATCCACGGTCAGAAACAACTGATCCTGATCCCGATGCAACCGAATTTCGATCGATGCGTGATCGTGGACGATGACCGAGCGGTTGGTCAGCGTGTGCGGACAAATGGGGGTTACCGCGAAGACGCCGGAGTCCGGCGCGAGCAGCGGTCCACCGGCCGAAAGCGAATACGCGGTCGAGCCAGTGGGTGTGGCGATAATCAGGCCGTCGGCGTTGTATTCGGTCACCAAATCACCGTCGATCCGCGTTTCGAGCCGGACCAATCGTGACAAGGCTCCGCGACTGACAACGGCATCATTGAGCCCGTAGTAGATGGTGCGCGGCGATGCGGCTTGAACGTTGGGATCATAGGCAAGATCGGTCTGTTGGTCCAGTTCGCGGCGGATGACTTCGACTGACAACAATGTTCGCTGGCTTAGATGGTAGTTGCCGGAAACAAGATATTCCACGGCTTGACGGTAGTCGGCTGAACTCAGGCAGGTTAAAAATCCCAGCAGTCCCAAGTTGATCCCAAAAATGGGTTTCAGATGATAGCCCAGCGCATGCACGGTATTTAGAATCGTGCCGTCTCCACCAAGTACCATGAGGACGTCGCACTCATTTGCGAGGTCTGGAATGGTGTTCGCGCTTGGCTCCCCGATGAGCGCGGCTGTTGCCTGCTCGATCTGAACGGCGACGGAGCGGCGGGTCAACTCCCGACGCAATGCGGCGATGAGCGCGGCAGCCCCCGTCTTTCCGGGATGCGCGATTAGCCCGACTAGCTTTGGAACGATGCCAGCGGCAAAAGCAGACATACGAGAAATTCCTGGTTACCCTCCGCGCCCGTGATGGGTGAAGCAACTACCCCGCGCCAGCTCCAACTGGGCAAGGATTCATGTGCAAAGCGCTTAATGGAGGCAACCGCGCGGGCGTGCGCTTCGGGATCGCGGATGACGCCGGCGCCGCGGCTTGCTTCTTCTCTTCCAAGCTCGAACTGCGGCTTGATTAACGCTACCATGGTTGCTGCGTAGAGAACCGAGCCATCTGCGAGACTTTCCCGTGCTTCAAGGACCGCAGCGATGCGTGGTAGAATCAGTCTGAGGGAAATAAAGGAAACGTCGATGACGGCAAAGCTTACCGGACGTTGGACTAGCTCCGCGTCAAGATATCGCGCATTGACCTTTTCCATGACGGTGACGCGTGGATCGCGTCGCAATTTCCAGTCGAGCTGGCCACGTCCCACATCCAGCGCGATAACGTGAGCGGCACCACGCTGCAAGAGACAGTCGGTGAATCCTCCCGTGGACGCTCCCACGTCCAGGCAGGTTTGGCCAGCCGGGTTCAATCCAAACTTGTCCAAGGCAGCTTCGAGTTTGTGGCCGGCGCGGCTGACATAGCGTCTTTTTTCCTGCACGAAGAATATTGCGCCGGCTTTCGGCGTCATGCCGGGCTTGTCCGCGACCTTGCCGTCTATCCGGACCTCGCCTGCGAGAATCGCGCGTTGAGCCTTCTCGCGAGAGTCGTAGAAGCCGCGTTCGACAAGTAGCCGGTCCAGCCGCTGCCGGCTCCGGCGACCGAGCCTCTCAGTTCTGGTAGTTGTCATACCCGGGAGTATGGCTTGGAACATTGTCCTATTTCGATGGATCATTCCATGAAATTCAGGCTGGCCGTTCGTCATAGAGCGAGGCAACGATCCATCGCATTCTCATCCAGTTCCAGAGAGGACGCCATCAAGGTGGCTGGCGAGTTCTTCCTTCAAGATATCCAAACCAAGTGAAGTTTCGGCTGAAACCGCAACGACTGAGTGTTTCGGAAACCGTGTTTGGAACTGGCGCAGATTCTGTTCGGCACTCGGAAGGTCCATCTTGTTCGCCACTACGAGCGATGCGCGATCAGTTAGGCCCGAATCGTAAAGCTTTAGTTCTCTGCGCAGGCTGGCGTAGTCATCCAGAGGGCTGCGGCCTTCGCTGCCCGCCATGTCCAGCACAAACAAAAGGACGCGACAGCGCATGATGTGGCGAAGAAACTCGTGCCCGAGCCCAACGTTCCGATGGGCGCCTTCAATCAGTCCAGGAACATCCGCGATGGTCGCGCGTCGATAGCCGGGAAACTCGATAACTCCGACCAGAGGATGAAGCGTGGTAAAAGGATAAGCAGCGACTTTAGGACGCGCGGCAGACAGCTTTCCCAAGAGCGTAGACTTCCCGGCA
>CAXTRS010000014.1:18951-26329 GCA_964246635.1 uncultured Chthoniobacterales bacterium | reverse complement strand
GTCTGTGACCGCCCCAGGGACGATACCAAAAAAGGGGCGGTCACAGACCGCCGCTACAGACAGACCGCCTCAAATCTTGTCCGCCAGCCGCGCCACCACCGTCACCAACTCGGCCGCATCGACCGGCTTGGCGACGTGTGTGTCGAAGCCGGCGAGCAGCGCGCGCTGCCGGTCTTCCGAGCGCGCGAAGGCGGTGAGCGCGATGGCCGGCAGCTTGCGCTGAAGACCCGACTCAGGGTCGGCATGGACGGCCGGCGTTTCCCGCAGCGTCTTCACAAACTGGTAGCCGTCCTCGCCCGGCATGCCGATGTCGCTCACCAGCACGTCGGGCCGGAACTCGCGCAGGAGCTGGCGGCCCTCGGCCGCGGAGCCCGCGGTGGCCACCACGGCGTCGCAGCGCTCCAGCATGCGGCGCACGATCTCGCGACTGTCGGGCTCGTCGTCCACCACAAGCACCCGTGCGCCCTTGAGCGCGGGCGGGCAATCCTTGCTCCTGCCGGACGACGGCGTGCCGCCGGTGCCAGCCGCGACGGCGCCGCGCGGATGCCGGCGCAACTCGAGCAGCTCCCGTGCGCTGCGATGCACGATGGCCAGCGGCAGGTGCACGGTGAACGTCGCGCCCTGACCCTCACCCGGGCTGCTCGCGTGGACGCTGCCGCCGTGCATCTCGGTGAGGTTTTTCACGATTGCCAGACCCAGCCCGAGGCCGCCGTAGCGCCGCGTGGTCGAGCCGTCCGCTTGGCGGAAACGCTCGAAAACGTGCGGCAAAAATTCCGGCCGGATGCCCGCGCCGGTGTCGGCGACCGTGATCTCGACGTGCGAATTGACCCGCTCGAGGAACACCTGCACCCGGCCGCCGCGCGGCGTGAATTTGATCGCGTTGGAAAGCAGATTCCACACGATCTGCTGCATGCGCGCGGGGTCGCCCATCACCGGGCCATCCAGCGGATCGAGCACGTTCTGCAACCGCACGCCCTTGGCGTCGGCGGCGGGTTTGACGGCCGTGATCGCCGCCGCGACGACGCCCGCCAGCTCGATCCGCTGCACGTCGAGCCGCACCTTGCCGGAGATGATGCGGCTCAAGTCGAGGAGGTCTTCGATGAGCTGCGTTTGCACCCGCGCGTTGCGCTCGATGACGGTGAGGCCGTCGGCGATTTCGTCCGCGCTGAGACCCTCGCCGCGCAGCATCTGCGCCCAGCCGAGGATGGCGTTGAGCGGCGTGCGCAGCTCGTGCGAAAGATTCGCCAGAAATTCGTCCTTCAACTGGCCGTTGCGCTCCGCCTCGGCGCGGGCAGCGCGCTCGGCGGCGAGGAGCGCGTCGCGCTGTTCGTCGAGCCGCAGCTTGTCTTCGACCTCCGCGCAGGTGCCGATCCATTCGCGGGTCGCTCCGTGCGCGTCGAGCAGCGGCACGCCGACGCAATCGACGCGCCTATACTCGCCGTCGCGCCGGCGGAGCCGGAAAACGAGCGCCACTTTTTGGCGCGAGGCCGCCGCGCGGTTGAGCGTTGCCGCGACGCGCTCGCGGTCGTCGGGATGCACCGCGGCGAACCAACCCCGGCCGAGGTATTCCGCACGGGTCTGCCCGGTGAACGCTTCCCAGCCGGGCACCTCGCCGAAGATCGCGCCGTGCTTGTCGGCCTGCCAGACGATGAGCGCGGTCTCCGTGACCAGCAGCCGGAACCGGCCTTCGCTTTCCGTCAACGCGCGCAGGTGCGCCTCCGCGACTTCTCCGCCCGCTTCGCGCGCGACGGGATCGCCCGGCGACCCAGCGGCGACGACGATGGATTCGGAAGACATGCGGGCAGGGAGGAGGGAAGAAACGGTTTTGGAGCAGATTTGAAACCCACCCGGCACTAACTTTCGGCACAAAGGGGAATCGTCAAGGCGCGGCGCCGTCCCGCCGCATTTCTGATTCGCGCTCTCTCTCAATCAGAACGCCGCGCAAAGGGACCTTACACGTAAACCGACGGGAGAAAACGATACCTCGAGCAGGCCGGCCGGCGTTTGGGACGCACCAGTTTTTCTACAGCGAGCAGCAGTGCAGCCAGCACCACGAGGAGGACAAAACCACCATGCCACACGACAAACGAAATCCGCAGCCCGTGCACGTGCCGGGCACGAGCAAAGGCGAAGAATTGACGTTCGAACACGGCCAGGAACCCGGCCGCGGCGAAGGCAAAGGGCGCAGCTACCGTTCGGCACGGGATTCCACGGGGATCAACGCTAAAGACCGGCAGCCGATCCACCCAAGCATGCCGAACCTGCCGCCGTCCTGACCTTAGCCGGCAATGGGTCAGACGCCTTTCGCTGCGTTGCGTCGGTTCGCGCGTCCGCAAGGCGCCGCCGCGGCCGTGGCGCGCGAGCGCTGTGAGCTGTGCGGCGTCGGGCTGGCGCCGGAGCACCGGCACCTTTTGGAAATGGCCCATCGGCGGGTGACGTGCGCGTGCGACCCGTGTGCGCTGCTTTTTCAAAACGCGGTCGGCGCCCGCTTCAAATTGATCCCGCGCGACGCCCGCGCGCTGCCGGGTTTCCGGTTGTCGGACGCCGCCTGGGAGAACCTGGCGCTGCCGATCAACATGGCTTTCTTTTTTCACAGCACGCCGCTGAAGAAGATGGTCGCGCTCTATCCCAGCCCGGCGGGCGCGACCGAGTCGCTGCTGCCGCTGTCGGCTTGGGAGGCGCTCGTATTGGATAATCCGGGGTTGACTCAGATGCAGGCGGACGTGGAGGCGCTCCTGGTCAATCGTGTCGGGTCGGCGCACGAGTATTTTCTCGCGCCGATCGATAGGTGTTTCGAGCTGGTCGGACTGATCCGCTTGCACTGGCGCGGGTTGTCCGGCGGCACCGAGGTGTGGCAGGAAATCGCCGGCTTTTTCGAGCGGCTCAACGCGTTGTCGAAACCGCTCGAAGTCGAAGCGCCGACGGCGGAAAAAAGCCATGCCTGACCTCGGCTTTCAGATCACCGGGGTCGAGCCTGCGGTGCGCGGGCTGACGCCGCTGTTGCACTTCAAGCTGGCGGTGACGAACACGCCGGAGACCGAGACGATTCATTCGATCATTCTCCAGGCGCAGATTCAGATTCAATCGCCGCAACGCGCTTACAACTCGCGGGAAAAGGAAAGGCTCGTCGATCTCTTCGGTCCGCCCGAGCGCTGGGGCCAGACGCTGCGCAACAAGCTCTGGACTCTCGCGCACACCACCGTGCGCCAGTTCGCCGGCAAGACCGAGGCGATCCTGCCGGTGCCCTGCACGCTCGATTTGAACGTGGCGGCGACGAAATATTTTTTCGCCTTGGAAGAAGGCGACGTGCCGGTGCTCTTCCTTTTCAGCGGCACGATTTTTTACGCCGCGCCGCCGGACGACCGGCTGCAAGTGCAGCAGATTTCCTGGAACCAGGAATGCGTTTTCCGCATGCCGGCGCGCGTCTGGCGGGAACTCATGGAACACCATTATCCGAACAGCGTTTTCCTTTCCCTGCCGCGCGACGTTTTCGACCGGCTCTACGATTACAAATGCCGCCGCGGACTGCCGACATTGGAGGGCGCGGTCGAGCGGTTGCTGGCGGCGGATGTGGAGGCGAAGGAAATGAGCTTGCAGCCATGAATGCGGCGCTTGTCGATGCGGTCGTCAACGCGGTGCTCTACGAGGGATACATCCTTTATCCCTACCGGGCGTCGGCGAAAAAGAACCGGCAGCGGTTCACGTTTGGCCGCGTCTATCCCGAGGCTTACAGCATCGCGCAAGCGGGCGCGGAGCCGTGCGCGATGCAGACAGAGTGTCTCGTTCGTCGCAGCGGTGCGGAGGCGGCCTTGGAAATCTGCGTGCGGTTTCTGCACCCGACGGCGCGGGAGGTCGGCGAGCTGTCCGTGCCGCTGCCGGAACTGCCCGACGCGCTTGACCCAAACGCGTATCGAGTGGTGCCGGAGTTGCGCGCAGGCGACAAGCTCTACCAGACGTGGCAGGAAGCCGTCGAACGGCAGGTCGTCGTGCCGGTGCAAACCGTATCCGCGCTCGTGCAAAGCGGCGGGTCCAGGATCGCGTTCGATTTCCCGGCGGCGCGGACGCTGGAAGCAATCCGCGATGGCGCCGCGCAGCAGGTCGTCGGCGTCATCGTGCGGCGCCAGGAGGCGCTGGCCGGGGCAGTTGAAATCAGCGCGCAGGCGGTGGACGCGGACGTTTGCAAGATCACCGCGCGCGTCTTCAACCGCACGTCGGTGCCTGCGTCCGACTTGGATAAGGAAGAGTCGGTGCTGATGTGGACCTTCGCTTCCACGCACACGATCCTGCGCGCGCACGGCGGCGCGGAATTTCTCTCGCTGCTCGAGCCGCCGGGTGCGTATGCAGCGGCAGCCGCGGCATGCAAAAACATCGGCGTCTGGCCGGTGCTCATCGGCGAAGAAGAGAAAGAGGAGCGCGACGCGATGCTCGCCTCGCCGATCATTCTCTACGATTATCCGCAGATCGCGCCGGAGAGCGAAGGCGATCTCTGCGACAGCGGCGAGATCGACGAAATCCTGTCGCTGCGCATCATGACGCTCACCGACGAGGAAAAGGACGAGATGCGCCAGGTGGACGACTTCGCCCGGCGCATCCTGGAACGCACGGACGCGCTGCCCGCGGAGAGCCTGCTGGCGATGCACGGCGCGATGCGGGAAACCGTGACGACGAAGCCGTCGGAGGCCGAGGATTTCTTCAATCCGACCACGCGTTTGCAAACCGTGAATGTCCGCGGTGTGGACCTCAAAGCCGGCGACCGCGTGCGCATTCATCCCAAAGGCCGGGCCGATATCATGGACATCGCGTTGGCGGGCCGGATCGCCGTCATCGAAGCGGTCGAACAAGACGCCGAAGACCGCGTGCACCTGGCCTTGGTGATCGAGGACGATCCCGGCCGCGACTTGGGCATGCTGCGCCAGCCCGGTCACCGATTTTTTTACACGTCGGAGGAAGTCGAACCGCTGCGCGAGGGCGAACGATGAGCACAGCCAAACGCATTCTCGTCGCCGGCATCGGCAACATCTTTCTCGGCGACGATGCGTTTGGCAGCGAGGTCGCGCGCGAGTTGTCGCGGGAAACGCTGCCGGACGGCGTGCGCGTGGTCGATTTCGGCATCCGCAGCTACGATCTTGCGTATGCGATCATGGAAAATTACGACGCGACGATCCTCGTCGATGCCACGCCGCGCGGCGAGCCGCCGGGCACCGTCTCGTTGATCGAGCCCGACCTCAGCGAACTCGACGGACTCGAAACCAGCGAGGAGGTCGATGCCCACAGCATGAACCCGGTGCGCGTGCTCCAACTCGTCCGCTCGCTCGGCGGTAAACCCGACTGCGGGTTGTATCTCGTCGGCTGCGAGCCGGCGGTTTTGGAGACCGACGCGCTCGGCTTGAGCGAGCCGGTGCAGGCCGCGATCCCGCAGGCGGTCGCGATGATCCAGTCGCTCGTGCGCGATCTTCTGCATGGAAATCCGATTGCAAAAGAAAACTCCGGGCCTCGCCCGAGCCGAGAGGAGGTGAACCGAGAATGAACAACCAAGTCTCCAACAGCATCCTGGCCATCGTCGTGCTCATCGGCGCCGTGATCTTCCTCAAGAATCTGCCGGAACTGCGGCGTTATCTGCGGATCAGCAACATGTGATCCAACCCGAGGCAGAGACGCCCCCGTTCGGCCATCACGAGTCCACCGCTTTGTCATCCTCCTCGTTGTCGCCGGCGGTGACTTGCGCGTGGTTGAGCGCCGCGACCAGCCCGACGCCGCCGAGAATGTTGCCCACCAGCGTCGGCAGCCAGAAATCGACGACGAACGCCGACCACGGCAACTGGCCGGTCGTGGCGAGGTAAAACGTCTTCACTGAGCCGGCGATGATGTGGTTGAACTTGCCGAGGCCGACCAGGTAGGTGACGAGGATGATGACGCCGACCCGCCCGGTCTCGGCGAACGGCAGCAGCCACACCATCAGCGCAATCAGCCAGCCGGCGAGCACCGCGCGCAGCACATGGGTGAAAAAAGAGCCGGGCAGGGATTCAGCAGACACGGCGCTAAATGCGGCGTGCGTCGGTCCATCGAAGAGCGGCGTGTGCGCGAGCAGCCAGGCGAAGAGCAGCGTGCCGACGGTGTTCGCGCCGAGCACGACGAACCAGAGGCGGATCACCTGCCAGAGCGTCGCGACGTTCGGTTTGCGCAGCAGCGGCAGGATGGGCGTGAGTGTGTTCTCGGTGAAGAGCTGCTGCCGGCCGAGGATCACGAGCAGGAAGCCGATGCTGTAGCCGAGCTTCGTGATCAGCGGCCGCCACGGCGCGTCGGGGAGCGCTTCGTGGAGCAGGCCCTCGGCGACGAGCGAGAAGCCCATCGACAGCCCCGCCGCGAGGCCCGACCACGCCAGCGCCGAGGACGGTCGCTTCAGCTCGTCGAGGCCCTCGATGTGGATCGCCTCATAAACGGTGGCCGCGGATGGCGCCACGCGGCGTTCAGCATCGCTTTGTTCTTCGTGCTCGAGGTCGGGACTCTTGTCCTCAGCCGGAGCCGCCTCGCGACGCTGGTCATCGGCACTCACGCTTCCTTTAACGGAATTGCGCGATACGGCGGCCGGCTGCGAGCAAGGCTGGGGCTAGGCAGGAGCAAGTGCGAGGGATCAATCTAAGAATAAAAGCAAGCCGCCAAAATAAAATAGCAAGCGTCCGCACGCACTTCTAGGCACGTAAGAAAGAATGGGGTAAAAAGGGTCGATCCAAACGGCGGTGGGAAAGGAGAAACCTATGGTTGCAGCAGGCTCCCAAATCGGCGCGCACCGGCCGCCCGATGTCAAAGAAGTTCACGTCATTTGGATGACGACAGGCCTCAGTTGCGACGGCGATTCGGTGTCGGTCACCGCCGCGTCGCTGCCGAGCATCGAGGACGTCGTCATGGGCAACATCCCTGGGTTGCCGAAAGTCCATCTGCACAACCCGGTGCTCGCCTACGAGGTCGGCGACGACTTCATGAAATGGTGGTTCGACGCCGCGGAAGGCCGGCTCGACCCGTTCGTGCTCGTGCTCGAAGGCTCCGTGCCGAACGAGACCATCAAAAACGAAGGCTACTGGGCGGCGATGGGCACCGATCCCGACACGGGACAGCCAATCACGACGAACGAATGGATCGACCGCCTCGCCCCGAAGGCGCTCGCCATCGTCTGCGCGGGAACGTGCGCGACCTACGGCGGCATCCACGCGATGGAGGGCAACCCGACCGGCGCGATGGGCCTTGCGGATTATCTCGGCTGGGGCTGGCGATCCAAAGCTGGGTTGCCCATCGTCAACGTCCCCGGCTGTCCCGTGCAGCCGGATAACATGATGGAGACGCTGCTTTACTTGCTCTACCAAGTCGCCGGTCTCGCGCCGAC
>CAXTRS010000014.1:8751-18902 GCA_964246635.1 uncultured Chthoniobacterales bacterium | reverse complement strand
CGACGACCAACTCCGCCCGACCTGGCTCTTCGGCAAAACGGTGCACGAAGGCTGCGACCGCGGCAGCTATTACGAGCAAAATGATTTTGCCCATGAATACGGCTCGCCGAAGTGCCTGGTGAAACTCGGCTGCTGGGGACCGGTGGTGAATTGCAACGTCACCAAGCGCGGCTGGATGGATGGCGTCGGCGGTTGCCCGAACGTGGGCGGCATCTGCATCGGCTGCACGATGCCGGGGTTCCCGGACAAGTTCATGCCCTTCATGGACGCGCCGCCGGGCTCGAACCTTTCGACCGCCGGCCCGATCGCCTTTTGGGGTGCCTTCATCCGCAAGATGCGCTCGATCACCAACAAGACGGTGAACAAAGAGCCGAAGTGGCGGCATCCGCGCGCGGAACTGACGACCGGCTACATCCCGAAGCATTACGCGAAACACTGAGCGCTTTTCCTGATCTCAACCTGGAGGCTCGAACCCCAAAATGCCAACCGCCACCATTCCCAAAGTCAAAACCTCGGCTCAGCAGGGCAACCTCGTCGAGATGTCGTGGGATCCGATCACCCGCATCGTCGGCAGCCTGGGCATTTACACGAAGATCGACTTCGACGCGAAAAAGGTCGCCGAGTGCTACAGCACTTCGTCGATTTTCCGCGGCTACTCGATCTTCATGAAGAACAAGGACCCGCGCGACTCGCACTTCATCACGAGCCGCATCTGCGGCATCTGCGGGGACAACCACGCGACCTGTTCGGTCTATGCGCAAAACATGGCCTACGGCGTCAAGCCGCCGCCGTTGGCGGAGTGGATCGTCAACCTCGGCGAAGCGGCCGAATACATGTTCGACCACAACATCTTTCAGGACAATCTCGTCGGCGTCGATTTCTGCGAGATGATGGTGAAAGAGACGAACCCCGGCGTCTGGGAAAAAGCCCTGAAGACCGAGGCGCCGCACGCGAAGGACCACGGCTACCGGACCATCGCGGACATCATGAAATCGCTCAACCCGTTCGAGGGCGAGTTCTACCGCGAGACGCTCCAGGTCAGCCGCTACACGCGCGAGATGTTCTGCCTGATGGAAGGCCGGCACGTGCATCCCTCTACGCTCTATCCCGGCGGCGTCGGCACGGTGCCGAGCACCCAGGTGTTCACCGATTTTCAGGTGCGCCTGATGCGCTACGTCGAGTTCATGAAAAAGGTCGTGCCGCTGCACGACGACCTGTTCGACTTTTTCTACGAAGCCTTGCCCGGTTATGAGGAAGTCGGCCGCCGGCGTGTGCTGCTCGGCTGCTGGGGCTCGTTCCAGGACCCGGACACCTGCGACTACGATTACCGCACGATGGCGAGCTGGGGCCGCGACATGTTCGTCACGCCCGGCATCGTCGTGGACGGCGAGCTAGTCACGACGAGTCTCGTCGATATCAATCTCGGCATCCGCATCCTGCTCGGCTCCTCGTATTACGAGGGCTGGGAAAACAGCGAAACGTTTGTCACTCACGATCCGCTCGGCAATCCGGTGGACCAAAACCATCCGTGGAACCAGACGACGATCCCGAAACCGCAGAAGCGCGATTTCGGCGGCAACTACACCTGGGTGATGTCGCCGCGCTGGTATGACAAGCGCACCGACGACCACCTCGCGCTCGATACCGGCGGCGGCCCGATTGCCCGGCTCTGGACCACCGCGCTCGCCGGCCTCGTCGATATTGGCTACGTGAAGGCGACCGGCAACAGCGTGAAAATTCTCCTGCCGAAAACGGCGCTGAAACCGGAGATGGAACTCGAGTGGAAAATCCCGAAGTGGAGCAACGCCATCGAGCGCGACCGCGCACGTTCGTATTTCCAGGCGTATGCCGCGGCGTGCGCAATGCACTTCCTGGAAAAAGCGATGAAGGAAGTCTTCGCCGGTCGCACGCAAACCTTTACGCCCTTCAAAGTGCCGGACGAAGCGATTGGCTGCGGTTTTCACGAAGCCGTGCGTGGCGTGCTCTCGCATCACCTGGTCATCCGCAAGGGCAAGATTGCGAACTACCATCCGTATCCGCCGACGCCGTGGAACGCGAACCCGCGCGACATTTACGGCACGCCGGGGCCGTATGAAGACGCCGTGCAGAACACGCCGATCTTCGAGGAAAACGGACCGGACAACTTCAAGGGCATCGACATCATGCGCGCCGTGCGCTCGTTCGATCCCTGTCTGCCGTGCGGCGTCCACATGTATCTCGGCAACGGCAGGACACTGCAAAAAATGCACACGCCGACGGCCCTCGCGGGGCTGGCGAAAAAGTGAAAACGATCCGCGGATTAACGCAGATTAACGCAGATTATTTTTTGAGTTGAGAAGACGCGCCGCTGCGCTCACTACAAAACAAAATCCGCGTTAATCCGCGTTAATCCGTGGATAAATAATTTTTGCATGAGCGCATTCAGCATCCCCACCATCGAAGCCGCGCCGGACGAAATCTACGACATCGAACTCGAGCACAGCCTGCTCGAAGCCAACCGCAAACTCGCGGACGAAAACCGCGCGCTGCTCGACAGCCGCGGCATCAAGTCCATCGACGTGATGGGCGCCATTGGCTCGGGCAAGACGACGCTGATTACCAAGCTCGTCGAGAAGCTCAAGCCGCAACTCGGCGTCGCGGTCTTCAACGGCGACGCGACGACGAGCGACGACGCCGACGGCATCGCAAAACAAGGCGTGCCGATCGTGCAGATCGCCACGGTCAACGGCTGTCATCTCGACGCCAATCTCGTCGGCAAGGCGCTGCGCAAAATCGACCTCGGGAACCTCAAGCTGATCCTCATCGAAAACATCGGCAACCTGATTTGCCCGGCCGAATTTCCGCTCGGATCGAAGGCGCGCGTCGTGGTCGTCAGCGTCACCGAAGGGCCGTGGATGGTGCGCAAACACCCGCACATGTTCCTGGGCTCGGAGATCGTCGTCATCAACAAGATCGACCTCGCCGAAGCGATGGGCGTGAGCGTCGAAGAACTGACGAAAGACGTGCACCGGCTCAAGCCCGACATCCAAGTCATCCCGACCAGTTGCAAGACCGGCGCGGGCTTGGACGACCTTGCCGCCGCGCTGCTGGCCGCGTAGCGCGCTCCACGGCCGATGCACGAGTTGTCGATCGCATCGAGCATCGTGGAAAGCGTCCTGAAATTCGCCGAGGCGAACGGAGCGAAAAAGATCGTCGAAGTGCGGCTCGCAGTCGGCGAACTGACGTGTGTTGAAGCCGAGCAATTGCGCTTCTGTTACACGGCAATCACGAAAGAAACTCCGATGGAAGATTCCACTTTGGAAATCGAAACGATCCCGGCCCAAGTGCATTGCCCGCACTGCGCCTACGAAGGCCGGCCGAAATACTGGGACGACGCGCTTTCCGCCGCGCCCATCGCCACTTTGCAATGCCCCACCTGTGGGAAAGCCGCGGAGGCCACTGCGGGCCACGACTGCGCGATCCGCACCGTCAAATATGCCGCCTGAAAATCCCAGCTCCAACGGCGCGAAGCCCAAAGACGGCGGCGGCCTGAATCAGCAGGGCAAGCGCATTCAGGAACTCATCGAGCAGATCGAGTCGCTGCCTGACCCCAAGGCGCGCGCGTTGATGCAGGAGTGCGTGCAGTCGCTGGTCGCGTTTTACGGCGAGGGCCTGGCGCGGGTTTTGGAAGTCGCGCGGGAAGCAGGACCGGCTGGCGAGAAAGTCTTCCAGTCGCTCCTCGACGACACGACGGTGCGCGGGCTGTTGTTCATTCACGGGTTGCATCCCGTCGATCTGGAGACCCGCCTGCGCCAGGCGCTCGACAAAGTCCGCCCGTATATGGAAAGCCACGGCGGCAACGTCGAGTTGATCCGTCTCGAAAACGACTACGCGCAGTTGCGGCTCGAAGGGCATTGCAAGACGTGCCCGTCGTCCGCCGTCACCTTGGAACTCGCCGTTCGCCAAGCCATCGAAGAAGCCTGTCCCGACTTGCAAGGCTTCGATGTCGAAGGAATGCCGGAGGTCGCCGCGGCGGCTCCGGAAACTTTCACGCACACGCCGAACGCCGCGCCGGGCAGTTGGACGATCATCGACGGCGCGGAAGCGCTCGCCGACGGCGCGCTGCTGCCGCGCCACGTCGCCGGCGTCGCGCTGCTGCTTTGCAAACTCGACGGCCAGCTCTTTGCCTACCGCGACCAGTGCCCCGCCTGCAACCTGCCGCTGCACCTCGGCGCGTTGCTGCACGGCGGCATTTTGAGTTGCCGCGCGCAGCATCGCTACGACGTGCGCCGCGCCGGCCGCAGCCTCGACGAACCCGGTCGCCACCTCGATCCGTTTCCGCTGCTGACAAACGAGACCGGCGTGGTCAAAGTCGCGCTCGCCCGCGAAAAACCCTGATCGCCTGCTGGTCTGCTCCCAAATGAACGCCTCTCTGCTCTCGGTCCTGCTGCTCGGCTTTTTTCTCGGCATGCGCCACGCGACGGATTCCGATCACGTCATCGCCGTCGCCACGATTGTCAGCCGGCAACGCAAGCTCGGCGGCGCGGCGCTCACCGGCGTCTGGTGGGGCATCGGTCACAGCCTGACGATGCTCGCGGTCGGCGGCGCGATCATTCTTTTCGGCCTCGTGATTCCCGAACGCCTCGGCATGAGCCTAGAGTTTTGCGTCGCGCTCATGCTCATTTTTCTCGGCGTGTTGAACCTCTCCGGCTTCCTGCGTCGCACACGCGCGACGCTCGCCGTCACGCAAGCGCACGAGCACCCGCACAGCCACGGCGATTACGTTCACACGCACCCGCACGGGCACGGCCCGGAAGCGCATGGACACGACGAAGGACAGACGCCGGCCGCTTGGCTGGATGCGCATTTTGGAAAGGGACGATTTTACCGTGCCGTGCGTCCGCTGCTCATTGGCGTCGTGCACGGTCTCGCCGGTTCGGCGGCCGTCGCGCTGCTCGTGCTGCCGATCATACCGAACCCGTTTTGGGCGATGGCGTATCTAGGCATCTTCGGCGTCGGCACCATCGCGGGCATGATGCTCATCACCGCCGCCATCGCGCTGCCGTTTCTCTGGACCCAGGCGCGCTCGCACGCCATTCATCGCTGGATGGGAGCGGCCACCGGCGTGCTGAGCCTCGGCTTCGGACTTTTCATGGTTTACGAAATCGGCTTCGTGCAGGGACTCTTCAAACCATGAACGCGTAAGTCGTCGTCATGAACTTCCAGCGGGCAAAAGTCACGGTCCGCGGCGCTGTGCAAGGCGTGGGGTTTCGACCGTTCGTCTATCGACTAGCGACCGAGTTGCGGCTCAACGGTTGGGTCTCCAATTCCGCGAGTGGTGTGTTCATCGAAGTCGAAGGCGCGCGCGATATGCTCGCGGATTTTCTGCGGCGGCTCGAAACCGAAAAGCCGCCGCGCGCTGTCATCGCGAGTTTGGAATCCACATGGCTCGACGCGCGCGGCTGCGAAGGCTTCGAGATCCGCGAAAGCGACGAACACGGCGCGAAGACCACGCTCATCCTGCCCGACATCGCGACCTGCGCGGATTGTCTGCGGGAAATCTTCGATCCCACCAACCGGCGCTTTTGTTACCCGTTCACGAACTGCACAAACTGCGGCCCGCGCTTCACGATCATCGAGTCGCTGCCCTACGACCGACCGAACACGTCGATGAAAAATTTCACGATGTGCGCCGACTGCGCACGCGAATACCGCGACCCGCGCGATCGCCGCTTTCACGCGCAGCCCAACGCCTGCCCGCGCTGCGGCCCGCAGTTGGAACTCTGGGACGCCAGCGGTGTTGTGCTCGCGCAACGTGACGATGCGTTAAACGCGGCGGCGGAAGTCGTGCAACGTGGAGGCATCCTCGCGCTTAAAGGCGTCGGCGGCTTCCACCTGATCGTCGCTGCGCGGAATGAGTCCGCCGTCGCGCGCCTGCGGGAGCGCAAGCGGCGCGGCGAAAAGCCATTCGCGCTGATGTATCCAACACTCGAATCACTGCGTGAAGATTGCCGCATCTCGGAACTCGAAGAACGCCTGCTGCTCTCGCCCGAAGCGCCCATCGTATTGCTGCAGCGCGAGTCGAACGTGATGTGCCTCGCGCCCTCCGTCGCACCCGGCAATCCGTCCCTCGGCGTCATGCTTCCAAGCACGCCACTGCATCATTTGCTGCTGGCCGAACTCGGCTTTCCGATTGTCGCCACGAGCGGCAACCTTTCCGACGAGCCGATCTGCACCGACGAGCGCGAAGCACTCAATCGCCTCGTCGGCATCGCCGATTTTTTCCTCGTCCACGACCGGCCCATCGTGCGCCACACCGACGACTCCGTAGTGCGCGTGATGTGCGGCCGCGAACTCGTGCTGCGCCGCGCGCGCGGCTACGCGCCGTTGCCCGTGCGTTTGCAAACGCCGTTGCCGCTGACCGTGCTCGGAGTCGGCGCGCACTTGAAAAACAGCGTCGCGCTGAGCGTGCGCGAGAGCGCGGATGTTTTCATTAGCCAGCACATCGGCGACTTGGAAACCGGCCCGGCATTTGCGGCATTCCAACAGGTCGCCGCCGACCTGCCGCGGCTCTACGACTTAACGCCCGACGTGATCGCCTGCGATCTGCACCCCGATTATCTTTCGACGCAATTCGCGCGAGGAAAGGGGAGCGCGGGCATCCTGTCCGCTGCGTCCGGCATCCTGCCGGACGACCGTCTTGCAGTCGTCGCAGAAGGTTCGCGGCAGGATGCCGCGAACGGCGGGCAGGATGCCCGCGCTTCCCTTGTCTTTCCCGTGCAGCATCACTGGGCGCACGTGCTCGCCTGCATGGCCGAGAACGAGCTCGATGCGCCCGTGCTCGGCGTGTCGTGGGACGGCACTGGCTACGGCCTCGATGGGACGATCTGGGGCGGAGAATTTCTGCTCGCCGACCCTGGCAACGACGCGGGTTTTCAGCGTGTCGCGCACCTGCGTCCCTTTCGTTTGCCCGGCGGGTCGGCTGCGGTCCGGGAGCCGCGTCGCAGCGCGCTGGGTGTTTTGTTTGAACTCGGGGACGAAGCCGCGCTCCGCGACCAAACGCTCGCGCCGGTGCGAAGTTTTTCCGACGGCGAACGGACGCTGCTCCGCCAAATGCTCGCCAAAGGTTTCAACGCGCCGGTCACTTCCAGCGCCGGCCGATTGTTCGACGCGGTGGCCGCGCTCATCGGCCTGCGGCAACGCAGCAGTTCTGAAGGTCAGGCTGCGATGGAATTGGAATTCGCGGCCGAGCCAAGGATCGACGCCGTCTATCCTTTTGAGATAACAGACGACGCGCCGCACGGGGTGGACTGGCGACCCGCGATTGAGGCAATCATCGACGAGGTGCGACGCGGGGAGCGCGCTGGAATCATGGCCGCAAAATTTCACGGCACGCTGGCGGAAATGATCGTCGCCGTCGCGCGGAAAATCGGCGAGCCGAAAGTCGTCCTTACCGGCGGCTGCTTTCAAAACCGGCTGCTCACCGAAGCCTGCGTGAGCCGCCTGCGCGACGCCGGCTTTCGTCCCTACTGGCACCAGCGCGTGCCGCCGAACGACGGCGGGATCGCGCTGGGCCAGGTCATGGCCGCGAATCTCGCCCAGCGCCGGACCAGCACACGACGGAAAGGAGCCGCCGCCGCATGAACTTGATCTACGGCGAAGTCGCCGCGGTGTTTTCCGAAGACGGCATGCGCATGGGCACGATCCGTGTCGGCGGCGCGCTGAAAACTGTCCCGCTCGAATTGCTGACGGATGCCGCGCCTGGTGATAGGATTTTGCTTTGTGAAGGCGTGGCGATCAGCAAGGTCGCCGTTGGCAAACAACAGGAGGAGTCCGCTCATGTGTCTGGCAATCCCGGGTAAGCTCATCGACATCACCGCAGACGCGAACGGCGTGCGCATGGGCCGCGCGAATTTCGGCGGCATCGTCAAACAAGTCTGCCTCGAATACACGCCGGAGGTGAACCCCGGCGACTACGTGCTCGTCCACGTCGGCTTCGCACTCAGCAAGGTCGATGAAGGGGAAGCGGCGCGAACTTACAAACTGCTCGAAGAAATGGAGCAACTCGGCGAACTCGAAGTGCCCGACATCGATGTCGCGGAACTCTTCGGCGAGAACGAAAAGCACCGGCAGAAAAGCAGGACATCGTCATGAAATTTCTCGACGAATATCGCAACGAAGAATTGGCGACGAAGATCGTCAACGAAATCCGCCGCATCGTCACCCGACCGTGGGTCTTGATGGAAGTCTGCGGCGGGCAGACGCACACCATCGTCAAATACGGCATCGACCACCTGCTGCCGCCCGAGGTCGAGCTGGTCCACGGCCCCGGCTGCCCGGTATGCGTGACCTCGCTGGAGATGATCGACAAGGCGCACGCCATCGCGCAGCGGCCCGACGTGATCTTCTGCTCCTTCGGCGACATGCTGCGCGTGCCCGGCTCCGAGAGCGACCTGCTCGTGCTCAAATCGCGCGGCGCCGACGTGCGCGTGGTCTATTCGCCCATCGACTGCCTGAAAATCGCGCGCACAAATCCCGGGAAGCAAGTCGTCTTCTTCGCCATCGGTTTCGAGACCACGGCGCCCGGCAACGCGATGGCCGTCTGGCAGGCGCAGCGGCAGGACCTGAAGAATTTTTCCGTGCTCGTCTCGCACGTTCTCGTGCCGCCGGCGATGGCCGCGATCCTGCAATCGCCGCTCAACCGCGTGCAGGGATTCCTCGGTCCCGGCCACGTCTGCACTGTGATGGGTTACCACGAATACGAGCCGCTCGCCGAGCGCTTTCGCGTGCCCATCGTCATCACCGGCTTCGAGCCGATCGACCTGCTCGAAGGCACGCTCATGACAATCCGCCAGCTCGAGGCCGGCACGGCGAAAGTGGAGAACCAATATCCGCGCGTCGTGCAGCGCGAGGGCAACCGCGTCGCGCAGGATTTGGTGGAGAAAGTCTTCGAGGTTTGCGACCGCAAATGGCGCGGTGTCGGCTCGATTCCGAAGAGCGGCTACAAGCTGCGCTACGAGTTCCGCGAGCACGACGCCGAGCGGATTTTCGACGTGAAGGAAATCGACACCGCGGAACCCGCGATCTGCATCAGCGGCCTGGTGTTGAAAGGCGTGAAAAAGCCGCACGACTGCCCCGCCTTCGGGACGCTCTGCAACCCCGAGCACCCGCTCGGCGCCACGATGGTTTCCGCCGAGGGCGCGTGTGCCGCGTATTACGCCTACGGCCGGCACCTGCAGGCGCAGCCGCGCGAGCGCGAAACCGCGGCCGCCGCGCATTGACCCAAACCGGGCGCCGACATCATGTCGGACAACGAAAACTTTCACCGTGCGTCAGCTCGATTCCGCGCCGCTCTTGCGCTGCGACACGTTTTGGAGCTTCGACGCGAAAGCCTCGCAGCTCGCCAAGCTCAAGGGGTTGAAGATCCTGCGTGGAAATTAGACTCTCACAAGCGCGTCAGTCCGCGTCGCCGGCTGCCAAACCGCGGAGAATTTCCAGAAGAGAACCCGCATCGCGCGCTCGGAGCCGACGCACATTTCACCACTGGTTGAATTGTCCGCTCCGGCACAGTCGTTAGCTTGCCCGCATGATCGTCCACTGCATTCGCTACACCATCGACCCACACAAGTTGAGCGATTTTGAAACCTACGCCCGGCGCTGGCTGGAAGGCGGCATCATCCGACGCTGCGGCGGTGAGCCGCTCGGCTACTTCCTGCCGAAGAAAGGCTTCGGCGGCCCGGACAATGTCGCCCTCGCGCTCATCGGCTTCGCCAACCTCGCGGCCTACGAGGCGTATCGCGCCAAACTCACCGACGACCCAGACGCCCGCGAAAATATCGCGCACGCAGCGCACACACGCTGTCTCCTGGTCGAGGATCGCTCCTGGTTTTATCGGCTCACGGAAAGTTCGCGCGAAGACGACCAGCGCGCTGCCTGATAACCTCTCTCTCCCTGTGCGCTTGGAACCCGACATCGCCTCGGTCGCCGCCTTGTTCGGAGAACCGAGCCGCGCGGCGATTCTGACCGTGTTGCTCGACGACCGCGCGTTCTCGGCGGGTGAACTCGTGCGCGCGGCCGGCTTGAATGCGACTGCCGCGAGCGGGCACCTCGCCAAACTGAGCGCCGGCGGTCTGTTGCAAGTCGAGAGCGAAGGGCGCCACCGCTACTACCGG
>CAXTRS010000014.1:0-8696 GCA_964246635.1 uncultured Chthoniobacterales bacterium | reverse complement strand
GACGGGCGGGCGCAGCTCGCCGGCCGCCCGCGCGCTTCCAGCCTGGCGCGTTCGTGCTACGATCATCTCGCCGGCGAGGCGGCGGTGGCGATCGCCGCCGCGCTGGAAAAACGCCGGTTGCTGCGGCGCGGCGAGGGCAAACGCTACGAGCTCGGCGAGGCTGGCCGGCGCTGGTTCATCGCGCAGGGCATCGACCTCGCTGCGCTCCGGCCGGGCCGGCACGGCGTGGCGCGTCGCTGCCTGGATTGGACGGAGCGCAAGCCGCATCTGGCTGGTCCGTTGGGCGCGCAACTTTTCGCGTGCTGGTGCGAACGCGGCTGGCTGCAGCGGGATCGCGGAGCGTCGCGCCGCGTGGAGATTACGCGCCTGGGTCGGCGAAAATTGCGCGCGCTGCTCGGCCTCAAGCTGCCGCAGTAAATCGCGGGTAATGGGCTACGTTGAGCTTGGCGAAGGTGGCTGGCGACCTCGAAGGAGACCCTTGCCAAATCGCGCCGCTTCTCTACCAGAGACCCTCTCTCGTATAAGGTCGGCTCCACAAGGTGACGTGGAGTTGCACCGCCCTGGCCCAGGCAGCCTCGAGTTTTTGTAACTCCTCGCCGCTCACGCCCGCGTCGGTGAAAAACCTGCGCGTGCTGAGGATCACGACCGTGACGAAACCCAGCAGGTAGCGCAACGGCACGACCGGCGGCGTGTGCGCGCGGTCGGTCTGGTTTTTCTTCTCCGGCGTGTGTCGCAGGCCGATCTCTTCCTGGTAGTCGAGCCAAGCCTGATCGTGCGGGCGAAAGCAGACATCGCGCACCCACTGCACAAAGCGTTTCTTCACGCGCGCCTTGTATTCTTCATCCGGCCTGCCCGCGGGGTCGAAGAACCACTTTGCCAGGTGCGGCTGCGCGCCGATCACCGCGCGCCACGCATCCACCATCGGCTCCGCGTTCTGCTCGAAGATGTCGCCGTGGCGTTGCAGAATCCGCGCATCTTCCTCGCTCCAGCCGACGGTCTGTTCGAGCTGATGCAGTTCTTCGAGCGAAAGCGGCGAGCGCGCCACACTCGCGCATCCGTAATCGTAACCGGGAATCCGGGCTGTCTGGTTTTTCATGGGGATGGTTTCTCCTGCACTGTCGCCAGCCTGCCGATGCCGGACAATTCAACGAAGCCTGAAACGTGAGTGTTGCGAATCGCGGTGCTGCGGCCAGGCATTTTCTTCGACCAGCCTCCGCAGGCGCGCGACGTCCGCGCGGGGTTTGCCCTTGAAAAACCTTAGCCCAGAGTCGTCTTTTGTGCCGTGAGCACGGCGAACCACCTCTCCGAGCCTGCGCTGGACAAAGCGGCGGAAAATTTCCGCGACAAGATTCTGCGCAAGTGCGGCGAGAGCGTGGAAATGAAGGAGAAGTTTTTCTCCAAATACGCCGACTCGCTTGAAGCGATGTCGCGCGCGCTGGCCGGGCGGTTTCAGCGCGGCGGCCGGCTCTTCACGATGGGCAACGGCGGGAGCTTGTGCGACGCGCTGCACATCACCGTCGAGTTCAATCATCCGATCATCGAGAAGCGGCCGGCGTTTCCTGCGTTTTCGTTGATGACCGACATCGCCACGATGACCGCGATCGGCAACGACGTGGATTTCACGCGCGTCTTCGTCAACCAGCTCCGGCTGCTCGCTGGCGCGGGCGACGCGGTGATGGCCTTCAGCACGAGCGGCAAGTCGCCGAATATCATCTACGCGCTGGAAACCGCGCGCGAAAAAGGGCTGCTCACCATCGCATTTGCTGGCAAGGACGGCGGGCGGCTGCCGGCCGTGGCGGATTATTGTTTCATCGTGCCGAGCTACAGCATTCACCGCATCCAGGAAGTCCACGCCACCGCGGTGCATGTGCTCTGGGACCTCGTGCACATCGCACTCGGAGCCGAAGATGTCACCTGACCCGGAAATGGCGCCGCAGGAAGACGTGAATCCGCTGCTGGGCGCGTGTCCGCTGCCGTGGTCGGATTACAAGGAAATCGTCCTCGCGCACGGCAGCGGCGGCAAGCTCAGCCAGCGGTTGATCGAGGGTGTCGTGCTGCCGCAATTCCGCAACGAACTGCTCGAGCCGCTGCACGACGGCGCGGTGTTTTCATTAAACGGCGCGCGCGTCGCATTCAGCACGGATTCCTACGTTGTCAGCCCGATCTTTTTTCCTGGCGGCGACATCGGCAGGCTGGCGATTCACGGGACAGTCAACGACCTCGCGATGTGCGGCGCGCGACCGCTCTACCTCTCGGTCGGTTTCATCCTGGAAGAAGGTCTGCCGATGGAGGATTTCCGGCGCGTCGTGGCGTCCATGCGCGAAGCCGCGGCGGCGGCGGGCGTCGCGCTGGTGACGGGCGACACGAAGGTCGTGGACCGCGGCAAGGCGGATAAAATTTTCATCAATACTTCCGGCCTCGGCGTGGTGCCGGACGGCGTGAACATTCATCCGGCGCGGGCGCAGGCCGGCGACAAAGTCATCCTCAGCGGTGCGATCGCCGTTCACGGCATCGCCATTATGTCGGTGCGCGAAGGGTTGGAATTTGAAACCGAAATCGCCAGCGACACCGCGCCGCTCAACGGCCTCGTCGAGGCGATCCTCGCGGCGAGCGCGGATGTCCACGTCCTGCGCGATCCCACGCGCGGCGGTGTCACCAGCGCGTTGAGCGAAATCGCGCAGACCGCGAAGGTCGGCATGCTCCTCGACGAAGCGCGCATCCCGCTCGACGAAGCCGTCAAAGGCGCGTGCGAAATCCTCGGGCTCGATCCGCTCTACGTCGCCAACGAAGGCAAGCTGCTTGCCGTCGTTCCCGCCGCTGACGCCGAGCGCGTCCTCGCCGCGATGCGCGCGCATCCGCTCGGCCGCGAAGCCGCGCTCATCGGCGAAGTCACCGCCGACCATCCCGGCTTTGTGCTGATGAAAACCCGCGTCGGGGGCACGCGAGTCGTGGACATGCTCTCCGGCGAGCAGCTCCCGCGGATTTGTTAGGGTGCGGCACTTTCCTTTTGCATCGCCGCGGGCGGGTGGGTATTCTGATTTCCCTCCGCGCGCGGTGATTCCCGCCGCGCGCGTTATTTCCCCCGAAAAAATCCCATGGACGTTGGCGGCACGATCTCTTCGATCATCGGCCAGAAAGGTTCCCAAATCTGGTCCATCACCCCGGAGGCCACGGTCTTCGACGCGATCCAACTGATGGCGGACAGAAACGCCGGCGCGCTGCTTGTCTTGCGCGACGGCGCGCTGGTCGGCCTGATCTCGGAGCGCGATTACACGCGCAAAGTCATGCTGCGCGGCAAGCGCTCGAAGGAGACCCAGGTGCAGGAAATCATGACGAGCGATCCGACGGCGGTTTCGCCGAACGAGTCGGTGCAA
The DNA here is from genome assembly GCA_964246635.1 of uncultured Chthoniobacterales bacterium. GTDB lineage: Bacteria > Verrucomicrobiota > Verrucomicrobiia > Chthoniobacterales > SZAS-18 > JAFAXH01. The sequence goes on along the minus strand of CAXTRS010000014.1, from coordinate 5,322 downwards.
AATTGTTTGCGCAAGATGACCGAGAAGCGCATCCGCCATTTGCCGGTGATGGAAGGCGCGGAGATTCGCGGCGTGGTCTCGATCGGCGACTTGGTCAAATGGGTCATTTCGCACCAGGCTGCGGCGCTCGAACAACTCGAGAGCTACATCAGCGGCGGCTATCCTGGTTGAGGGCTTGTCAGCGGGCTGGGCGTCCGCGCGTGACGAGTGAGGAGTGAGGTTTTGCTCGCGCCAGCCCCGGCAGGGGCGAACTTGGAAATTAGCCGGTGGCTTCAGCCACCGGAACCATCGGATCAACGTCATCGCCCCAGCAGGGGCGGTGGAATGTTCGTGACTGCGGCATTCGGCATAGATCCACCGCTCGCCCTTTCCGCCGCCCCTGCCGGGGCAGAATTTCTTTGTATGACCGGTCCGGTGGCCTAAAGCCACCGGCTAATTTCCAAGCGCTCCTGCCGGGGCAGAAAGCCGCCGCAGGCGCGCCACCTTGGAAATCCGCAAACAGCAGCAGGGTAAGCCGGACCAACCTGCCGGGGCTGAAAGCCGCCGCAGGCGCGCCGTCACTCGTCTCACATCTCTGCCCCGCTTGCCGCTCGGCAAATCGCCGTTAGGTTCTGCGTTCCCCCATGAAGAAAGCGGTGGCCGAACTTCGTCGTTCCCTCGCGCAACTGCCGCTCACCGTCGTCCTCGGGTTCGTGGTGGCGCTGGCCGGGTTGCTCACGCTCTTCGTCTGGTCGCGGTTCACGCTGCGCAAGCAAATCGAGGCCTACAACTGGGTCACGCAGACTTACAAAGTCGATGGCGCGCTGAGCGACGTGTTTATCTGCGTGCAGGAAGCCGAGTCGGCGCAACGCGCGTTCACGATCAGCGGTCAGGAAGAAAACCTGCGGCCCTTCGATGTCGCCATCACCACGCTGCCTCGGCGTATGGCCGCGTTGCGCCGGCTCATTCGCGACAACCCGGTGCAGCGCCAGCGGCTCACCGAGCTCGACGCCGCCGTCGATGCGCGCATCGAGCAAGCGCTCATGCGGGTCGATCAGCGCCGCGAGCTTGGCGCCGGCGCGCTCGATCCCGCGTTGATCCAAGGCAAAGGACCCGAACTCATGGAGCGGGTGCGCAGCATCGTCGAAACCATGCGCGCCGAGGAGGACAAGCGGCTCGACACCCGCCTCGCCTTGCTGGAAGGCCGCCGCCGCTGGTCGCTGCGCACTCAACTCGCGCTGGGGTTGGCTGGCTTGGGCATCCTGGGCGGAGTTTTTGGCAGCCTCGTCAACCAGGTCGCGCGCACGCAGCGCGCCGAAGCCGAAGCGCGCGCCGCCAGCGCGAAGCAGGAGATCGCCAACAACGAGCTGCAGGCGTTTGCGTATTCCGTCGCGCACGACTTGCGCGCGCCGCTGCGCGCCATCAACGGGTTCACCGGCGTCTTGCTGGAAGATCACGCCCGCGAGTTGAGCGCCGACGCCCGCCGCGCGCTCGACCGCATCGTGCTCAACGGCGCGCGCATGTCGCAGCTCATCGACGATCTCCTGGCTCTGTCGCGGGTGAGCGCCACGACCATCGAGCCGCGCAAGATCGACATGGTCGAGCTGGTCCAGGGCGTCTGCGACGAGATGCTGCCGGCGGCGCAAACGAACGGCCGGCAGATCGAGGTGCACGTCGATCGCACGCTGCCGCCGGCGGCCGGCGATCCCTCGCTCATCCGGCAGGTGTGGATCAATCTGCTCGGCAACGCGCTGAAGTTCACCCGCGGCAAGGCGCCGGCGCGCATCGAGATCGGCGGCACCGTGGCCGGCGCGGATTTCACGACGTATTTCATCCGCGACAACGGCGCCGGGTTCAACATGAGCTATGTCGGCAAGCTTTTCGGCGCGTTCCAGCGCCTGCACCGGCCCGATGAATTCGAGGGCAACGGCGTCGGCCTCGCGCTCGTGCAGCGCATCATTCAACGCCACGGAGGCGCCGTGTGGGCCGAGGCGACCGAGGGAGCGGGAGCGCAGTTCGCGTTCACGTTGCCGGAATGGGCGGGGAAGTGACGGGAAAATGCGGAATGCGGAATGGCAGAAGCGTGTGGCTGCGCCTGGCTTTCATTCCGCATTCCGCATTCCGCGTTCCGCATTCCACAGGCTTTCCGGCGCGCAGACGCGCGTGATGCACTCCTGCCAGTTTTCGTGGCCGTGGAGGATTTCAATTTCGACCCGTAGAAAATAGACGGGCACTTCGAGCGGCGGTGACAGCTTGCGCGGAAAACGCACCGCGTCTTTTTCGGTTGTGACGATCATCGCGACATCGCGCCGGCGGCAGCGCGCGGAAAAACTGCGCAGCTCCTCTTCGCGAAAACGATGGTGGTCGATGACGCGCCGCGAAAGCTCGACGTTGGCGCCGAGCTGGCGCAGCCCTTCCTCGAACGACTCCGGCGCGGCGATGGCGCTGAGCGCGCCGATGTATTTTCCGCGCAGCGTTTCCAGCGGCAGCGTTTCGCGCGTGAACACTTCGCGCAGATGCTGCGCGCGGTGTGCGCACTCGATGATCTCCGCGGTGCGGTTCAGCCGGCGGATGCGCGCGATGAGCGCGTCGTTCGCTCCCGGTTCACCGGTCGATTTGGTGAGAAAAATGTGGCTCGCGCGGCGCAGGTTGCGCGGCGGCTCGCGCAAGGTGCCGCGCGGCAGGAGGAACTCGTTGCCGAAGGGCGCCTGGCGATCCACGAGCACGAGATCGAGCCGGTGGCGCAGGTGCAGATACTGCAGGCCGTCGTCGAGGATGAGTGTGTCTGCGCCGAACTTCTCGATCGCGTAGCGCCCGGCCTTCACGCGGTCCTTGTCCACGAGCACGACGACGCCGGGCAGGTTGCTCGCCAGCATGAACGGCTCGTCGCCGGCTTCGCGCGAACCGAGCAACACTTTTTTCCCGTCGGAAACGATGCGCGGCGCGCCGGCCTCGACGGTTTCGCCGCGCCAGCGCGCTTTGAGCCGGCGGAAGATCGGCGGCTTGCGGCTCTTGTAACCGCGCGACAGGATCGCCACCCGCCGGCCGCCGTTTTGCAGCGTGCGCGCCAGCTTTTCGACCACCGGCGTTTTGCCGGTGCCGCCGACCGTCAGGTTGCCCACGCTCACCACGAGACAACCCAACGGGGAGTCACGCAGCACGCGCTTGCGGTAAAGCCAGAGCCGGAATTGCACGATGCCGCGGAACAGCCAGCTCAGCGTCCAGAGCACCCAGCGCAGCAGGGCGGCGCGCTTGCCGTAGCGACGTTCGAGGATGACGTCGATGGCAAACTCTTCGAAGCTCTCGATCCAGCGGCGCATCGGTTGCCCGGATTGTGGCCTACTTCGAGATGGATGGCGACCTCCGGGCGCCATTATTAAGGCGCGCAGCGCCTCTCACTGAAATTCCAGGCAGCTTCGCTGCAATCATTGGCGCCCGGAGGTCGCCATCCACACAGGATTTTCCCTTGCCGAGCGGGTCGGCCGCCGCATATTGGCGGTTCTCTTGCACGAGACCCCATCGTCCAGTGGCCTAGGACAACGGCCTTTCAAGCCGTGAACACGGGTTCGAATCCCGTTGGGGTCGCCAGCTTGCACAAGGCTCTTGTTGGCAGCCGCCAGCTTTCGAAAGAGCATTGCGAAGACGTTCCCGTTCGCTGGCGTTTGTCCAGCGTCCGCACAGGACGTTGCTGCCGTGCGGGAGCGTGGCGATCCGGCTAAAGCCCATGCGCCACCAGCGAGGCGCTTGCTCATCCTGGCCGAGGTTGAGGCACGGCCGATGCTTGTATGACTCTGCATGGATGCAATTCTCCTGAGCATGATGGTTTCCGGTCTGATCGGCGGCGTCATCGGTCTGATGAACAGTTGCCCCGGCAGCGGCGCCATGTTCGGCGCTTTGCTCGGTCCTGTCGGCTGGTTGCTGGTGGCCTGCGTGTGGAACTACGAGCCGCTCTGCCCGGAGTGCAAAAGCGTCGTCGAAGAAGAAGGTGGGGCTGCACTCTGGTGCAAAAGCTGTGGGGTTGCGCTGGTGGCTTCCGCGGCGCTGGACAAGGATTTGCCGGGAAGCGTGTTGGAGGCGGCCGGCCGCAGCCACGGTGTGAAATAGAAGCGTGGACGGCTGCTGCCACGACTCCTCCACCACAGTCGGAATCGCCGCCGATCTTACACGCTGGCTCGCCAACGCGGATTGAAACGTCGGCAGCCTGGCTATCAGTGGCGGGCACAACTGAGACTGTTCAATCCTGCACAGAAGCGGCGCGACAGATTTCGGAGCACGGCCGCCGCATCCAGCGATTGCCCGGGAAGCCGCCCGGCAAAGCCAACTCCTCGCTCTGCGGCTGGCGAGTGCGCCAGTCGGAACCTACAGAGCCCGCCCCGCCGCAACTCACGCCAGCGTCGGCTCGCTGCGTTCGGCAAAGACCTCGGCGCGGGTAAAAAACGGCACGACTTCCAGCCCGCGCGCTTCGATGTTTTCCCGCCCGTGCTGTTCCTGCCGATCCACCAGCGCGAGGACAAACGCCACCTTGCCGCCTTCGGCTTCGACGGCGTCGATCGCCTGCAAGGTCGAGCCGCCGGTGGTGATCACGTCATCAATGACGACGACGGTGTCGCCGGCGGAAAAATTGCCTTCGATGCGCTTTTGCAAGCCGTGTTTTTTCGCTTCCTTGCGCACCGTGAAGGTTTGCAGCGAGTTCCCCGGCTCTGCCAGTTGCGCGGCGATGCCGATGCTCAGCGCAATCGGGTCCGCGCCCATCGTCAGACCCCCGACGGCCTGGATCTGCACGCCCTTGGCCTCCGCGGTCTTCTTCAAGAGTTGCCAGCCCAAGGCGCCCACCAGCAGGGCGGCGGCGGGGTCTTGCGTGGTCGGTTTGCAATTCACATACAGGTCGCTGGTCGCCCCGGAGGCGAGCGTGAATGACCCGCGGCGCACCGATTTTTTGACCAGGATTTCCAGCAACTCGGCTTTGCGCGCGGCGAGGGTTGCAGGGAGAGGCATGGGGTGGGAATAGGGTTCGGTGCTCGGCTTGCCGCGCCAGGCGGGAGGTTTGACGCGGACACCGCTTTTAGACGCCAATCGTTCCCGTCGTGCAACGAGATTTTGCGACCCGGCGGGGAGCACACCCGTCCCGGGTGTCGGTTTCGGCGTCTCGCCGAAAGCCCTGCTTGTTTGTTTGCTGAAAAGCAAAGAAAGACGCTGCCGGGCGGGACGCCCGCCAGAACAGGCGAGACGCCTGCGCTCCCCGACCCAGACCCGCCTGCAGCCAGCGCTGGTGGTGGGTCGGTCTGCGCTTGGGGAGCACACCCGTCCCGGGTGTCGGTTTGGGCGTCCCGCCCAAATCCCTTC
>CAXTRS010000013.1:6424-26404 GCA_964246635.1 uncultured Chthoniobacterales bacterium | reverse complement strand
CCCCGGGGGCGCCAACCCCCCCCCGCTACAGTGCAGATTTTCCCGCTGTGCTATCGTGTGAGCCGCATGGCCACTTTTTCCTCGTCCTCCGCCTCGCGCATTCTTGTCGCCGACGACCAATCCGCCGTGCGCGAAGCGTTGCGCCTGTTGCTGAAAAGCGAGGGCTACACGCCCGTGCTCGTGCAGTCGCCCGACGCCGCGCTCACCGCGATAGCTGAACAGGATTTCGGCCTTGCGCTCATCGACCTCAACTACACTCGCGACACCACGAGCGGCCAGGAAGGACTCGATCTGCTCGCGCGCTTCGGAGCCACCGAAGGCGCGCCGCCGGTCGTCGTGATGACCGCCTGGGCGACGATCGATCTCGCCGTCGAAGCGATGCGCCGCGGCGCGCGCGACTTTATCCAGAAACCGTGGGACAACGCGCGCGTGCTCGCCATTGTCCGCACCCAGCTCGAGCTCGCCGCCGCCACTCGGCGCAACCAGCGGCTCGAAGCGGAAAACCATTTTTTGCGGCGCGATTGCGAGGGCGTGGGGGGCGGTGCCTCTGTCTCAGGCAAGGGTCATACACGGCTGCTCGCCGAGTCTGCGGTCATGCGCCCCGTGCTGGAAATGATCGCGCGGGTCGGACCGTCCGACGCTGGCGTTTTGATCACCGGCGAAAACGGCACCGGCAAGGGACTCGTCGCGCGCGCGCTGCACGCCGCCAGCGCCCGCGCGGAGCGGCCGTTCGTCTCGGTGAACATGGGCGGGCTGAGCGAGGGTGTGTTCGAGAGCGAGCTGTTCGGCCACGTCAAAGGCGCGTTCACCGACGCGAAAGCCGACCGCGCCGGACGCTTCGAACTCGCGGACGGCGGCACATTGTTTCTCGACGAGATCGGCAACGTGCCGCTCGCGCAACAAGCGAAGCTTTTGCGCACGCTGGAGACCGGGGAGTTCGAGCGCGTCGGCTCGTCAAAAACGCGCCGTGCTGACGTGCGCCTGATCTCCGCGACCAATGCCGATCTTCTCGCCGAGGTCGAAGCCGGCCGCTTCCGGCGCGACTTGTTGTTCCGCCTGAACACGGTCGAAATTCGCCTGCCGCCCTTGCGCGAGCGGCGTGAAGACATCCCGCTCCTCGCGCGCCATTTCCTGTCTCGCCACGCCGAACGCTACCGCAAATCGCTTGGCGGTTTTGAACCCGAAGCCGAGCGCACGCTCCTTGCCCATTCGTGGCCAGGCAACGTGCGCGAGATTGATCACGTCGTCGAGCGCGCGGTACTCATGGCGACCGGCGACCGGGTGCGCGTCGCCGATCTCGGATTGCAGGCGACGCGCGATTTCGACACCGGCACGCTGCGGCTCGAAGACATGAGCCTGGAGGAAGTCGAGAAGCTGCTCATTCAAAAAACACTTGCCCGCTGCGGGGGCAATGCGCGTCGCGCCGCGGAAGCGCTTGGACTGAGCCGCAGCGCATTTTATCGGCGCTTGCAGCAATACCATCTTTGAGCCGCCGCCGCCGCGCCGAGGAGCGCCTTCATGCACGACACGCAGCGCACAGCGCCACGGACCCCGCCAAAGCGCAAGCTCTCGCACGAGCGCGCCATTCAGTTGCTCACGCTGTTCGCCGGATTGCCGGGCGCGGTGACCTGCTTGGCGCTGCTGTGGAGCGGCGACTTCACGCCGAAAGTGCAATGGACGCTTTCGGTCTGGGTGATCGGCGTCTGGCTCGGTTGCGTGTCCGCGGTGCGTGTGCGCCTGATTTATCCGATGCAGACGCTAACCAATCTGTTGGCTGCGTTGCGCGAAGGCGACTACTCGCTGCGCTCGCGGCGCGCGCGGCGCGAAGACGCGCTCGGCGAAGTCATGAGCGAACTCAACGCGCTCGGTGAATCGCTCCTCGTCCAGCGCCGCGAAGCCTCCGAGGCCGTTGCGCTCCTGCGCACCGTGATGGCCGAGATCGACGTGGCCGTTTTTACGTTCGACGACGCCAGTCGCCTGCGGCTTGTCAATCGCGCCGGCAGCGCGCTGCTCGCGCAACCGGAAGCCGCGTTGCTTGGGCGCGCGGCCGCGGAACTCGGCCTCGAGGATTGCTTGAATGGCGATCCGAATAGAACGCTCACGCGCGATTTCCCTGGTCGCGCTGGCGACCCGCGCTGGGGTCTAAGGCGCACCCGTTTCCGCGAGGCCGGCCGACCGCACCAACTTCTTGTGCTCGCCGATTTGAGCCAGCCGTTGCGCGAGGAAGAACGCGTCGCCTGGCAGCGGCTCGTGCGCGTGCTGGGGCACGAGATCAATAACTCGCTCGCGCCGATCCAATCCATCGCCGGCAGCCTGGCCACGCTTGTGCACCGCCCGCCCGCAGACCGCGCCGCCGACTGGCAGGAAGACCTCGAAGGGGGACTGGAGGTCATCGCCACGCGCGCCGAGGCGCTTGGGCGCTTCATGGGCGCATATGCGAAGCTCGCGCGGTTGCCCGCGCCGAGCCGGCGATGCACGGAAATCGGCACGCTCGTGTGTCATGCCGCCGCCTTGGAGACCCGCCTCAGGGTGGCCTGTCAGAGCGCGCCGCTGTTGCAGGTGGAACTCGATCCCGATCAAATCGAGCAGGCGCTCATCAATTTGATCCGCAACGCCGCCGACGCCGCGCTGGAAACCGGCGGCACGGTCGAAGTCGGTTGGGGCAAGGAAGACGCCACGCACGTCGAAATTCACGTCGATGACACCGGTCGGGGTCTGGCGGGGACGGCGAATTTGTTCGTGCCGTTTTTCACCACCAAGCCGCAGGGCAGCGGCATTGGCCTCGCGCTGTGTCGGCAGATTGCCGAGGCGCACGGCGGCACGTTGTCGCTCGAAAACCGGCCCGATGGGCAGCGCGGTTGTCGCGCGATTTTGCGGTTGCCGTTGAGCTGAGTAATGGTGTCAAGTGCGTCCCGGAATCGGGACGGCAACGTCCCACGGGCGGAACGAATAGTTTCGTTGTCAGGAAAAACCGGTTTCCATAACACGATTAACTAGAGCGAGTTAAGAAGAATTTTTTTCGCTGGCACAGTGCGTGCATAAGGGGTCTGCCGTCCGAGCATCCAACCCGCCGGATCGCAGCCGTTATGAAAAACACCGCAGCCACTCTGTCCGCCTCCACGCCCGCCATCGACTCCGTGCCGACCCGGCAATGGGATCGTCTTTCGACCGCTTACACCTTCGCCCAGGCGCGCGAAGAAAGCCGTCGCGGCCAGTTCGCGGAAATCGTCGCCGCGGTGCTCTTCGGCGGGTGCGTCGCGGTCTCGGTGCTGCAAAGCGGCGCGGCTTCGTTCGCGCTGAATCGCAACGAGGCGTTGGAACAGGTCGTCGCGCGCGCGGTGCAGAAAAAAGCGCAGCAGCCGGCGGCAACAGAAACGCCGGCGCTCGCGACTTCGCAGCCGGCTCGTGCCACCCAGGCGCGCCCGTTGTGAGTCAGCGTCTTTGCTCTTTATGCGCCGCCCGCAAACACTCCATATTCCTCCTTTGACCACCAACGGCAACGCCCAACCCCGGCCGCTGTCGTCGATGTCAAATCCGACGAGTATGGACGTTCCCAGAACTGGGCAAGCGAAGAAGAAACGCAACCGGCGCATTCTGTTCGCGACCCTCGGGCTGCTCGCGGCCGGCGGCATCACGTTCGGCCTTTCGCGGCTCCAGCCCGCGGCGCCGGGAGTCGAGCGGAGCAGCGTTTGGATCGACACGGTGAAACGCGGGCCGATGCTCCGCCAGGTGCGCGGACTCGGCACGCTGGTGCCGGAGGAAATTCGCTGGATCGCGGCGCGCACGGAAGGCCGCGTGGACCGCATCGTCATCTGGCCGGGCACCGCGGTCGAACCCGACTCGGTGCTGCTCGTTTTGAATAACCCGGAGTTGGAGCAGAGCGCCATTGACGCCGACAGCGCCGTGACCACCGCACAGGCGAAACTTTTCAATCTCAAAGCGCAGCTCGAAGGTCAGGCGCTCGAGCGCGAGGCTGCGCTCGCCAAAGCCCGCAGCGACCGCGACACGGCCAAGGCGCAAACCGCGGTGAACGATCAGCTCGCGAAGAACGGACTCATCTCCGCGCTCGAGCTGACGAAATCCCAGATCACCGCGAAGGAATTGACCATCACCTGCGAGATCGAACAAAAGCGCGTCGAGTTTACCCGCCAGGCGATCGAGCCGCAGCTCGCCGTCGCCGAGAGCGAATTGAATCAGGCGAAGGCACAGGCCGCACTGCGTCACAGCCAGCTCGACGCCTTGCAGGTGCGTGCGGGCATGACCGGCGTGCTCCAGCAGGTGCCGGTCGAAGTCGGCCAGCGCGTGACGGCCGGCACGAACCTCGCGCGGGTTGCCAATCCGGCAAAGCTGAAGGCGCAAATCAAGATCGCGGAGACCCAGGCGAAGGACATCGTCGCTGGACTGCCAGCGAAAGTGGATACCCGCAACGGGATCGTGGATGGCCGCGTGGCGCGCGTCGATCCCGCGGTGCAGCAGGGCACCGTGCTCGTCGATGTCACCTTCGACGGCGTCGCGCTGCCGAAGGGCGCGCGGCCGGATCTCAGCGTGGAAGGCACCATTGAGCTCGAGCGGCTCGACGACGTGCTCTATGTCGGCCGACCCGCCTTCGGGCAGGAAGAATCCACCGTTGGGCTTTTCAAAGTCGTCAACGGCGACACGGAAGGCGTGCGCGCGAAAGTCCGGCTCGGGCGCGGGTCGGTCAACGCCATTGAGATCAAAGACGGCCTGCAGGTCGGCGACCGCGTGATCCTTTCCGACACCACAGCCTACGACGCGCACGAGCGCATCCGGCTGAACTGAATGATGCCTCACGCAAAGGCCGCGAAGGCCGCGAAGGAAAAGAAGAAGAGAAGAAAACACATTTTAAAAAACCTCTGCGGCCTTTGCGGCCTTTGCGTGAGGCTAAAAAATCTTCTCGCTACTCCAACGACTCCATGACCACCGACAAACCTCTCATTCATCTCGACGGCGTGAAAAAAGTCTTCCTCACCGACGAGGTCGAGACCCACGCGCTCGCCGGCATCTTTCTTGAAATCCAACCTGGCGAATACGTCGCCATCGCCGGCCCGTCCGGTTGCGGCAAATCGACGTTGCTGTCGATTCTCGGGTTGCTCGATTCGCCGAGCGAAGGCGGGTATCTGCTGAACGGCCAGCAGGTCGAAAACCTGTCGTTTGCGGATCGCGCGCGCATCCGCAATCGCGAGATCGGGTTCATCTTCCAAAGCTTTAACCTCATCGGCGACCTCACGGTATTCGAGAACGTCGAACTGCCGCTGACTTATCGCAGCGACATGGCTTCCGCGGATCGCAAAAAACGCGCGACGGAAGCCCTCGAGCGGGTCGGCATGGGCCACCGCAGCCGGCACCTGCCGAATCAGCTCAGCGGCGGCCAGCAGCAGCGCGTCGCCGTGGCTCGCGCGCTCGCCGGCAACCCGAGCATCCTGCTCGCCGACGAGCCGACCGGCAACCTCGATTCCCGCAACGGCGAGGCCGTAATGGAGCTCCTGAGTGACCTGCACAAAGCCGGGTCCACGATCTGCATGGTCACGCACGACGGCCGCTTCGCCCGTTGCGCCGACCGCACGATTCACCTCTTCGACGGCCGTGTCGTGGACGATCAGCAACCTGCGGCTGAAGAGGCCGCCGCGGCATTGTCCGCATAAAGCTCAACCATCATCATTATCGGCCGCCGCCGATTTTCGTGCGCCATGCAAAACCTCTGGCAAGAACTCCGCTACGGGCTGCGGTCGCTGGCGCGGCAGCCGTTGTTCACGATCCTGGCGGTGCTCACTCTGGCGCTCGGCATCGGAGCGAACACGGCGGTTTTCAGCGTGGTGGACGCCGTGCTCCTGCGGCCGTTGCCTTACCCGGAGCCAGATCGGCTCATCGCGTTGCGCGAGCGCACGCCGACGTTTCCCCGCGGTTCAGTCTCGCTGCCGAATTATCTCGACTGGCGCGAAGGGCAGCGTGGCTTCACCGATCTCGCGCTGCTGCGCCGCAACTCGTTTGCGCTTTCCGCGCCAGGCACCGATACGCCCCCCGAGCGGGTCGGTGGCGGAGAGGTATCGGCGAATTTTCTCGACGTGCTGGGATTGCGGCCCACGCTCGGCCGCAATTTCACCGTGGAGGAAGACACGCCGCACGGGCCGCCTGCGGTGCTCATCAGTGATGCGCTTTGGCGGCGGCGCTTCAGCGCCAATCCAGCCGCAGTTGGCCGGCGGCTGACCGTCGATGGCGTGGCGCGCGAGATCGTCGGCATCATGCCGGCCACGGTGCGCTTCCCGCGCGCCGCCGAGATCCTCGTGCCGCTCGCCGACGTGCGCGCCCAACCCAGCGTGCTCGAACGCGACAATCACCCCGGCTTTACCGCGCTCGGCCGGCTGAAGCCAGGGGTTTCGCTCGCGCTGGCCGAGGAAAATCTCGACACCATCGCGCGCGGGTTGGAGGCGAAATACCCCAAGTCAAATACGGGTCGGCGCGTCAAGGTGGAGACGTTGCTCGACTACAGTGTCGGCAACTATCGCCAGAGTTTGTTTCTGCTGCTCGGCGCGGTGGCCTGCGTGCTCCTCATCGCTTGCGCCAACGTCGCGAATTTGCAGCTCACCCGCGCGATGTCACGGACTAAAGAGCTCGCCGTGCGTGCCGCGCTCGGCGCGAGCCGCTGGCGGCTGGCGCGGCAGATGTTGACCGAAGGCACGCTGCTCGGATTGCTCGGCGGCGCCGCGGCGGTGCTCTGCACGTTGTGGGCGCTTGACGCCATCGTGGCGCTCAGCCCCGCCAACGTGTCGCGCTTCCGCGAGACCCGACTGGATTGGAACGCGCTTGGCTACACTGCGCTGCTCGCGCTCGGCGCCGGCATGCTCGTCGGCGTCTGGCCAGCGTGGCGAATCTCGAACGCGGAAACTCTCGCGGCGGCTTTGCGCGAAGGTGGCGGACGCGCTGGCACTGGCGGTGTCGCGCAAGGACGCGCGCGGGCGACGCTCGTGATCGCGCAGGTCGCGCTCGCCGTCGTGCTGCTGGCTGGTGCGGGGTTGACATTGAAAAGCTTTTGGCTGGCGCAAAACGCACCGCTCAACTTTCGGTCAGACAACATTTTGACCTTTTCGATTTCGCTGCCGGAAAGCCGCTACGAATCGAAAGAAAAGCGCGCGCAGTTTTACACAACGCTGCTCGAACGTCTGCACAACTTGCCCGGAGTCGTCGCAGCCGCGACGGGCGTGAACGTCCCATTCGACGATAACGAGTGGGACAGCTATTTCCACGTCACCGGCACGCCGCCCTATCAGCCGGGCCAGGGGCCGTCGGCGGAGATCAATTACGTTTCGCCGGATTATTTCAAGGTGCTCGGCATGCCGATTCTGCGCGGGCGCGCGTTTGGTCCCGAGGATGTGCTCAGTCAACCACGCTCGGTCATCATCGACGACTCCTTCGTGAAGCGCTTCTTCCCGGATGTGGACCCGATCGGCCAGCACATCGACGACAACCAGACGCTCGATAAAGAAGCGCCGCCGCTCACCGTCATCGGCGTCGTGGCGCACACACGCAACGACGCGGTCGGCGACCCGGTGATGGAGAAGATGACGCAGATGCACTTCGCCCTCTCGCAGACCGCGGCGTCCGACCAGGTCGTGCTCGTGCGCGTGGCTGCGGGCGACCCGCTGGCGCTCACCGCGAGCGTGCGGCGCGAAGTGAACACGCTCGATCCCGACATCCCGATCGCGGACGTGAGCACGATGGAGCGCAACATTTCCGCCAGCCTGGCGCCGCGGCGGCTGACAATGACATTGCTCGGCATTTTCGGTGCGCTCGCGCTCACCCTCGCGAGTGTCGGGCTTTATGGTGTGATGGCCCTCAGCGTTACGCAGCGCACGCGCGAACTGGGCATTCGCCTCGCACTCGGCGCGGCACGGAGTCACGTTTTCGCACTCGTCCTGCGGCAGGGGATGCTGCTCGTCGGAGTTGGACTCGGGCTGGGACTATTGGGTGCGCTCGGGGCAGGACGTGCGTTGCAAACTTTGCTCTTCGGCGTTGGCGCGCTCGACGCCGCGGCGCTGGCGACCGCGATGGGCGGGCTGGCGTTCGTGGCGCTGCTCGCCTGTTGCTTGCCGGCGCGTCGTGCGACGCGCGTCGATCCCATCGTAGCGTTGCGCGATGAGTAGAAATCTTCCTATCGATCCACCCATGAAAAAAACCGCCCTCCTCACTACCTTAGTCGCTGCCGTGGGCGCCGTCTGTACGACGCTCAATGCCGCGCCAGCAGCGCAAGCCCAAGCATTGTTTCACCTCCCGGAGCCCAGCCCGCAAGCCACGGTCAGCCAGCGGCTTGGCTTGACGGACATCACGATTCGCTATCACCGGCCGCTCGTCGGCGGGCGCAAAGTCTGGGGCACGCTCGTGCCTTACGGTCAGGTCTGGCGCGCTGGCGCAAACGAGAACACGACGATCGAGTTCAGCGATCCTGTTACCATCGAGGGTCAGAAACTCGCCAAGGGAATCTACGGCCTGCACACCATTCCGACGGCGGATTCCTGGACGATCATCTTTTCCAAAAACTCCGGCTCCTGGGGCAGCTACAACTACGATCAAAAAGAAGATGCCCTGCGCGTGACCGTGAAGCCGCACCCGAACGAGCCAGCGACCGAGGCGCTCTCCTTCGAGTTTGACGAGGTCAAACCCGACTCGGTATTGGTGAAGCTGCGTTGGGAAAAAATCGCCGTGCCGTTCCGCGTGGCCATCAAGGACGAGGAAACCGTGCTGCCGAATCTGCGCGAGCAATTGCGTGGCATCGCGCAGTGGTCGTGGTCACCGTGGAACGAAGCGGCGAACTATTGCCTCGAACACAAGCTCAATCTGGAGGAGGCGCTGAAGTGGGCCGAGCACTCGGTCGGGATGGAGGAACGCTTCGAAAATCTCGACACGAAAGCGAACCTGCTCGTCGCGCTCAATCGCGCCGCGGAAGCAAAGCCGGTGCGTGATCGTGCGCTGGAAGTCGGCAACGCGGTGCAGGTGTATTTCGCCGCGCGCCAGATGCAGGGCAAAGGCCAGCAGGCCGAGGCAATGGAGCTTTTCCGCAACGTGATGACGAATAAATTCGCGGAGCACTGGGCCGGGCACCTCGCACAAGCGCGGCTGCAATCCGCGGCGGGCGATTACCCCGGCGCGGCCAAGGAAGTCAAAGCCGCGCTGGCCCTGCTGACCAAAGCGCCCGACGCGCAGAAACAAGCCGTCCAGGCGCTCATCACCAAATTGGAGAGCAATCAGGACATCAACAAATAACCCACGGCCGCCCGCAGCGGTCGCCGGCACGGAGAGGAACATCTCGCACCGCCATGGAAACCCTCTGGCAAAACCTCCGCTTCGCCGTGCGGATGCTGGCGAAAAATCCCGGCGTCACGCTCATCGCCGTGCTCGTGCTCGGGCTCGGCATCGGGGCGAACACGGCGATCTTCAGCGTTGTTCACGCGGTCTTGCTGCGGCCGCTGCCTTACCCGGATTCCGACAAGCTCTGCGTCCTGACGGAGACCCGGAAAGAGTTTGGCGAGATGTCGGTCGCTTATCCGAACTATCTCGATTGGCGCGCGTCGCAGCACGCCTTCGAGGAATTCTCCTGCTACCGCCGCGCCGACCTCAACCTCACCGGCGACGGCGAGCCCGAGCGGCTGCGTGGCGGGATGATGTCCGCGAGTTATTTCAAGGTGATGAGCGTCGCGCCCAAACTCGGCCGGACGTTTTCTGAAAGCGAAGACAAGCCGGGCGGCGCCAACGTGGTCGTGCTCAGCGAAGGCATCTGGCGCGGCCGCTTTGCGGCGGACCCCGGCGTCCTCGGGCGCTCGATGACCCTGAACGGGATTTCCTACGAGATCATCGGCGTGATGCCGGCCTCGCTCGTCAATCCGCGCAACATCGACCTCTACATTCCCATCGGGCTTTTCGCAGAACGGGAATCCATGAAGTTGCGCAGCAATCACCCCGGCATTTTCGCGATGGCACGGTTGAAAAAGGGCGCGTCGACGGCGCAGGCGAAGGCCGATTTCGAGGTGATCTGCAAGAACCTGGAAGCGCAGTATCCCGATTCGAACGCGACGAACGGGGTGACGATCAAGCCGTTGCTCGAGGTCGCGGTCGGCGAGTATCGCGCAACGCTTTGGTTGTTGCTGGGCGCGGTCGGCTTCGTGCTGCTCATCGCCTGCGCGAATCTGGCGAATCTGTTGCTCGCGCGCGCCGCGAGCCGGAGCAAAGAGATCGCCGTGCGCGCGGCGCTCGGAGCCAGCCGGGCGCGCATCATCGGTCAACTGCTTACGGAATCCGTGTTGCTCGCGCTGCTCGGCGGCGGCTTGGGTCTGCTCCTGGCGCTGTGGGGAGTGGATGCGATCCGCGCGCTGAGCCCGCAGGACGTGCCGCGCTTCCAGCAGGTGCGCGTGGACGGTTGGGTGCTGGCGTTCATGGCGACTGTCTCGATCGGCACCGGTTTTCTCTTCGGCCTGTTTCCGGCGTGGAAAATTTCACGCACCGATTTGAACTCGACGCTGAAAGAAGCCGGCCGCACAGGAACCTCAGGCGCTGGTCGGCAGGGAAGCCAGGGCATGCTGGTCATCAGCCAGGTGGCGATCGCGTGCGTGCTGCTCATTGGCGCCGGGTTGTTGCTGAAAAGTTTTCAGGCCCTGCAAAATGTCCGCCTCGGCTTCGAGCCGGGGAAACTGCTCACCGTCCAGATTTCCCTTCCAGGAAACAAATACCGCGACAAGCCGGAGGAACAGAATGCGTTCTACCGCCGCCTGCTCGAAACGGTTGCCGGTCTGCCCGGCGTGCGCGACGTGGCGTTGTCCAACAACCCGCCGTTTGGCGGTGGCGGCTGGCAAAGTAGCTTCGCCCTTGCGGGTCAGCCGGACCCCAAACCGGGCGAAGAACCGTCGGCCGAAATGCAGCGGGTCTCCGGCGGGTATTTCAAGACGATGGGCATGCCGATCCTGCGCGGGCGCGCATTCGATGATGCGCAGGATGTGGCCGACAAACCGCCGGTCGCGATCATCGACGAGGCCTTCGCGCGGCGCTTCTTCTCTGGGCAGGATCCGGTCGGCAAACTGGTCAACAACGGCCCGCTAAACGAAAAACGAATCACTTACACGGTGGTCGGCGTGGTGCCGACGATGCGCCACGACGAGGTGACGACGGCCGAGCCGAAATTCGTGCAGATGTATCTGCCGTCGGCGCAGGATCCTATGATGGACACCACCTTGCTCGTGCGCTCCGCGGGCGAGCCGCTGACGCTGGCGCGAGCCGTGCGCAACGCCGTGCTCGCGATCGATCCCAACCAGCCGGTCTTCGACGTGCGCAGCATGGATAGCCGCATCGCGGAAAGTCTCGCGACGCAGAAGTTGTCGGCGATTCTCGTGGGCCTCTTCTCCGCGCTCGCGCTCGGGCTCGCCGCGGTCGGCTTGTATGGCACGATGGCTTATGCCGTGGCGCGCCGGACCCGGGAGATCGGCATTCGTCTCGCGCTTGGCGCGCAACGCAGCGCGGTCTTTGCCCTCATCGTGCGGCAGGGGATGAGCCTTGTCGTCACCGGGTTGGTGGTCGGCTTGGTCGCGGCGGTCGCGTTCGGCCAATTGCTCGCGAGTTTTCTCTTTGGCGTCGGTTCGCGCGATCCGCTCACGCTCGGTGCTGTCACGCTCGTTTTGGGAGCCGCCGCGCTCCTGGCTTGCTGGCTACCGGCGCGTCGGGCGACCCGCGTCGATCCGATCATCGCCCTCCGCGAGGAATGAGCGCAGCCGCGACTCAGACTCGAAAATTTTCGTCGCAGTGAACCCAAAATAGAACCACCGAACCATGCACTCGAAACTCCACCGCCACTTCACTTCGTTATTCGCCATTGCGCTCGCTTGCACGGGCCTCGCGACTTCCGCGCGAGCGGATGTAACGGAAGAATTTCAACAAACCTATCCGCTCTCGGCCGGCGGCAGGATCAGCCTCGAAAATCTCAATGGCAAAGCGCAGATCATCGGCGCCGACGGCATCAACGAAGTGCGCGTTTCCGTGGTAAAACGCGGGCGTGATCCGGAGGACTTGAAGGCAGTCGCGATCAAAGTCGAAGCAACAGCCGACGCCGTGCGGATCACTACGGATTACAACGTCGGCAACAGCGAGTGGCGGAAGAACAACCACGCCAGCGTCGATTACACGCTCACCGTGCCGCGCAATGCCCGGCTCGACAAGATCGCGCTGACCAACGGCAGCCTGGACATCGAAGGCGTGCTCGGCGGCGTTCACGCGGCCTGCACGAATGGCCGCCTCACCGCGCACGACCTCGCCGGCGGCGTGCAACTCACGGACGTGAACGGCGCGCTCACCGCGTCGGTGCGCGCCTTGACGCCCGGCGAGCCGGTCAAACTGAACACGGTAAACGGCAGCCTGAAGCTCACGCTGCCCGATGACACGAGCGCGACCGTGCGCGCCAGCACGGTGAACGGCAGCATCGAGAACAGCTTCGGCTTGGAAGCGAAAAAGGACTCGTTTGTGGGTCGCGAACTCCGCGGCACGATCGGCTCGGGCGCAACGCCGGTCGAGTTGAAGACGGTGAACGGCAGCATCGCGATCTCGAAGCGCTGATCCCAGAAAGGGGCGCATCTCCGAGGCGTCCCTGAATCGGACGTTCGCCATGGGAAACGTTCTGCGCGCTGGCAGCATGAAACGCTCGGAGCGTTTCGGAGAAACGCCCTTACCTGAACCATGACCACGCTCATCCAAGACCTGCGTTTCGCCGTGCGGACGTTGCTGAAACATCCCGCGTTTACATTCGTCGCAGTGCTCACGCTCGCGCTCGGCATCGGCGTGAACACGGCGATCTTCAGCGTCGTTCACGCCATGCTCATCCGGTCGCTGCCGTTTCCGAACAGCGACCGGCTAGTCTCCATCGGCGGCGCCGGCGAGGTGGCCGGCGGCCCACGGAACGGCCAGGTCAATCTCTCCTGGCCGCGGTATCGTTTGCTGGCGGAAAGCACGGCGAACAGTTCGAGCAGCGCGCTGGAATCCGTCGCCGCCGCAGCCTTCGAGCAGTTTAACATCACCGGCCGCGGAGAGCCGGAACAGGTCGTCGGCATGCGGGTAACGGCGAGCTACCTGCCGACGCTTGGGATTGCCCCAATCATGGGTCGTAACTTCCGACCCGACGAAGACCAGCCCGGCGCCGCGCGCGTCGCGCTGATCGGCCACGGTTTTTGGCAGCGCCGCTTCGCCGCTGACCCCGCCGTGCTCGGCACTACCCTGATGGTGGGCGGCGTCGCCCACACGATTATTGGCGTGTTGCCGAAGTCGCTCGGCGAGCATCCGTTCGCCCGGCTGAGTGTCGTGGTCACCCGGCCAGGGGAGCCGTCGTTCCTGACCCAACAACAAGTCGAAAACGGCGCTGGCTATTTGCAAATCCTCGGCCGCCTGCGCCCCGGCGTCACGCCGACCGCCGCGACGAATTCGCTGGCCACGCTCAGCGCCCGTTACGGACGGGAATTTTCCAAATTCGCCGACGCCCGCTTCACGCTTTCCGTGCAGTCCTGGAAGGAACGGCTGCAGGGTGACACGCGGCCGGCGCTCCAGGCGCTGCTCGGCGCGACTGGCGTGGTGCTGCTCATCGCGTGCGTTAACGTCGCCAATCTTCTGCTCGCACGCGGCGCGGCGCGGCGGGGCGAGTTGAGCATTCGCGTGGCGCTCGGCGCCGGGAGCGGTCGCTTGATGCGGCAGCTCCTTACCGAGAGCGTGCTGCTCGCCTTGCTCGGCGCGGGCCTCGGTGTGCTCCTCGCGTTTTGGACGCTCGACGCGTTGCTCGGACCGGCGCGCACCGCGCAGTTTGTGCCGGAAGGATTGCCGGTCGCCATCAGCCCGGCAGTGCTCCTTTTCACGCTCTTCGTCGCCACGTTCACCGGCCTCGGTTTCGGCCTGCTGCCGGCCTGGCAGGCGACACGCACCGACCCGCAGACTGTCCTTGGCGACAGCTCACGCGGCGCGGTTGGCGATACGCGCTTGGGCAGGGCTCGGCGCGGCTGGCTGGTCGCCACCGAAGTGGCGCTCGCCTTCGTGCTGCTGGTGTCGGCGGGCTTGCTCATCGCCAGCTTTTCCCGCTTGCAAGGCGTCAGCCCCGGGCTGAATCCGCACGGTGTTTTTGTCGGCACGGTCAATCTCTCCACCGCCAGTTATCCGGAAAAGGAGCAGCGCGCGGTGTTCTGCGAACGACTCACCGAACGGCTGCGCGCGTTGCCCGGCGTGCGCAGCGCCGCGCTCGTGCGGAACCTGCCAACCTTTAACGACGACGCCTCTTACACCTCGTATGCCGTCGTCGGCCAGGCGGCGCCGCCCGTGGCCGAGAGACCCCTGGTTGACTATGCCGTCGCCAGCCCGGAATACTTCGCCACGCTGGAGATCCCGCTGCGGCGCGGACGCGTCTTCAACGCGCATGACCGCGTCGGCAGCAAGGACGTCATCGTCATCAACGAGGCATTCGTCCACCGGCTTTTCCCCAACGGCGAAGATCCTGTGGGCCAGCGGCTGCGCACCGGGATCGCGGAAGTCGAACGGGAGATCGTCGGCGTCGTCGGCAACGTGCCCATCAAGGGGTTGGGGCAGCCGGTACCGAACCAGATTTACATGCCGCTGCTCCAGGCGGGCGTCCCCGACTTCGAGGTGCTGGTCCGCGGCGACAGTTCCCTGCGGGCCGCCACTCTCGGCCCAGCCGTAGCGGAAGCCTTGCGGACCCTCGACGCGAATCAGCCGCTGGCCGACCCGCGCACCATGGAAAAAGTGCTCGCCGACAGCTTCGGCGCGCGGCGTTTCACCGCGCTCCTGCTCGGGTTTTTCTCCGGCCTCGCGCTCGTGTTGTCGGCTGTCGGCATCTACGCCGTCGTCGCCAATGCGATCAGCCAGCGCACTGGCGAGATCGGCATCCGCATGGCGCTCGGCGCGCAGCGCGGCGACATCCTGCGGCTCGTCATTGGGCAAGGCCTGCGGCCCGTCGTTTTCGGCCTCATCGCCGGCCTGATCGGCGCGCTCGCGCTGGGCCGCTGGATCGCCAGCCAGGTCTATGGCATCGGCGGCAGCGAGCCGCTGGTGCTTGGCGGCATCAGCCTATTGCTCGGCGCGTGCGCGTTGCTCGCCTGTTATCTCCCGGCGCGGCGCGCGATGCGCGTCGATCCGCTCGTTGCTCTGCGCAGCACCTGACCCTCTCATGAACACGTTCCTCCAAGATCTGCGTTACGCCGTGCGCACGCTCGGCAAGAATCCCGGTTTCACCATCGTCGCGGTGCTCGCCGTCGCGCTCGGCATCGCCACGGCGACGACGATGTTCACGTTCTTCAACGCCATTCTCCTGAAACCCATTCCCGGACTGGAGGACGAAGGCCGGCTGGTGTCGCTGAAGGTTTTTATCGAAAAGAAATTTGAGCAGGGCGGGGGCTTTTCGCAGCCGAACTTTCTCGATCTGCGCGAGGCGACGAAAACGCTCGAAGGCGCCTTCATGCTCGAACAGCGCACCTTCATCTTCGCCGGCGGCGAGAAGCCCGAGCGCTACCTCGGCGCGTGGATTTCCGCCAACGGATTCGCCACCCTTGGAGTGAAGCCTGCCGTCGGGCGGCTATTTCGCGCGGACGAAGAAAACGACGGTGCCGCGCCCGTGGCCCTCCTGGCCTACGACGTGTGGCAGCGGCGGTTCGGCGGGCGCGAGTCGGTGGTGGGTCAGAGCGTGGTGCTCAACGGCGCGCCGGTAACCGTGGTCGGCGTGATGCCCAAAGGGTTTCGCTTTCCTCAACGCGCGGACGTTTGGATGCCGTTTCGCTACGAGCGCGACGAGGTGAAACGCTCGGACTTTTCGTTCCCGGTCTGGGCGCGGTTGCGGCCCGGCGTGACGCACGAACAGGCGCAGGTGGAAATGAGCCTCCTCGCTGCGCGCCTGGCCGAGCGATTTCCGGCGATCAACAGCGGCATGGGCATCCGCGTGCTGCCGATGCGCGAGGAGATGACCGCCGACATCGGCCAGCTCCTCCAACTCATGCTGGGGGCAGTGATTTTTGTCCTGCTCATCGCGTGCGCCAACGTCGCGAATCTCCTGCTCGCCAAAGCGGCCTCGCGCTCGCGTGAAACCGCGATTCGCGCCGCGCTCGGGGCGACCCGCCGGCGGATCATCAGCGCCGTGCTGGCGGAGAGCGCGCTCCTCGGCCTGGGCGGTGGCGCGCTCGGCGTGCTCTTCAGCCTCTGGGGTGTCGATCTCATCCTGGCCGGAATCCCGGTCGAGCTGCCGTTCTGGTTGAAATTCGAGCTCGACTGGCGCGTGTTGCTTTTCGCGTTCGGCGCGGCGTGCGTGTCCAGCCTCATTTTTGGGTTATTCCCGGCGTGGCAGGTGTCGCGTCCAGACTTGAACCGCGCGCTGAAAGAAGGCGGCCGCGCCGGTGGCAGCAACGCGCCCGCGGCGAATCGCACGCGCAACGCGCTCGTCGTCGCGCAGCTCGCCCTCGCGCTGGTGCTCCTCGTCGGCGCGGGTTTGATGACGCGCTCATTTCTGAATCTTCAGCACAGCTATGCCGGCGTCGATGCGAACAACGTGCTGACCTTCCGCGTCGGCCTGCCGCCGACGCAATTCAAAAAAGACGAGCAGGCGCGTTTTTTCCACGACCTGCTGCCGCATCTGCGCGCGATCCCCGGCGTGGAGTCCGCCGGGTTGATTTCCGCGCTGCCGTCCACCGGCGACTATAGTTACAGCGCGTTCCAAGTCGAAGGCCGGCCGCTGCCGAAAAACCTCGCCGACGCGCCGGGCGGCATGCGCTTCAGCGCGTCACCGGGCACGTTCCAGGCGCTGAAAATTCCGCTCCTGCGCGGGCGACTCTTTGATGACACCGACACGCGCGAGACGCCGCGCGTCGTGCTGATCGACCAGCGTTTCGCCGAACAAATCTTTCCCGGCGAAGACCCGCTCGGAAAGCGAGTGCTTCTCAATCTTCACGAACTGCCCGGCAAGGAAGAGCAGTATGGCACGATCGTCGGCGTGGTCGGCAACGTGCGGCAGCAGATTCAGGTCAAGCTGCCCGAGCGTTCGATCTGGGTGTCGCAAACGCAGGAAGATGAAAATTTTCTCTGGGGCGTGCTGCGGGTGAAAGGCGACCCGCTCGGGTATTTGAAAGCGGTGCAGGCCGCGGTGCTCGCGACGAAAGCGGACATCCCGATTTATTACGGTAAGACCCTGATCAAGGTCATGTCCGACGAGGCGTTCACGCAGCGCTTTTTCGGCTACCTCTTTGCGGCGTTCGCCGGTGTCGCGCTGCTGCTCGCGGCGGTCGGCATTTACGGCGTCATGGCGTATTCGGTGAACCAGCGCACGCAGGAAATCGGCGTGCGCATGGCGCTCGGCGCGTTGCGCAGCGACGTGACCCGACTCGTGCTCGCGCGCGGCGCGAAGTTGGCCGCCGTTGGGTTGGCGCTTGGTCTGCTGGCATCAGGCGGGCTGGCGCCGCTGCTGGCCGGCAGCCTTTACGGTATCAGCCCGGGCGATCCGCCGGTGTTTTTGACGGTGCCGGTGCTGCTGGCGCTCGTCGCGCTCGCCGCCTGCTGGGTGCCGGCGCGGCGCGCGGCGCGGGTCGATCCGATGGTGGCGCTGCGGCAGGAATGAACGCGGAAACGGAAAGCTCCCGATGCATACGCTTCTCGGAGATCTGCGCTTCGCCTGGCGCACCCTGCTGAAACATCCCGGCTTCACCGCCGTCGCCGTGCTCACGCTCGCGCTCGGCATCGGCGCGAACACGGCGATCTTCAGCGTTGTCTATGCGCTCCTGCTCAAGCCGCTGCCCTACGCGCATCCGGAGCGTCTCGTGCTCGTGCGCTCGACGAACTCAGCGCAGGGTCCTGCGCGCACCGGTGTCGCGCCCGCCACGCTGACGGATCTGCGCGCCGCCGCCCCGCCCGGCTTCGAGCGCTTCGCGGCATCGACTTACCGTTATGCCAATCTCACCGGCGTGCCAGCGCCGACACAGTTGACCGTCGCCACGGTGACGTCGGATTACTTCGCGGTCCTTGGCGCGACTCCGAAACTCGGCCGTGGGTTCGGCGCCGAAGAGAGCCGCGCGTCGGCGCCGGCGGTCGTTGTGTTGGGTCACAAGCTCTGGCAATCGCAGTTCGGCGGCGACCCGACTGTCATCGGTCGCTCGGTTGCCCTTGGCGGGGTAGCCCGCACGGTGGTCGGCGTGATGCCGCCGGAGTTCAAGGAACCGCAAAACGTCGCGGAAGCCTGGATTCCGCTAGCTGACGACGACCCGGAGATGCAGAGCCGCACAAGCCGCAATCTCACCGTCTTCGCGCGGCTCGCGCCTGGCGCGGCCGGAAGTCTCGATACTGCGCGAGCCGCCCTGCGCGTGGCGTCCGAAAACTTCGCCCGTGCTTACCCGAAGGAGAACGCCGGCTGGGTGCTCGACGCGCGGCCGCTGGCCGAGGAAGTCGTCAGCGATTATCGCCGCGCCGTGTTGCTCCTGCTCGGGGCGGTCGGGTGCGTGCTGCTCATCACCTGCGTCAACGTCGCCAATCTCCCAATGCTCCTGCGGTGGCGCGCCGGCGCGCGCCGGCGCGAGCTGGGCATCCGCCTCGCGCTCGGCGCCGGCCGCTGGCGGATCGCGCGGCAACTGCTCACCGAAAGCGTGTTCCTTGCCCTGCTCGGAGGCAGTCTCGGCGCGCTCCTCGCCGCGTGGGGGCTCGACGCGATTCGCGCGCTGCTGCCCGATGGTTACTCGGCGCGGCAGGACGAAATCGGCTTCCAGGCACCGGTGCTCGGGTTCACCGCGGCAGCGTCGCTGCTCACCGGCATCGCGTTCGGACTGCTGCCAGCGTGGTTTGCCGGCCGGCAGGAATCCGTGGCGGTTCTCGGCGGCGGACGGGCCGCGTCGGAAGCGCCCGGCGGCGTCCGCGCGCGCGGCTTTCTCGTCGTGGCCGAGGTCGCGCTGGCCGTCGTGCTGCTCGCTGGCGGCGGCTTGGTGCTGCGCAGTTTTCTCAGCGTGTTGCGCGTCGAGCCGGGCCTGCGCACAGAGCGCGTGCTGACGCTCGGGGTCTCGCTTTCCGAATCGCGTTACCCGGATGCGGCGGCACGCCTGGCCTATTACCGCCAGGTTCTGGAAAAGGCCGCGGCGGTGCCCGGCGTCGCCTCCCTGGGCTTGAGCTCGACTGAGCCGTTCAACTGGACGCTGCGTTATCCTTTCACCACCGCGGGTCAGGCGGAGACAGACCCAGCCGTGGCCAACCAGCAGACGAGCTACGACAGCGTGAATCTCGACTTCTTCCGCGCGCTCCACATTCCGCTGCGCGCCGGACGCCTGTTTACCGAGCACGACACCGCCGACACGCCGGCAGTGGCCGTGGTGAATGCCACCTTCGCGCGCCGCTGGTTTCCGGGTCGCGACCCGCTCGGTGAACGGATCACCTTCCCGAATCTGCGGACGCCGCTGACGGTCGAAATCGTCGGCCTCGTCGCGGACGTTCGCCGCAACGGCCTCGAGGTCGAGCCGCCGCCGCAGGTGTATGTTTCCTGTCTCCAGCGGCCGCCGCCGTTTGCCACGTTGTTCGTGCGCGCGGCCGGTCCCGCGCTCTCGGCGGAAAGCCTCACGCGCGCCGTGCAATCCGCCATCTGGTCGGTGGATGCCGACCAGCCCGTGACCAACGTCTCCACGCTCGAGCGCGCCATCGGCAATGCGCTCGCGCCGATGCGACTGCACTTTGTTTTGTTTGCACTGTTTGCCAGTGTTGCGCTCGGGCTCGCCGCGCTCCGGTTATATGCGACGATCACGTTCGCCGTCGGCCAGCGCACCCGCGAGATCGGCATCCGCTTCGCGCTCGGTGCGCCGCGTGCGAACGTGCTGCGGTTGATCCTTGGCCAGGGGTTGCAACTGGTCGCGGTTGGGTTGGTCATCGGCTTGAGCGCGGCACTGCTCGTCACGCGCTCCCTCACCAGCCTGCTTTACGGCGTCAGCC
>CAXTRS010000013.1:0-6382 GCA_964246635.1 uncultured Chthoniobacterales bacterium | reverse complement strand
CAGCCCGACCGATCCGATTACCCTTGTTTGCATTAGCGGTCTTCTCGGCGGCGTGGCGCTGCTCGCCTGCTGGCTGCCAGCTCGGCGCGCGGCGCGAGTCGATCCCATCGTCGCCTTGCGACACGAGTAACCCTCAACGGCATTCCCCTTATGAACACGCTCCTCAACGATCTGCGCTACGCCATTCGCCTGCTGTTCAAAACGCCCGCTTTCACGCTCGTCGCCGTGCTCACGCTGGCACTCGGCATCGGGGCGAACACGGCGATCTTCAGCGTCGTCAACGCCGTGCTCCTGCGGCCGCTGCCTTTCCCGGAACCGGAGCGGTTGGTCAACGTTTGGGAAGGCGACGTGAAGAACCCGGGAAATATCAATCCGCCGTCGTATCCGAACTTTGAGGACTGGCGCGCGGCCAACGCGGTCTTTGAGCGCATGGCGGCGTTTCGCACGAGCGATTTCACCTTGACCGAGCGAGGCCGCGACGCCGCGCACGCGCAGGGCGCGCTGGTTTCGGCGGAGCTGTTTGCGACGCTCGGGGTAAACCCGGTCTTGGGCAGGGCGTTTCTGCCGAAAGAAGATGAGCCGGGCAGCCGCGTGGTCATCCTCAGCCATTCGCTCTGGCAGCGCCGCTTCGGCGGCGAGACCACCGTGCTCGGCCGAACCCTCGCGCTGGACGGACGGAACTGCGAGATCGTCGGCGTCATGCCCGCCGGCTTCCGTTTCCCGATCCAGAACGAAGCGGTGGAAATCTGGACCACGATCGCGCCCGACCGCGAACCGTTGCCCGAAGGACAAACGCCAAACGCCGGGCAGCGGGACAACACGTATCTGGGTGTCGTCGCGCGCTTGAAACCCGGTGTGAGCTTCGGCGCTGCGCAGGCGAACCTGGACGGGATCGGTGCCGATCTGGCGCGGCAGTATCCCGATACCAACAAGTTTCAGCTCCCCAAGGTGCTGCCGCTGCTCGCGGACCAGACGGCCGACGTCCGCCCCGCGTTGATGATTCTCCTCGGCGCGGCTGGCTGCGTGTTGCTCATCGCGTGCGTGAATGTCGCCAATCTGCTGCTCGCGCGTGCGTCGGCGCGGCAGCGGGAAATCGGCATCCGCACCGCGCTCGGCGCCGGGCGCGCGCGCATCGTGCGGCAGCTTCTCACCGAGAGCGTCGTGCTCGCGCTGCTCGGTGGCGCGGCGGGGTTGTTGCTTGCGCTCTGGGGCACCGCCGGGGTTGTCGCGTTGCTGCCGGAAAACTTCCCGCGCGCGGGCGACATCCGGCCCGACGGGCGCGTGCTCGCCTTCACCGCGTTCGTCAGCCTGCTCACCGGTGTGGGCTTCGGCCTGGCGCCGGCCTGGCGCGTCTCGCGTGCTGACCCAACGACGGCTCTTAACGAGTCGGCCGGCCGCGGCTCGAGCGGTAGCGTGCGCGGACGGCAACTGCGTGGCGCGCTCGTGATCGCGGAGCTGACCCTGACGTTCGTTTTGCTCGTCGGCTCAGGGTTGCTCATCCGTTCGTTCTGGCAGCTTCAGAACGTGTCGCCCGGCTTCGATCCGAAAGGCGTTCTTACAGTCAAGCTCGCTCTGCCCGAGACGACCGATCCGCAGGGGCCGATGCGCAACCGCAACTTTTATCGCGCCGTGTTCGAACGCACCGCCGCACTGCCTGGAGTCGAGTCGGTGAGCGCCGTTTATCCGTTGCCGATGGGCGGCGGCAACTGGCAGCCGTTCGTTCTCATTGCCGGCCGCCCGACCTCGCCCTCCGAGCGGCCACTCAGCTTCGCGCGCGCGATCCTGCCCGGATTTTTCCGCACCATGCACATCCCGCTGCAGCGTGGGCGCGATTTCGACGCGCGAGACACCGGCGACAGCGCCGGCGTGGCGATCGTCAACGAGACGTTCGCGCGCACGTTCTTTCCCGGCGAAGATCCGCTCGGCAAGCGCATCACGCCGCAAGTCTCCGGCGACACGCGCCCGCCACTCGAGCGGGAGATCATCGGCGTCGTTGGCGACGTGAAATTCCGCCGGCTCAACTTCCGGAATCGGCCGGAGGTTTACATGCCACACGCGCAGTTGCCTATGGACGCCATGACGCTGGTGGCGCGAACGGAGTCCACCCAGCCAGCCGCGCTCCTTCCGATGCTCCAGGCGGCGATTGCCGAGATCAACAAAGACGTGCCGCTTTTTCAGTCGCGCACGATGGAGCAATACCTCGCGGCGAGCGTCGCGCAGCCGCGATTGAACATGGCGATTCTGCTCATCTTTGCCGGCGTCGCGGCGGCGCTCACAGCGGTCGGCGTTTACAGCGTCATGGCGTATTCCGTCGCGCAACGCACGCAGGAGATCGGCATCCGCATGGCGCTCGGCGCGCAGCGTGGAGACGTGCTGCGGCTCGTTGTCAGCCAAGGATTGCGCCTTACCCTCGTCGGAATCGGTCTCGGCTTCGTCGCGGCGCTGGCGCTCACACGGCTGCTCGTCAGCCTGCTCTTCGGTGTCGGCGCGGGCGATCCGCTGACGTTTGCCGCCATCAGCCTCTTCCTTGCCACCGTCACGCTGCTCGCCTGCTACCTGCCGGCGCGACACGCCACGCGCGTGAATCCGGTCGAGGCGCTGCGGGCAGAGTGAGAGAGGAAAATAACGAATGACGAAGGACGAAGGAAGCCAGAAGCCCAAAGCCCAAAATTTCGCAACGCTTATCTCGGCATTCAGTCATTCGTCATTCGTCATTTCGTTCCCGGCTCCAAGCATCGTCACTTTCTGAAAACCCCAATATGAACACATTCCTCCAAGACCTGCGTTACGCCGCGCGCGTCCTCTTCAAACAACCCGGCTTCACGCTCATCGCCGTCTTTGCGCTCGCGCTCGGCATCGGGGCGAACACCGCCATTTTCAGCGTCGTCAGCGCCGTGCTGCTGCGGCCACTGCCTTACCCGGAGCCAGACCGGCTCATGGCCGTTTGGACTCGGGAGACCAAGCGGCCTGACTCACAGATGATCATGTCGTATCCCGACATCGCCGATCTGAAGGCTGGGAACACCGTCTTGGAGAAATTTTCCGTCTATGACACGACAGATTCTACGCTGACTGAACGCGGGCGCGAGGCGGTTCACGTCCAGAGCGCGCAAGTGTCGGCAGACCTGTTCTCCACCCTCGGCGTCAACCCGGCGTTGGGGCGGAGTTTTCTGCCGAAAGAGGACGAGCCGGGCAGCCGTGTGGTCATCATTTCGCACGGGCTTTGGCAGCGGCGATTCGGCGGCGACAAAGAGGTGCTCAGCCGGTCGCTCACCATCGACGGTCAGAACTGTGAAGTTGTCGGCGTGATGCCGCCGGGGTTCCGTTTTCCGGTGCAGAACGAGCCGGTCGAGTTGTGGACGACGATCGCGCAACTGCGCGAGTCGCCGCCGGACGGCAGCGAGTCACAGGCAGCGCAGCGCGGCAATCATTTTCTCCACGCCATCGCGCGCCTGAAACCCGGCGTGAGCGCCGAGCAGGCGGAAGCGAATCTGAGCGCCATCGCCGCGTCCTTGTCGAAGCAGTATCCCGAAACCAACCTGCGCTACGACGGCTCGCGCGTGCGGCCGCTGCTGGCCGATCTGACGCGCGACGTGAAGCCGGCGCTGATGATCCTGTTCGGCGCGGCGGGCTGCGTGTTGCTCATCGCCTGCGTGAACGTCGCCAACCTGCTGCTGGCGCGCGCGACCACGCGGCAAAAAGAAATCGGCATCCGCACCGCGCTCGGCGCCGGACGCGCGCGCATCGTGCGCCAGTTGCTCACCGAGAGCCTGCTCCTTGCGCTTCTCGGCGGCGCAGTGGGTGCGTTGCTCGCGCTGTGGGGAACCGAGGGCGTGGCGGCACTGCTGCCGGAGAGTTTTCCGCGCGCGGGTGAGATTCGGCCGGACGCGCGCGTGCTCCTGTTCACCGCGGCGGTGAGCCTCCTTACCGGCGTGCTCTTCGGCCTCGCGCCGTCGTGGCGCGTGTCGCGCCCGAACCTCGCGTCCTCGCTCAATGAAGCTGGCGGCCGAGGTTCGACCGAAAGCCTGCGCGGCCGGCAACTGCGTGGCGCCTTGGTGGTCGCGGAGATGGTGCTCGCGTTTGTGCTGCTGGTCGGCGCTGGCCTGCTGATCCGCTCGTTTTGGCGGTTGCAGGGAGTGCCGCCGGGCTTTGAAGCGCGCGGCGTTCTTACCGCTGAGATCGCATTGCCCGAGGGCGTTGATCCCACGATCCCGGCCCGCAACGCCAGTTTTTACAAACGGCTGCTCGAGCGTGCGGCGGCTTTGCCCAACGTAGAGTCGATCAGTGCGATCAATCCGCTGCCGCTGAGCGGGCGCAATCAAGCCACCGGCGTCGATATCGCCGGGCGGCCGACACCGAAAGGCGAGCGCCTGATCTCGATGGTTCGATCGGTCGCGCCGAATTACTTCCGCACGATGGGCATTTCGCTCAAATCGGGACGAGACTTCGACGCGCGCGACACGTATGAGGCACGCGGGGTCGTGATCGTCAGCGAGACACTGGCGCGTCAATTTTTCCCCGGCGAGAACCCGCTTGGGAAGCTCATCACGCCGCAGGTCTCCTACGATACGCGCGACCCGATCGAGCGCGAAATCATCGGCGTGGTCGGCGACGTGAAATCCCGCAGATTGAGCAGCGAAGACCGCCCCGAGCTTTACCTGCCGCATCCGCAGTATTCCGCCGGCGGCATGACGCTCGTGGTGCGAGCCGGGAACGGCAGCAATCCGCTGGCGCTGCTGCCGTCGCTCCGCGCGGCCGTGGCGGAACTCGACAAGGATCTGCCCCTGTATAAACCGCGGACGATGGAGCAATACGTCGCCGCGTCCGTGGCGCAGCCGCGGCTCAACATGATGCTCATCGCCATTTTCGCCGGCGTCGCCGCGCTGCTGACCGCGATCGGCATCTACGGCGTCATGGCGTATTCCGTGGCGCAGCGCACGCAGGAGATCGGCATTCGCATGGCGCTCGGCGCGCAGCGGCCCGACGTGCTCCGGCTCATTCTTGGGCAAGGATTGAAGCTCACCGTGCTCGGCGTCCTCATCGGTGTCGCGGCGGCGTGGATGCTGACGCGACTGCTGGCGAGTTTGCTCTACGGCGTCGGCGCGATGGACGCCTCCACGCTCGGCGCCGTGATGCTGCTGCTCGCCGTCGTCGGTTTGCTCGCCTGCTGGCTGCCGGCGCGCCGCGCCGCGGGTGTGAATCCCATGGTGGCGTTGCGCGACGAATAGCAGGTGGCGGGTTGCGAGTCGCGGGCAACGAGTGCGGCCATTCCTTTCCATCTGTCATCCTGAGCGGAGTGTAACGGAGCCAAAGGACCTCTTATTGACAGTCTGTTTGGATGCCGCTTGGCGCTGGCGACGCGACAACAGACTTTGTCAGGGAGAGGTCCTTTGACTGCGCTCCTGCGTCGCTCCGCTCAGGATGACAGATGGAGAGGAAGAGCGCGCCGCACGGAGCATTTCATCTGATGAACGGAGCGCAGCCTTTGCACGCGTGGGCGAACTAGTGAATCCTCTCGTCATGGAAAGCCGCCGCACGTCATGACTTCCGACGCTCTGAAGACCACTGCATTCGTCGAAGTCTGGCGCGGCGACATCGTCGAAAGCCGGCACCGCGTTCACCTCGCCGTGGTGCGACCGGACGGCCGCTCCCTCGCGAGCGTCGGCGACCCGGATTTAGTCACGTTCATGCGCTCGACGGCCAAGCCGTTCCAGGCGCTCTTCTTTGCTGCCACGCTCGAGCGCTATGGCCTCGACGCGCGCCATCTTGCCCTGGCGTGTGCCAGTCACACCGGCGAGGATGTGCATGTCACCACCGCGCAGGAAATCCTCGCCGCGGCCGAATTGCCCGCAAGGGCGTTGCGTTGCGGCGTGCATCCGCCGTTTTCGGAAGCCGCGCGCGAAGCGCTGCGCGCGCGGGGCGAAGCGCCGACCGTGCTGCACAATAACTGTTCCGGCAAACACTCGGGTATGCTTGCGGCGGCAAAGGCGTTCGGCTGGCCGCTCGAAAATTATACCGCGCTCGAGCACCCGTTGCAGCGCGGGATCGCCGACGCGATCGCGCAAGTCAGCGACTTCGCGGACGTGCATCGCGCCATCGACGGCTGCGGCGTGCCGACCTTTGCCCTGCCGTTGCGCTTCGCCGCGCTGGCTTTGGCGCGACTGGCCGATCCAGAAGCAGGTCCGCCGGCTTTCCGCGAGCGGCTCGGCGCGGCGTTCCAGGCGATGCGCGAGCACCCATTGCTCGTCGGCGGCAGCGAGGCGTTCGACACGCGCCTGATGCAGGCGGTTCCCGGCGTGGCGTCGAAATTTGGCGCGGAGATGTTTCATGCGCTGGCATTGCGCGACACGCGCTGGGGCGCGCTCGGCGTCGCGCTGAAAAT
>CAXTRS010000012.1:16074-27003 GCA_964246635.1 uncultured Chthoniobacterales bacterium | reverse complement strand
GCAAATGTGAAATGACGAGTGACGAGTTGCGGGGTGGGGGGGGCACCGGGGGGCGGGGGCTTTTGGGCGCCGCCCGAGGATCGACGGCTCCCACTCCACTTCCAGGATGATGCCGTCGGCGCGGTCGAGCTGGTGCATTGGCCTGCTTGCTGCACCTCCACCTGATGCGCCTTGTGCACGCTGCGCGCCGACAGGGCCAGGGGGCACGTGAATGCGCCGGTGCCGACGGCGATCACGAATAGCAGCCTGATGCGAAAGGTGCCCATCGCCGCGGAACTGCTTTCGGCGTTTCCCGAGTGGCGTCTGCGTCGCTGCGGAGCGGATGGGACATTGTCCGAAGGACGGTTGCACGGCTGCGGGCGAGATTCGGAATTTTCCGAACGGCACTTGCCGCGCTGCAGGCACTGCCCGGATTTTTCCGAACACACCTTTCAGAAGTGCGCGGGACGTTTGCAGTTTTCCGCAAGGCGGTAGCGAAGCGGCCAGGCACGGTCGGAGTTTCCCGAACGGCATTCGCCGCTGCTTGGCGTGCGGCGTGGTTCGCCCCGGCTCCGGCCTGACGCGCCGCGGCGCATCGGCGAATCTCGTGTCACAAGACGGACGAATGGGCGGGCGCAAAGATTGTGCTTGCCGAAAGCGCCCTATTTCGACACAACGTGTATGGGTTGGTTGGCGGCAAGGGGCGGCCGTTCGTTGAACCACGAGGAGGCGAAGTCATGATCAAGATCAGCCGTTATTTCGAGAATCCCTTCGACGACCCGGAGATCAGTGGCGAAGAGCTGCGCAGCTTCGCGGAAGACCACCTCGGCAAGCTGAAGGCAGACACCGCCCGCGCGGCGATGGCGACAGCGACGCAGGCGGCGTTCGACCCGCTCGATGACGCCCTCTCGACTCGGGCGGAACAGATCGGCGCGCTGGGCGGCGGAACGGTTTCAAAGAACGACGTGCTCCAGCTCTTCCGCACCACGATCCGCCAGCGGGAAGGCCGGGTGCGGGACGCGTTTGACAAGGGCAGCCCGCAATATCGCGAAATCTTTCCGCAGGGCCTCACGTATTACACCCGCGCGACGATGCAGAACATCAAGCAGCGGCTTGATTACGCGGTGGAGAAGTTTACCAAATACGAGGACGAGCTCGGCGTGCCGCTGCTGACGGAGTTCACCGGGCTGCGCGCCAGCTTCAACAGCGCGCGCGACGACCAGGTGGAAGACAAAGGCAGCGTCAGCCAGGCCCGCGACGCGGTGAAGACCTCCCGCCGCACGCTCGAATTGCAACTCACCGACAATCTCCTCGCGCTCGCGAAGGAGTTCAAAGGCCAGCCCGACAAAGCCGCCCTCTTCTTCGACCAATCCCGCCTCGAAGACCCCACGCAGAGCCAGGCGACAGAGGCGGCGAAGCCGGCGGCACCAA
The DNA here is from genome assembly GCA_964246635.1 of uncultured Chthoniobacterales bacterium. Classification (GTDB taxonomy): domain Bacteria; phylum Verrucomicrobiota; class Verrucomicrobiia; order Chthoniobacterales; family SZAS-18; genus JAFAXH01. The sequence continues at coordinate 25,593 of CAXTRS010000012.1, read as the reverse complement.
AGCCGGCGTGACGTGACGGCAGCAGCCGGAGCCGGAGGGGTCTATCGAGGGTCAGCTCGTGAATTTTGCAGTTTCTGACAGCGATTCCCTGCACACACGGCTGAATGAGGCTGCGAGACTCACGGGCTGATCGCCGTTGGGCCGCCCGGGATTCGCTTCGCCTCGCTCAAGGCATTCGGAATTCTTTCCAACGTCGCTCTTCCTCTTCAGGTGACACGTCTTCAACGTGCGTGGCAATCCACCAAATGTTTCCGAACGGATCTTTCACGCCGCCATACCGCTCGCCATTGGGTAGGGTCATGATGGGGAATACGGAAGCGCCGCCAACGCTCAGGGCGCGCTGATACACGCTGTCCGAATCGGCGACGTATAGATAGATCGAAGTCGGCATCGGCCCGAACTGCGGCGTGGCTTCGCCCAGCATCAGCATGGAGTCGCCTACGCGCATTTCTGCGTGAGTGACCGCGCCGTCTGGCTGCTCCTTGCGGAAAGTCTCCTCGCCGCCAAACGCCTTGGAGATGAACTCAACCAAGTGCGCAGCATTTTGCGCGAACAAGTAGGGAGTGATCGCGCGAAAACCTTCGCGAATCGGACGGACTGTCTTTGGATCTTGCATAAGTGATACGTCAACGGTGAGGCATCGCCCAAAGGAAGCATGCTCAGTGACGGACTCTGGCGAAGTCAACCGGGAATGACAAAAAGGACACCGCGTTCTGGGGGTGTCACAATGGCAGGTCGCGGCGAAGTGCGAGAGAGGAATCGAACAGCGAGCGCGTTGAAAAAAAACGCCGCCGCGTGAAAAATTTTCGCGGTTTGCTGCAACGCAGGGCATGCGACGCCTTAGGTAAGGAGTGAACCGAATCGTTTCGGTTGAGGAAAAACCCAATACCAACCTGCGTTCATCGCACCAACCATCATGAACTTGAACCTCCTGCCGCTCTCGGATACCTGGGTCCTGCCGCGTCCGTTCGCGGTCGCGCTCCGCGGCTCCACGCCGCGCGCTGTGCGTCATGCTGCCGCCGCTGGCGCCACCAATGACAAAGCCGAGGCAGCGCCCGCACTCTGGCAGACCAGCCTCGCCGAAATCGAGACCGCCCGGCGTTCGGACCGGATCGTCGCCGCACTCTCGGCCGGGTTTGGTCTGCTCGTCGTCGCGGCCGTGGCGGCTTCGGGCATCGCGACGGCGGACCTGCTCGGGCCGCGCGGCATCGAGTTCGTCGTCAACACGCTGCTGATGAAGTAAGCGGCGTGCTTTTCCACCGATCCTCCGGCGCGGCCCGAAGGCGCGCCGGAGCAGCCGCTGCACGCTCCTCAAGAACAAGAGATTGCGCATGGTGCCGGGACTGCCTAACTTCCTCTCGCGTGAGGGCCATTCCCGGGACTCTCGGAGGGGGCGGCGCGGCGTTCGCCCCGACCCATTGGAGCGTGGTGCTGCGCTCGGCGGAGAGCACGTCGCCCGAGGCCGCGCGCCGGGCGCTCGAAGAACTCTGCCGCGCCTACTGGCCGCCGCTTTACTCTTTCGTGCGCCGGCGCGGCTACAACTCGGCGGACGCGCAGGACCTCGTGCAGGGATTCTTCGCCTATCTGCTGGAGAGCAAAGCCTACGCGCGGGCCGATCCGGCCAAGGGCAGGTTTCGCTCGTTCCTGCTCGGCTCGCTGAAGCATTACCTGGCCGATGCGCGCGACCGCGAGGGGAGGCTCAAACGCGGCGGCGACCGGGAGTTCGTGCCGCTGGACGAGAAGCTGGTCGAAGACGAAGCCGCCGCGACCACGGCAGCGGCGGGCGAGGGGATCGACGAGGACCGCTTGTTCGAGCAGCGCTGGGCGTTCGCGCTGGTCACCGCGGCGTTGAAACGCTTGCAGACGACTTACGCGGCGGAAGACAAGACGCCGTTGTTCGAGGCCTTGCGGCCGTTCATCGCCGGCGGCAGCGCGCCGCCGCCGGATCATGCGGAACTGGCGGCGCGGCTCGACGTTTCCGCGACCACGCTGCGCAGTCACATCAATCGTCTGCGCGGGCGCTACCGCGGCGCGTTGCGCGACGAGATCGCGCGCACCGTCAGCGACCCGGCGGAAGTCGATGAAGAGCTGCGCCAGCTCCGCCAAATCCTGACGACAACGCCAACGTCAACGCCCACTTCGAGCGATCCACCTCCGGCTCATCCTCCCCCTCCTGCTGCTGCCGAACCGCCATGATGCGTTCCCGCTTCTCGACCCGCCCTCTCATGACGCGCGCTGATTCCAAGACCAACTCCACTCGTGCCGCCATTTTCTGCGCGCAGTGCGGCACGCGGCTGCCTTTCGCCGGGCCGGGCCGGAGTTGCATGAGCTGTCTGTTGCTGGCGGGGAGCCGCGAGGACGAGGAGGACAGCGCGGAGAGCGAACGCGCGCGCGGGGCGACGGTATCCGCCGCGAACGGGTTGGCTGCTATCGACGCCGCCGAAACGCCGCGGCGGTGCTTTGGTCATTACGAGATCGCGCTTAACGACGACGGCGATTTGTGGGAACTCGGACGCGGGACGATGGGGGTCACTTTCAAGGCGCTCGACACCGTGCTGCACTACGGCGTCGCGTTGAAAGTCATCAATGCCCGCGCGGCGTCGCACGAAGACGCGCGCGCCCGCTTCCTGCGCGAAGCGCGCGCCGCGGCGCAACTGCACCATCCGCACGTGGCCGGCGTTTTCCATTTCGGCGAAACCGCCGAGCAGTGCTTTTACGCGATGGAACTCGTCGAGGGCGAAACGCTCGACGCGCGGGTGCGGCGCGAAGGAAAACTCCCGCTCGCGAGCGCGCTCGAAGTCGCCATCCAGGTGGCGCGCGCGCTCGTGGCCGCGGAGGCGCGCGGGTTGATCCACCGCGACCTGAAGCCATCGAACCTGATGCTCGTCGCCGGCGCGGACGCGCTCACCGTGAAGGTGATCGATTTCGGCCTGGCCAAAGCGGTGGCAGCCTGCGCCGCGCACGGGGACTCCGATCTGACGCACGGCGGCTTCGTCGGCACGCCGACGTTTGCCAGCCCGGAACAATTCGCCGGGCGCGAAAATGGCGAACCGCTCGATGCGCGCTCGGACATCTATAGTCTCGGGGTCACGCTCTGGTTCCTCCTCACCGGGAAAATTCCATTTCCGGGTCGCACGCTCGCCGAGATTTATCAGCGTCAGGTGCAGCAGCCGCTCCCGGTCGCCCAACTCCAGGCCGCGCAGGTGCCCGAGCCCCTCGTGGGTTTGCTCGAAACCATGCTCGCCACCGATCCCGCCGACCGGCCGCAATCGGCGGCGGCGCTCGTCGCCGCGTTGCGCCGCTGTCGCGAGCAGATCGACGGTGTCCTGGAACGCCCTGGTCGCCGCCGCCGGCGGGCCCTGGCGGTGGCCGGCGCCATCGCCACGATCGCGCTGGCCGCTTCTGCGGGCTACTTCGTGCCGCGGCCGCCCGCCGTGCAGGCGCCGGCGATCCCGATGAAAAGCATCGCCGTGCTGCCGTTCGCGAGCTTGAGCGGAGACAAGGAAAACACGTATTTCGCCGACGGCATTCAGGACGACATCCTCACCAATCTCGCCAGGGTGCCCGACCTCAAAGTCATCAGCCGCACCAGCGTGGGGCAATACAAAACCGGCACGCGCAACCTGCGCGAGATCGGCCGCGCGCTCGGCGTGGCGCACATTCTCGAAGGCAGCGTGCGGCGCACCGGCAACCGGGTGCGCGTGAGCGCGCAGCTCATCAACGCGCAAACCGACGCGCACCTCTGGGGCGAGACGTTTGACCGTGAAGTCACCGATCTGTTTGCCCTGCAAAGCGAGCTGTCCGAGCGCATCGCCACCGCGTTGAAGGGCAGTCTTTCCCCCACCGAAAAAGCGCGGCTCCAGAGCCGGCCGACCACAGACATGGCGGCCTATGAACTCTATCTGCGCGCCAAAGAAGCCTACTGCTGGCAGCCGCAGGGCAACATGCGCGAAACCTGGGAGCGCGGGCTGCGCTTCGGCGAGGAAGCCGTCGCCCGCGACCCGTATTTCGCCCACGCCTACTGCGCCATCGCGATGTTGCACGACGACCTTTACTGGTTCGGCTACGACCGGACGCCGGCGCGGCTCGCGCAAGTCAAAGCCGCGCTCGACAAGGCGCTGACGCTGCGGCCCGATTTGCCCGAAGCGCACGTGGCGCTGGCTTACTACTACTATCATGGATTCCGCGATTACCCGCGCGCCCGCGCCGAGCTGGCCATCGCGCAGCGGACGATCCCGAACGACGCCGACATCTGGGCGGCGACGGCTTATCTGGACCGCCGGCAGGATCGCTGGGACGATTCCGTGGTCAATTTGCAAAAAGCCTGCGAGCTGGATCCGCGCAACTTCGCGACGCTCTCGAATCTGATTGAAAGCTATCTCTATCTCGGCCGGTATGAAGACGCCGCTCAGGCGATCGAACGGGGCCTGGTCTTTTCGCCCAACTCGCCGCTGCTTGCCCTGACCAAGGCGTCGCTGCCGCTCGCCGCCAGGGCGGAGCTGGAGCCGCTGCGCGCTTTTTTCCGTGCCCATCCGCCGACGGCGGGCGAAGCCCCGGAGCTGACGTTTAAGCGGATCGAACTGCACTTGCTGGCACGGGATTGCGACGCGGCCGAACGCGCCCTCGAGGCGTCGCCGCCGGAAATTTTCGAAAACGAGAGCAAAGCGTTTCGGCGGGCGCTTTTCCGCGGACTCATCGCACGGGGCCGCGGCGCTCGGGAGGCCGCGCAGGCCGCGTTTGAGCTGGCCCGGCGCGACGCCGAAGCGGACTTGGCGAAGTGGCCCGAGGACGCCGATGCCGTGGGTCATCTCGGGGTGATCGAAGCGCTGCTTGGCCGCAAGGCGGCAGCGGTGCGCGCGGGCCGCCGCGCCGTCGAGCTCCTGCCCATCGCACGAGATTCCTGGGATGGCGTGTCGCACCTCGCCACGCTGGCGATGATCTACGCCCAAGTCGGCGAGCGCGACCTGGCTATTGAGGAGCTAAAAAAGCTGGTGTCACTGCCGGGTCGGCCAACCCACGGCGACCTGCGGCTGAACTCCGACTGGGACCCGTTGCGCGGCGATCCGCGGTTCGAGGAAATCGTCGCGGCGCCTGCCAAGCATCCGCCGCGCGCCAATGCGGTGCCGCCTTAAGCGGAGACGGCGCGTCGAGGCCGGCTTTCGGGCCCGAGCGCGTGCATCCAGCGCCAGCGCACGTCGTGAATGTGGTAACACACGTTTGGTTCAACCGAATCAGGGGCGCCTGGGCGGCGTTCACGCGCGCCGCCGCGTTGCTGTTGTTTGAACTGCCGCGGTGGTGCGAGAAGCGCGGGCGGTGATCTCGGGCCAGTCGCCGGCGGCGATCAGCTCGCGCGGCGCGATCCAGGAGCCGCCGAGCGCGGCGACCAGCGGGTCGTCGAGCCAGGCCGCCAGGTGCGTTTCCGCGAGGCCGCCGAGGGGGATGAATTTCAAGCCGAAGTGCGCGTAGGGCGCGGCGATGGCGCGCAGATAAGGCAATCCGCCGGAGGGTTCGGCGGGGAAGAATTTCAGCAGCCGGCAGCCGTGTTCGAGGGCGGTCTCGATGTCGCTCGGCGTGGCGACGCCCGGCGCGAAGGGCAGCCCGAACTCGCGCGCGGCGGACAGAATTCGCGCGTTGGTTCCCGGCGCCACGCCGAAGGCCGCGCCCGCGTCGCGCGCGGCGCAGAGTTGGTCCGGTGAAACGACGGTGCCGGCGCCGGCGATGAGCTCGGGAATCTCGGCTTTGATCGCGCGCAGCGCCTCGATGGCGGCAGGCGTGCGCAGGGTGAGTTCCAGCACGGTGATGCCGCCGGCGAGCAGCGCTCGCGCGAGCCGAATGGCGTCTTCAGCGCGGTCGATCACGACCACCGCGACGATGCCGGCGGCTTCGATGCGCGCGGCAAGGCTCGGATCGAAGGCGGGAGTCACGGCGTCGAAGTCCGCCGCTGGGCGAAGGCGTCCGGGTTCACCACGTCGCGCGGCCGGCGGCCCGCGAGCGCGTCGATGAGGTTGCTCACCGCGCAGCGCGCCATGCCGTAGCGGGTCTCGTGCGTGGCCGAGCCAACGTGGGGCAGGGCGACGACGTTCGCCATTTTCAAGAGCGGCGAATCCGCGGGCAGTGGCTCCTTTTCAAAAACGTCGAGGCCGGCGCCGGCGATCTGGCCGTTTGCCAGCGCGGCGATGAGCGCCGCTTCGTCGATGACGCGACCGCGCGAGCCGTTGATGAAAAAGGCACTGCGTTTCATCTGCGCGAACTCCGCGGCGCCGAGGCGCTTTTCGGTTTCCGGCGTGAGCGGCAGCACGACGCTGACGAAATCGGACGAGCGCAGCAGCTCTTCCAGCGTGTCGCAGTAGCGCGCGGCGAACGCTTTTTCCGCGTCGGGATTGCGCGAGCGGTTGTGATACAGCACGGGCATGCGAAAGCCGAGGTTCGCCCGGCGCGCGACCGCCGAGCCGATGCGGCCCATGCCGACGATGCCGAGCGTTTTGCCCTGCACGTCGGTGCCGTATTGCGCCGGGCCAACGCTCGTTTTCCACCCGCCGGCCTTGACGAATTCCGCCAGCTCCACGACGCGCCGCGCGACCGCCAGGACGAGCGCGAAGATCGTGTCGGCGACCGATTCGGTGAGCACGTCGGGCGTGTTCGTGAGCACGATGCCGCGCCGGGTCAGGCCGGGCACGTCGAACTGATCGTAGCCGACGGAGATTGTCGAAATGGCTTCGAGTTTTTCCGCGCCGTCGAGGAAATCGTCGGGCAGCGGCACGCTGGCGCCGATGAGTCCGTGGGCGTCGCGGATGATCTGGCGGAATTCCGTGTGGTGCTCGCGCGCTTTGCCGTGATCGAATGCTAGGACCTCGAACTCGCTTTCCAGCCGCGCGTGTTCGGCGTCGGGCAGCTTCTTGTAAACGACCACGCGCTTTTTGTTCATGATCTTCGTCCGCCCGCTGCAAGGCGCTCCGATTGTAGCGGCGGTCTATGACCGCCTTTCGTTACGCCTCGCCTCGCGTGCTCTGGTCCGGGTTGGGTTGGTTGGTCGATCAACGCAGGGGCGGTCATAGACCGCCGCTACAATGTGAAGCGTCTCACGCTCGCGCGAGATTCGCCGCGGATGGAACGTCCTCATCGGGCCGGGATTTCACCAGCATCGTGATGATCGCCGACACCACCAGCGCGCTGGCCATGAACACATATGATGCGCCCGTGCCCTTGTTCGTATTCAGCCAGCCGACGACGAAAGAGCCGGTGAACGAACCGAGCGCGCCCATGCTGTTGATGAGCGCCATCGCGCCGCCGGCGACGTTGCGCGGCAACATCTCCGGCACGATGGCGAAGAACGGTCCGTAAGGCGCATACATGCCGGCGCCGGCGATGATGAGCAGCACGTAGGAAAGCCAGAAATTGCTCGCGCCAATCGCATACGAACCGAAGAACGCGAACGCCGCGATGAGCAGCGGCGGCCAGACGAAAAGTTTGCGATTCATGAGCTTGTCCGACGCCCAGGAAACCGTGATCATCGCCAGCACCGCGGCCAGATACGGCACGCTCGAGAGCCAGCCGGCTTCGACGATGCCGAGATTGCCGGCGCTCTTCAAAATCGACGGCAGCCAGAGCACGAAACCATACACCCCGATGCTCCAGCAAAAATACTGCACGCAGAGCCAGATGACTTTCGCCGAGAAAAATGCCTCACGGTAATTCTTCACCGGCTTGATGCCGACCTGCTCGCGCTCGAGCTGCGTTTCGATGGCCTGCTTTTCCTCGGCATCGAGCCACTTCGCTTTCGCCGGGCGATCCTCCGCGATCAGCCACCAGACCACGGCCCAGACGACCGCCGGCAGCCCTTCGATGATGAACATTTGGCGCCAGCCGAAACTTTGCACGAGGTAGCCGGAAAGAATCGACATCCAGAGCAGCGTGACCGGATTGCCCAGGATGAGGACGGTGTTCGCCCGCGATCGCTCCGCTTTGGTGAACCAATTGGCGATGAACACAAGCATCGCCGGCAACACCGCCGCCTCGACGACACCGATCAGGAAACGGATCGCCATCAGCATCGGCACGTTCGTGACCACACCAGTCAGCGCGGCAAAACTTCCCCACAGGATCAGGCTCCAAAAAATGAGCACCTTCGCGCTGCGCCGCTCCGCGTAGATGCCGCCGGGAATCTGAAAAAAGAAGTAGCCGAGGAAAAATAGCGATCCGAGGAACGAGTTCATGTCCTTCGAGATCCCGAGGTCCTTGTTCATCCCGGCCGCAGCGGCAAACCCGTAGTTGGCGCGGTCGAGGTAAGCCAGGCTGTAGGTGACGAAGACGACCGGCAGGATGTAGAGCCAGCGCTTTTTGTGCAGCGGCTCGACGGCGGTGGCCGCCGGAGCGGCGAGCGGGGAATCGGGCGGATTGGGCATCGGATGAGTTTCTTTCTTGGGGCAGGGCGATGAAAGCGCGGCGCCTGTTTCTTAGACGGCCGCGGCGCCCGGCGCGGGTTCGCGCGCAGCCGGCGGTTGCGCAGCGCGGCTGGCGGCGGGGTTGAGCAGCGTGTCCCGCGTGGGCAAGCCCTCAGAGTCGCCAATCTGCTGGATGACCAGCGCGGCGATGCGGTTGCCGCGCGCGATGGCGTCTTCGATGGAGAGCGATTCGAGCATGCCGCTGAGCACGCCTACGGCGAAGCCATCGCCGGCGCCGACGGTGTCCACGACGTTGGCCACCGGCTCGGCAGGGATGCGTTTCGGACGCAGGCCGGCGGTTTGAAAAAAGGCGCCGTCTTCGCCGACTTTGACGATCACCAGCTTGGCTCCGTTGGTCAGATAAAAATCGGTGATCTCGTCGAGCGTTTGCAGCCCAGTGAGGATGCGTCCTTCCTCGATGCCGGGCAGGACCCAGTCGGCTTTCGAGGCGAGAAAATTGATCTTCTCGGCCATGACTTCCCGCGACGGCCAGAGCACCGGACGCAGGTTGGGATCGAACGAAATCGTCTTCCCCGCCGCGCGCATTTTTTCCATCGCGTGCAGCGCCAGTTCCCACGCGCTCGGCGACAGCGCGGGCGCGATGCCGGTGACATGGAGGTGCTGCGCTTCGAGAAAATAATCGGGGTTGAAATCCTCCACCGACAGGTGGCTCGCGGCCGACCCTTTTCGGTAGTATTCGACGATGGGGTCCTTCTTGCCGAAGCCCGTGGACTTGAGCTGGAAGCCGGTCGGGTAACGTTCATCGATCGTCACCGCGCGCCGGTCCACGCCTTCGCGGTCGAGCACGTCGAGCACGAAACGGCCGAACGAATCGCTGCCCACGCGGCTGACCCAACCCGCGCCGAAGCCGAGCCGCGCCAGGCCAATGGCGACGTTCAACTCCGCGCCCGCGGGCCGCAGCGTGAAGTGCTGCACGCGGCTGAGGTCGCCCGCCTGGTCGGCGATGAACATCGCCATCGCTTCGCCGAAGGTGACGACATTCAGTTTTCTGGTGGCGTCGGCAGCAGCCGTTGCGGCGGACCCAAAGCCGACGGCGGCGGACGGGTCGGGGGAAACG
>CAXTRS010000012.1:0-16064 GCA_964246635.1 uncultured Chthoniobacterales bacterium | reverse complement strand
GTTGGGAGTGCTCACGGGAGGGGTCTTCTTTCGGTTCGTGTGTCAGCTCGCCGCGACGCTTTCCAGCCGGCGAACGTGCGTCCGCGTGACCGCTGCGAGATCGTCGCCAGCGAGCGGAAATTCGATGCCCAGCGGCAGCCCCGGCCGGAAGCGCGCAACGAGCGCTTTCCATTCCGGGTCTTCATCGGCCACCGGCACGGCGACCAACCCTTTTCCGTCTGCGGAGCGCGCGGCGGTTTTGAGATGGATGTATTCGACAAACGGCGCCAGCGACTCGGCCGCTACAGCGGCCTCCTCGCCCGCGCCGACCCACGACCAATTGCCAATGTCGAACGTCATGCCGATCGGCAGCTCGTTCTCCCTAGCTGCGGTGAAAAATTCATGCAGCGGCGCGACCGTGCCGCCGTGCGTCGTCTGGTCGTTCTCGATGACGACGCGCCCCGGCGCGGCGGCGAGAAAACTCGACCATCCATCCGGCACGTTTTTGAAATGACCGAGCGGGAGTTTGATGAATCGCAGCGGCGTCAGCGCGGCGGCCTCTTCGAAGACTTGCTGCACGGCCGCTTTGTTCAGCGCGCCGTCGGCGGCGACCAATTCCACCGGCGCCGAATAGACCGCGAACAAGCCGGCCGCGCGGATCGCCTCGCCGAGCGCCGGCAGCGCCGCGAATTCGCGCTCGGTGAGAAGTTCCCGACGAATCTCCAGCCCGCACGCCCCGCCGGCCGCCGCGATCGGCGCGAAGGCCGCCTGGCCGCGTGCGCGAACGAGATCCGCGCCGTAGGCCGAGGTCGTGACGACGATCTCACGAGTCGCCGACGCTGCTATTGTTGGGTCGGATGAGTTCACCGTATCAATGGCGGGAGGTCCGAGCGAAGGCCGCCCGGGAGGCTGAACGATCCTCCGCAAGAGTATCGCCTGCACCTGTGCGGGCGGTTGTCCCTCCGTTCCTATTCCGGGTTCTGCGGAATGCCGAGTTCCCAAGCATCGTCGCGATAGCGCGGCAGCGAGACGCGATCGGATTGGAGCGCGCGGATGAGGTTTTCGTTGTGCTGCCGGGCGCGCGAGATGTAGGCGTCGCTGTCGTTGCGGTCCGTGACGTGCGCCATGTCGCGGACTGCGGCCTCGTCGTGCCGGCGGAAAATTTGCGCGGCGCGCAACGCCTGATTCGCGCGGAAACCGAGCGCGCGCATCGCACCGACCGCGAGGTCGAGCGAGGAGCCGAGCGTGTCGCGGAACACGTCGCTAACCCCGAGACGCAGCAGTTCGTAAGCATGCTGCCGGCTGAGCGCGCGGGCGAGGATGCGCAGGTGCGGGAATTCGTGACGCAGCGTTTTGACGAGTTCCAGCGACCGCGTTTCGTCGTCGATGGCGAGCACGAAAAGTTTCGCGCGCGCGGTGCCGGCGGCGTGGAGGAGATCGAGCCGCGTGGCGTCGCCGTAAAAGCTTTTCAACCCGAAGCGGCCGAGCAATTCGACCTGATCGGGATCGCTGTCGAGCACGGTGACGCCGATGCCGTTCGCGCGCAGAAGCCGGCCGATGACGTGGCCGAAACGGCCGAAGCCGGCGAGCACGACGGGGTTGTCGTGGTCGGTGATTTCGTCGGCTTCGCGCTCGGTTTTTCGCTGCGCAAAACGCGGCTGCACGAGGCGGTCGTTGATCGTGAAGAGCAGCGGCGTCACCGCCATGCTCAATGCCACGCTGCCGACGAGCGGCTTGGCGACTTCGTTTGTGAAGATGCCGTGCGCCGTCGCGAATTGCAGCAGCACAAAGCAGAACTCGCCGCCCTGCGCGAGCGCGAAGGCGAAGAGCAGGCTCTGGCTCCAGTCGAGCCGGGAGACTCGGCCGAGGGTCAGCAGCACGAGAAATTTTACAAGGAGTAATCCGGCGACGAGCGCGGCGATGAGACCGGGATGCGCGGCGATGAAGCGAAAGTCGATGTCGGAGCCGACCGAGATGAAGAAGAGACCCAGGAGCAGGCCCTTGAACGGCTCGATGTCGGCTTCGAGTTGGTGGCGGTATTCGTTTTCCGCGAGGACCACGCCGGCGAGAAACGTGCCGAGCGCCGCGGAAAGTCCGACGGTTTCCATGAGCAACGCGATGCCGATGACAAGCAGCAGCGCGGTCGCCGTGAAGACTTCGCGCAAGTGCGTCTGTGCGACAATGCGAAACAGGTGTCGCAGAAGAAAACGCCCGGCGAAAACGATGGCGCCGACCGCCCCCAGCGTGGCCAACCCCTGCGCCCAGCGTGGCAACGCGGCGAGTGCGCCGGCGTGCTCGGCTCCGCTCGCGCCTGTGGCCGGCGCGGACGCGAGCAGCGGCAGCAGCGCGAGGATCGGGATGACGGCGATGTCTTGAAACAACAGCACCGAAAACGACGCCTCGCCGCCCGGCGATTTGAGCTGCCCGCGTTCGGCGAGCGATTGCAGCACGATCGCCGTGGACGACATCGCCAGGATGACACCTGCGGCGAGCGCGATCTTCCAGGCGACGCCCGCGAGCAGCGCGACCGTGCCGAGCGCCAGCGCGGTCGCGAGCACCTGCGCGCCGCCCATTCCGAGAATGGGCCCACGCAAGCGCCAGAGCATCGCGGGCCGCAGCTCGAGACCGACGAGAAAAAGCATCATCACGACGCCGAACTCGGCGAACTGTTTCACGTCGGTGTGTCCGCCGACAAACCCGAGCGCCGCCGGCCCGATGGCGACTCCGGCGAGCAGATAGCCGAGCACGGAGCCGAGCCCGAGCCGCTTCGCAATTGGCACCGCGACAACCGCGGCCAGCAGGTAGGTGAAGGCTTGGAAAAGAAAGCTGTTTGGCATGGGATTCGGTGAGATTGGGCCGGAGAGGAGAGGGAGCGGATTTTCGGGGGAGCACAGGCGTCCCGCCTGTGGGTTTGGGCGTCCCGCTCAAAGCCCTTCGTGATTACAGAGGTGAAAAAGTGCCGGGCGAGGACGCCCGCCACAACAGGCGGGACGCCTGTGCTCCCCAAATCCAAACCGATTCGTTACCCATCGTTGCCGTCACGCAGATTTTCGATCACGAGCCGATAATGCGCCGCCTGCTCGGCGATTTCGGATTTGGAAAGGCGGTGCGTGCCGTGGACCACAAAGGGTTCGAGAAACGTCATGCCGCAGAGGTGCGCGGTCTGCTCGAAGGGCGCGAGGAGTTGGCGGATCGTAAACCGATTGAAGCCTGCGGAGTGATAAGCTTCGGGCGGCCCGCCGGTCGTGATCGCGCTCAGCCAGCGCTTGCCGCGCAACGCCGTGCCGGTGTCGCCATAGGCGAAGCCGTATTCCAGCACGATGTCCTGCCATTCCTTGAGGATCGCGGGCGAGGAATACCAATAGAACGGGTGGTGAAAGACGACCGTTTCGTGTGCGCGCAGGAGGTCCTGTTCGCGGTCAGCGTCGATGAGCAGGTCGGGATATTCCTCGTAGAGATCGTGGAACGTGATCCCCGCGAGATCGCGCACCGCGGCGGCAAGCTGGCGGTTCACGCGCGAGCGTTGCAGCGCCGGATGGGCGAAAAGAATCAGCACGCGGTGGGGATTTGTCATCGTCCGGCGCAATCGGATTTCATTTTTTGGCGGCCCGGCCGCGGCGCGCGGCTTCCAGTTTCGGGAGATGTTTTTCCGCCCAGGCGCAGATCGCCTCCAGCGGCTCGATGAGCGTCTGGCCGAGCGGCGTGAGCGAATACTCGACCATCGGCGGGACGACTGGATGGACTTTGCGTGCGACGAGGCCGTCGCCCTCGAGGCTGCGCAGCGTCTGGGTCAGCATTTTCTGCGACACGCCGGAGATCGCGCGGCGCAATTCGCTGTGCCGCTTCGTGCCGTCGGCGAGGACGTGGATGACGAGCGCCGTCCACTTGTCGGCGATGCGGTCGAGCACGGCGCGCGAGCCACACTCGGCGTTCATCACGGAGGATTTCGAAGCGGAAGACGATTTTTTCTTCATGACGTCGGACGGACAGGCACCAAAAGCTCTGTATGGCACAAACGGGTGCGTTATTGACGAACAGTCTGCTACATCCGAAATTGTCCCAGCAAGACAAAAACATGAACGTTGCAGAACGCTATCGGGATGCCGCCGGGCGCGTCGAAGCCGCCTGGTTGCGCAACCCTTCTCCCGGCCCGCTGGAGCCATCCGCTGAGCACCGCGCCGCGGCGGACGACGGCGCGCTCTTCGACGCGTATTCCCGCGCCGTCATGCACGCGGTTGAGCAGGCGGGCCCGGCGGTCGTCAACATTGACGTGCGCCAGCGCGCCGGCGGTAACGGCGGGCGCCGGGCCGAGGCGGCCGGCAGCGGGTCGGGGTTCATCCTCACCCGCGACGGGTTTATCCTGACGAACAGCCACGTCGTCCATGGCGCCCGCGAGATCGAGGTGACGCTCGGCGACGGCCGCGATTTTCCCGCGGCGCTCATCGGCGATGACCCGGACACCGACCTCGCGGTGATCCGCATCGACGCGCCCCATCTCGTCCAGGCAGAACTCGGCGCTTCGTCCGCCGTGCGAGTCGGTCAGCTCGCCGTCGCCATCGGCAATCCGTATGGCTTTCAGACGACGGTGACCGCCGGCGTGGTCAGCGCGCTGGGCCGATCGTTGCGCGCGCAATCCGGCCGGCTCATTGACGATGTCATCCAGACCGACGCCGCGCTGAATCCCGGCAATTCCGGCGGGCCGCTGGTGAATTCGCGCGGCGAAGTCATCGGCGTGAACACCGCGATGATCCGGCCGGCGCAGGGCATCTGTTTCGCGCTCGCCATCGACACCGCCAAGTTCGTCGCCGGCTGGTTGATTAAAGAGGGCCGCTTCCGCCGCAGCTACATCGGCGTCGCCGGGCAGGACGTGCCGCTGCACCGGCGGGTCGTCCGGTTTTACGGGCTTCCGGTTGACTCTGGTGTGCTCGTGACCGCCTTGGAAACCGGCAGTCCCGCCCAGGCTGCTGGAGTGGAAATCGGCGACGTCCTCATCGGTTTCAACGATGCGTCGATTCCCAACGTCGCGGCCCTGCACCGGCGGTTGCTTGGCAAGGAAATCGGGGTGCCTGCGCAGTTGACGCTCATCCGGCACACCGAGAAAATCACACTCGGCATCACGCCGCAGGAATCGCCTGCGCGAGGGGCCGACGCCTCGCGTTCCGGGCGCTAAGACCGTGGAAAAATCCCCATGATTTCCGACGAACCGATCAACATCAACGAAGCCAGCTTCGAGCGAGCCGTGCTCCAGTCGCCGCTGCCGGTGCTGGTCGATTTCTGGGCCGCGTGGTGCGGCCCCTGCCGCATGCTTGCGCCAGTGCTGAACGAGATCGCCCGCGAAGAAGCCGGCACCCTGCGCGTGGCCAAAGTGGACGCCGATGAAAACCCGGCGCTAGTCGCGCGCTACGGCGTGCGCAACCTGCCGTTGCTGCTGTTTTTCAAAGACGGCGCGCTGAAGGACACAATCGTCGGCACAGTGAGTAAAGGCGCGATCTTGGCGAAAGCGCGAGAACTGGCCGATTGAATGGGAGTCACGGCACAAGCGCATCGAGGCCAACGACCGCTCGGCCCAATGCCTACCCTCAGCGCCAAGAAACGATGTCGTCGGAGCCGACGTAATCGCCGCTGCCGCCTTTCGTGCCGGGCGTTTGATCCTTGCCAATGGAAGCGACGCCGACGCCGACTCGCGGAAAGTTCGGCTTGCCGTCCGAGCCGGCGGGAGGATCGGGATAGATTCCGTAAAAGCTGAGCTGATTGTCGTAATCAGCGTCGAGGAAGACCATGTATTCGTTCGACCAAGGGTCATACCAGCGACCCAATGTGGTATTGCCCTTGCCGCTACCGACACCGGATTTTGGTTTCGAGGGATCTTTGACCTCGCGCGGTTCGATGTAAACGATCCCTCGCGGATTGGCGAGGCTACCGGGGTTGTCGTCATCTGCCGATCTTCCTGTCGCCACATTGCGCAGAATGTTGAAGAGCACCTCGTTGTGGTAAATCGCCCCCACCGGATTGCCTACCACGGTGTCCTTTGCGCCCCGGATCTGCGCAGTGTTGAGCGGATACTGGCCATAGTCGGTGTAAAATGCTTTCGTTGCGGTCACGATCTGCGCCAGATCACTGCTTGCCTGCACCTTGTTCCCTCGATCAATTACCGCCGGCCCCACGGCGAAAATCATCCCGGCGAGCACGATGATGATCGCGATGACAACCAGCAGTTCGATGAGAGTGAACGCACGGGATTGCGAAAATTTCATCGGCGGTGGTGGGGAAAGGGGGTGATTTTCCGCATTTATCTCTGCCGGTCCGGGAACAAAGTGGCCACCGATTGCATCACAACAATGCGCTTGCAACCGGTCAAAAATGGCGGAAATCAGCAATTGGCAAATTCTTTGCTGTATTTCTGGGTCAGTTTTCCCGATTGCGGCGATTAATGTCTTGCCAATCCCATCCCAAAGTCGTTAGCCTCCAGCCCGTTCTTGTTCCTCGTCCGAAACGGTGAACGCCTGGTGTCGCCTACTTCCAAGGGAGTATTGCTCTTAGCCTCCAGCCCGTTGTTAACTCCAAAACCATGAACACTCCTTTGCGTCCGCATCTTTTGGCCATCGCTACGGCGAGCCTGCTTGCCCTCCCCTTCGTCGCCGCCGACCGTGCCGCTGCGCAAACCGCGACGGCCACAACCGATCCGGTGGGCTTCACGACGCTGACCGTAGCCGCCAAGCCCGCGAGCGCGCGCGGCTTTACTTATCTCAGCCTGAACATGGCTCGCCCTTCAGTGTTTCGTGGGCTCGTGCCGGCGCCGACGGCCCAGAACCCTGGATACGGAGTCGCGACGGTAAACGGTGTCACCGTGCTCACTTTTCCAGCAGCCACCTTCACCTCCGGTGGGTTCACCACCGCGGCCAATCCCGGCTACGTCGAGATCAAAAACGGCACGGCCAACGGTTTGATTTCGCAAATCACGGCGAACACGGATTCCACGATCACGCTGGCGGACAACATCACCAGCGCGATCACCGCCGGCACCACGACGTTCCTCGTGCGTCCGAATTGGACCTTCGCCAGCGCCTTCGGGGCCACGAATTCCGCCGGTTTCACAGGGAGCTTCTCGCCGACGAACGCGGACATTATCCAGATCATCGATCCCACGACAAGCGTTGCCACCAGCTACTACTACAACAACTCTGCCAACAAATGGCAGACTGGCGCGACCGACGCGACGAACACTGTGATCCCGCCAAAAGCGGGCTTGTCGATCGAGCGCAAAGCGACCACGCCGCTTTCCTTTAACATTGTGGGAGAGGTTCCGCTGGGCCCCACGGGCATTCTTGTCACCGGAGGCGCGAGCTTCAATTACAACCTGGTGCCGAACCCGTATCCGCTGCCATCCGTCACGCTGGCCAACTCGGGCCTCTACACTGGCAACGCAGCCACCGGCGTCGTCGGTTCCTTCAGCCCGACCGCGGCGGACACTGTCAGCCTGCTGGACTCCGCCACCGGCGTCGCGACGAACTATTATTACAACACGACGAACAACAAATGGCAGAACGGCTCGATCGATGCCTCCAACGTCGTGATCCCCAACGGAGCTTCCGTGTTGGTGACTCGCAAAAACAACCGCTCGTCCTTCGTGTGGTATTTCCCGCAGCCTGCAATGAATCTGTGACCCATCTATGAAATTCGCATCGATCCTGCCCGCACTCGCTGCCGTCGCCATCCTCAGCGCGGTTCCGTTCCAACCCAGTGCGCGCGCCGCGTCCATCGACTACGGCGCGCTCGGGAACTTCGTCGAAAATCCGAATGGGACGCCCTCCAATCTGGGGAATTACGTCCGGGTCGGCACCTTTGCAACGGGATTCAATTTCAGTCTGAATTCCACGAATTTTGCGGCGACCAACGCTGCTTTCACGGAATACGACAACACGGTGATTGGCTCGGGCGTGACTCCGCCGGGCGAATTTTTTGATACTACGCCGTTCCTTAGCGGGATTTCCGGCGTGCGAATCTACGTGTGGGTTTTCAATAGCCCCAATCCCGCTGCCGCCACGGCGTGGGCGATTGTCACCAGCAACGATGGAAATTGGTTTGGCCCTGCGGATGGACCGAATTCCACCTCGGTCGATTTGTCAGATCCCGGGGTCTTCATTCCTACGGGTGCCCTGGGTCAACGCGTTCCCACGGCACTGGGCTTTGTCGGCTTTGATATTCGGATGACGACGACACCGGTGCCGGAGCCTTCCACCTACGCGATGATTGCCGTGGGTCTGCTCGGTTTCGGTGGGGTGATGCTCCGCCGCCGTCGTGCGGCTGTTGCTGCATAGGCCGGAAGCATTCCAGCGTTCAAGGCTGGTTCTGCTTCGATTGGGGCGACGCTGCGGAATGTCTGGTGTGCCTGAGAATGGAGCCCCGCTGCCGGCGAAAAAGCGGTTGGCGGGGCGGGTTTTGACTTACAGCGCGCTCGCGCTGTTCACGCTCTACGCGCTCTATCCGGTCTCGCAGATTTTCACCATCTCGCTGCGGCCGGGCAACCGGCTGCTCTCGACTTCGCTGGCGCCGATCCCGGCGGGCGCGACGCTCGGAAATTTCCGCGTCCTGTTCGCGAAGACGGATTTTCTGCGCTGGGTCGGGAACTCGCTGCTCGTTTCCGCGGTCGTCACCATCACCGGCGTCGCGCTGGCCTCGACCGGCGCGTATACGCTGTCGCGTTACCGTTTTCGCGGACGCGCCAAGACGCTGAACGCGCTGCTCGTCACGCAGATGTTTCCGGCCACGATGGTGTTGCTGCCGATGTATTTGCTGCTCATTTCGCTGCATCTCATCAACTCGTATCTCGGCGTCATCATCATCTACACGGCGACCGCACTGCCGTTCTGCCTTTGGCAATTGAAAGGCTATTACGACACCATTCCGGTCTCGCTCGAAGAAGCTGCGCAGATCGACGGCTGCACGCCATGGCAGACGTTTTACCGCATCATCCTGCCGCTCGCCGCGCCGGGAGTGGCGATCTGCGCGCTGTTTTCGTTCATGGCGGCCTGGAACGAATACATCGTCGCCGCGCTTATTTTGCAGGACGCCGGAAAATTCACCCTGCCGGTCGGATTGAAATTGTTCCAAGGGAATATGTCCACGCAATGGGGCCTCTACGCGGCCGGCGCGCTGCTGGTCTCGTTGCCGGTGATCGCGCTGTTTTTGCTCTTGAGCCGGTTTCTCGTTTCGGGATTAACTTCCGGCGCGGTCAAGGAATAACGCGCCTTGGTCGCCGCGCCCGTATTCTGCGGCGGCGCCCCGCTGCCGTGACCGCGTGACCCGTTTATGAGAACTCCTCTTTGCATCCTTCCTTTGTGCGCCGCCTTCCTGGTCGGCGGCGCGGCGCTGGCCAAAGAACAGGCCGTTGTCGGTGAAGACGACGCCAGCCACGGCGCGTATTCCGGCGGCTGGGGCAACGGCAAAAACGGCGGCACCGGATTCGGCGAATGGACGCTGCAAACCTATCAGCTCGCCGACAAGCAGTCGCACGCCGGCGGCTTCATCGCCTCGACGGACAACAACGCCGACCTCAACGGCATCGCGATCAAGAAAAAGGCGTTCGGACTTTTCGCCAATGGGGAAGGGTTTGAAAACGCCGTGGCGTTCCGCGCCTTCGAGCGGCCGCTGAAAGTCGGGCAGTCGTTTTCGTTCACCTTCGAGCATGGAGTCATCACGAAAAAATTCGACCGCGACGACCCGACGCCGGGTTCCGTCGGCCTCGTGCTGCGTTCGGGCAATGCGAACTCGAGCGTCGATGATTACAACAAGGACTCGCGCTTCGAGTTCGGCTATTTCAAAGAAAACAACGGCTACCGGATTTATGATTCCGAGAACGGCGCGAAGGTGGACCTGCCCTTTTCCGACAGCGGTTTTTCCGTGACTTTTACGCTGGTGACGGCCGACACCTACGACTTCGAGGCGACCGTGCTCGCGACGAAGAAAACCGTGAAGCTCTCCGGCCGCAAGCTCGGCGGCACCCCCGGCGCGCCGCTGACGAGCTTTGCCTTCTATAACCGCAACGGCGAGGCGAATGACGTCTTCTTCAACGGCTTCCAGATTTCGCAGCCGGCGGAGTAGGCTTGGAATTTTTTAGACAGAATTAACAGAATTTACAGAATGGAGCAGAGCCAGACCAGAAAGGGGAAAAGCTAGCTGGAATGTCGTTCGTAGCAGTCGGCCACGACCATGTCGCCTTTCTGAAATTTTGTTAATTCTGTTAATTCTGTCTAAAAATCCTCAATACGCCGCCTCCGTCGCCCGCGTCGTTTTCAAAAACGCCTGCGCGAACGCGAACAGGATGGCGAAGATCACCAGCGACAACGCCGCCGCCCAGCCGAAGCGATACATATTGAACGCGGCCTTATACACGTAGGAAACGAGGATGTGTGTGTTGTCCGCCGGCTCGCCGCCGTTGGACACCAGCCAGACGACGTTGACGTTGTTGAACGTCCAGACCGTGCCGAGCACGATCGCTGGCACCATCACGGGTCGGAGCAGCGGCGCGGTGATCGTGCGGAACTGTTGCCACGCGCTGGCGCCGTCGATCTCCGCGGCTTCGTAAAGCTCGTTCGGGATCGATTGCAGGCCGCCGAGCGCGACGACCATCATGAACGGAAACCCGAGCCAGATGTTCGTGAGGATCGCTGCGCAAAACGCCTCGACTGGCGACTGGAGCCAGGCGACCGGCGGCAAGTGCAGGAATTTGACGATGAGCAAATTCACCGCGCCGTATTCGTAGTTGAACATCCCGCGCGAAGTGAGCGCCGTGATGTATTGCGGCAGCGCCCACGGGATGATGAGCAACACGCGCCACGCCGCTTTGCCGCGCACGAACTTCTGGTGCAACAGCACCGCGAGAAACACGCCGAGCATGACGTGGAACACGAGGTTCACCACGGTCCAGATCACGGTCTTGAACAGGATCTGCCAAAAGAGCGTTTCCTTGAAAACGGCGACGTATTGCGCCGGCCCGATGAGCCGCCAGTCGCGGATGTGATACAGGTTTGCGTTCGAGAGCGAGAGGATGACGTTATAGACGAGTGGAAACGCGACGACCGCCGCGATGACGACGAGAGCCGGCGCGAGCATCGCGGCGATGAAAAGACGATTGTGCCAGCGAGACATTTTTGGTGAACGGAATTTCTTGCGTGCTCTGCTCAATGTTGAGCGGGCGCGCGGAGTATCGTTGCCCGCTTGAGCGAAGTCGAGGACGGGCTGCGAGTGACGAGTGACGAGTGGCGTTTCTCTATGCCTTAGCCCCGGCAGGGGGCCTGAAGCCGAAGAGCACATTACTCGTCACCCCCAACCCGCCATCCGCTCTCACAACTTCGCTTCGGCAAGCTGCTTCTCCGCCTCGCGCTGCATCCGTCGCGCACCTTCGCGCGCCGGCACGGCGCCGCTCATGATGAGTTGCAGTGGCCCGCGCATGCCGTCCCAGATTTGTCGCATCTCGGGCCGGATCGGAATCGGCCGTGCCTGCGCGATCTGGGTCAGCGACGCTTGGTGAATCGGGCTGTTCTTCACCGAAGGCGATTCGAGCACCGCCTTGCTCACCGGCGTGATGAACAAACGATCCGCCAGCTCCTGTTGCACCGCATCGCTCGTGAGAAATTCCATCACCTCGCGCACCATCGGCACCTTCGCCGCGGGCACGTTGACATTCAGCGCATAACCGCGCAGGCAATACATCGGCGTGCAGCGTGTGCCCAGTTTCGGGTTCTCCGGCAGCGGCGCGATGAGGCTGCGCTCCCCGACGCCGTAGTCGCCCCACGACCAGGTGCCGTTGATGATCATCGCGGTGCGCCGCTCTTTGTAGAGCATGTCGGCGGTGACGTAATCGCTTTCGCGCGGAACAATTTTGTATTTGTCGCGCAGATCGAGCACGAACTGAAGCGCCGCCGCGGTCTGTTCGTTGTCGAGCGTCGGCCGGCCGGCGTCGTCGATCACCCAGCCGCCGAACGCGGTGAGAAACGGGATGAAAAAGAACGGCTCGCTGTAGTTCCACGTCAGACCGTATTGATCGATCTTGCCATCGCCATTCGTGTCGAGCGTGAGTTTTTGCGCCAGTGCGATCAGCTCGTCGAGCGTCTTCGGCGGCTCGGGCACGAGCGCTTTGTCATAGACGAGCACGAGCTGATTGCCGATCTGATCGCCGACCATCCACGTCGCGTCTTTCCACTTCACCAACCCTTCGTCGATAAACTGCGCCTTGTGCTCGGGGCGCAGGATGTCGTCGAGCGGCCGGATTGCCTTCGTGGTGACATACACGCCAACGTTGTCCGACGGCCCGTAAATCAAATCCGGCCCCTGACCCGCGACGGTGGCGATGATGTAAAGACTGCGCAGCTCTTCGTTTTCGTGGTAGAGCGCTTCGACAAAACGGTCCGGGTGCGCCGCATTGTAGCGCGCGACGATGTCGTTGAAAATCTCTCGCTCCGGGCTGCCCTTTTGGTGCCAAATGAGCACGTGCGCGCGGCCATCCTGTGGCCGTTTGCTGCAGCCGGGCATCGCGCCGAGACACAGTAGTATCAGCGCGAAAAACCCGACGCAACGCAGCGTCGTTTTAGAGGCATCTCTGTCCGACGCAGTCGGACGTGCCGCCTCATTTGTTGTCTTTTTCGTTGCTTGACCGAGGAGAGACGAAAAATCAGAGGCGGCACGCCCGCATTTGCGGACAGAGCCGTCGCTACAACGACGCTGCAGGGAAGGGCATCGAGTCATGAACGGTCGCTTTCTATCGCTTGATTGAAAACGCGCGTCCGCTCAATGGCGCGAGTTTCACCTGCCACTGGCCGCCGGTGAATTCCGGCGCCGGCTCCTCGATGGGCGAATCCGCCGCCGTCGAAAATAGCGGCTCCAGCTTTGCCTTCGTGTCGAGCGACGGCAATGCCACCGCGCGCACCTGCTCGCTGCGGTTGAGCACGACGAGCACGTTCTCGCCCGCGCCGCTGCGCTCGAAGACCAGCGTGTCGGTGTCGTCGTCCACCGCGCGCCACGCGAAGTCGCCAACGTCGAGCGCGTGGTGCTTCCGGCGCAATGCCACCGCGCGCTTGTAAAAATCGAAAATCGGTTGCTCGAAGGCAATTGCGTCCGCCACGCGCGACCTGCCCGCGCGCGGATCGGTCGCCTGCGGCTCGAACTGCAAATCCGGCCAGACCATCGGCAGCCGGTTGTCGGGATCGTGCGCGCCCCACATGCCGGCTTCGTCGCCGTAATAAATCATCGGCGCGCCGACATACGTCATTTGGAAGAGCACGACGAGTTTCTGGATGTCGCGCTCGCGCGGACTCGGCGCGCGCACCTCGTAGTTCGCCGCTTCGCGCAGATCGTTGTTCGCGTTGTAATCGATCTGGTCCGCGTTCGTGTAGCGCGTGCTCTCGCCGTTGACGATCATCGACGCCAGCCGGTCGGTGTCGTGCGAATCCATCAGATTTTGCATCGTGTAAGCGACCGCCTTCGGCAGCGCGTTCCGCCGTTCGTCGAGCAGCTTCGCGAACTTCGACATCGGGATGTGGTGATCGATGAGGCAGCCTTTTACCGGGATGGCAAACGCGTGGTAATTCATGCACGCCGAAAAGCCGCCTTCGACGATCATCGCCTTCGCATCCTTCCAGACTTCCGCCGAGGTGTAAGCCTGCGGGTTGAGCTTGCGCACGTATGCGTTCCACTCGGCCCAAAACTGGGCTGGCCGCTCGTCCGCGACATCGAGCCGCCAGCCGTCGATGCCGTCGCTCGGGTCGCCGTTTCCGTCCGGGTCCATCCAGCGCTTTGTCGCGTCCCAGATGTATTTTTTCGGTCCCGGCGGCATGTTTTTACCGTCTTTCGTCGCGGCAAAAATCGGCAGCGACTTGTGACCCCACCAGCCCTCGTAGTGGAACTCGTTTCGCTTCGTGGCAGGATCGTCGAACGTGTTGACGATATACCAGTCTTTGTAGCTCGAGCCTGCCTGCTTGCGGGTCAGGTCTTTGAAGGCGAAGAAGTCGCGGCCGGTGTGATTGAAAACGCCGTCGAGAATCACGCGCATCCCGCGCTCGTGCGCGGCTTTCAGCAGTTGGAGAAACAACTTGTCTGCGGCGGTCCATTTCCAAGTTGCCGGGTCGCTCGTTTCCTTTTCGATGAGCGCGAGATCGCCCTGAGGATCGGGACCGAAGAACGGGTCGATGTGATGGTAACTGTTGCCGTCGTATTTGTGGAGCGAGCGCGCGTAAAACAGCGGATTGAAATAGAGCGCGTTGACACCGAGCTCGCCGAGGTAATCCAGCTTGTCGAGCACGCCCTGAAGGTCGCCGCCGTAGCGCCGGTCGAAGACGCCGCCTTTGTAAAAGTTCGGACTTAGCTCGCGCTCCCAATCGTCCTGCGCATACCAATCGGCAGTCCAGCGCGACAGCCGCCAGTTTTTACCGGGGCCGATCGGCCATTCGAGCGATTCGCGCGTCGGGTCGTTCTTCGGATCGCCGTTACGAAAGCGTTCGGGGAAAATTTGATACCACACCGCGCTCTTCGCCCACGCCGGGCAATTTTTTTCGGCACTGGTTGGCGCGGTGTCGGCCAAGGTCGCCGCCGGAGGTGGGAGCAACAGCAGGGCAAATAGAGATCGAAGGAAAGGGCGCGATAACATCACAGGTGACCGGACACGGTAGGGTCAGTAATGAGCCAAGGGCCGCCGAGTATGGGCGAGCAGGCCGCCGAGCGTCAAACGATTCGCAATGTATATGGCGAGTCGGTGCGATCCTATTGCGCACCGAAATATTTTCGGTTCTCGACGCCGTATGCGCTGCCCGATTAGAAACGGCGCTTCGCCCCCATGCAAAACGTCCGATCCGCACAGCCGCATCTCAGCTTCTGGCAAATCTGGAACATGAGCTTCGGCTTTCTCGGCATCCAGTTTGGCTTCGGCCTCCAACTGGCCAACATGAGCGCCATCTACGCGAAGCTCGGCGCCTCGCCGGACAAATTGCCGATGCTCTGGCTTGCCGGCCCGATGACGGGTCTGCTCATTCAGCCTATCATCGGCTCGATGAGCGACCGCACTTGGACACGGCTGGGTCGGCGGCGGCCCTATTTCCTCGTCGGCGCAATCCTCTCCAGCCTCGCGCTTTGGTTCATGCCGGACGCTCCGGTGCTCTGGGTCGCCGCGGCGATGCTCTGGATTCTGGACGCGAGCATCAACGTGAGCATGGAACCGTTTCGCGCATTCGTCGCCGACAAGCTCAACATCGATCAGCGCACCACCGGCTTTGTGATGCAGAGCTTTTTCATCGGCGTCGGCGCGGCGGTGGCGAACGTGCTGCCGTCCGTGTTTGAAAAATTAAAAGTCACCGGTCAGGCGGCGAACGGCGTGCCGCTCACCGTGCAATATGCCTTCAAGCTCGGCGCCGTCGTTTTCTTCCTCGCCGTGCTGTGGACTGTGCTCACGTCGCCGGAATATCCACCGGACGATCTCGCGGAGTTTCGTCGGCGCGCGGACACGCACGAAGGCTTTCGCTTGCAGCCGGCGTTTCTCGCCATCGGTGCCGGCGCGGGTGCGCTCCTCGGCGTTTCCCGTGGCGCGCTCATCGAGCATCATCTCACTCTCTGGCACATGCTTGCTGGTGCGGGCATCGGCGCGGCCATCGCGCTCGTGATGTCGAAGCCCGAAGTCGCCTCGGCATTGCGCGAGATGCCGCGGACGATGAAGCAACTCGCCGTCGTGCAGTTCTTCACCTGGCTTGGGCTGTTTTGCATGTGGATGTTTTTCTCGCTCGCGACCGCGCAGCAGATTTTTGGCACCGTGGATCCGAAGTCGCCGAAGTTCGATCAAGGCACCGCGTTCGGCGGCCAGACGTTCGCCATTTATTCGGTCGTTTGCTTCGCCGTCGCCTTCGCGCTGCCAAAACTCGTGGCCGCAACCAGCCGCAAAACCGTTCACTCGTTCGCGCTCGGCTGCGGCGCGCTCGGCCTGCTCTCGACCGCATTCATCCATGACCTAACTTTGTGGCGCTGCACGATGTTCGGCGTCGGCATCGCGTGGGCCTCGATCCTCTCGCTGCCCTACGCAATTCTGTCCGGCGCGCTGCCGGCAG
>CAXTRS010000011.1:22334-28465 GCA_964246635.1 uncultured Chthoniobacterales bacterium | reverse complement strand
CGATGTTGCGCACCTGGCTCGGCCGGTTGCCGGCCCTGAAGTTGACGTTGTCGGTGAGGTCCTTCCAGACGCCGCCGACGCCGCGCACGTCCGCCTGGCCGCCGAGCTTGCCTTCCGTGCCGACCTCGCGGGCGACGCGCGTCACCTCCGAGGCGAACGAGTTCAGTTGATCGACCATCGTGTTGATCGTGTTCTTCAATTCCGAAATCTCGCCTTTGACATCGACGGTGATTTTCTTGGAAAGATCGCCGTTTGCCACCGCCGTCGTCACCTCGGCGATGTTGCGCACCTGGCCGGTGAGATTGCTCGCCATCAGGTTCACGCTGTCGGTGAGGTCCTTCCACGTCCCCGCGACGCCTTTGACATCCGCCTGGCCGCCGAGTTTGCCTTCCGTGCCGACCTCCCGCGCCACGCGCGTCACCTCGCTCGCGAACGAGCCGAGCTGCGTCACCATCGTGTTCACCGTGCGCGCGGTGCGCTGAAACTCCCCCTGCAACGGGCGGCCATCGACTTCCGTCGTCATCGCCTGCGAAAGATCGCCCTTCGCCACTGCGCCGATGACGCGCGCCATCTCGCTCGTCGGCTGCACGAGATCGCCGATGAGTTCGTTGACCAACCCGATCGAGTCCGCCCACGCGCCGCGCGCGTTGCCCATCGAGCCGCGCTGGTGAATGCGGCCTTCCTTGCCGACCGCCTTGCCGAGCCGCGCGAATTCCTGCGCCATGCGCTCGTTCAGCTCGACGATGTCGTTGAACGTATCCGCCGCCTTGCCCGCCGCGCCGGTCCATTGCACCGGCAGACGCACGGAAAAGTCGCCACGCTTCAGCGCCGTCAGCGCCTGGAGCAGAAGGTTCACGTCCAGCCCGCCCGTGTCGCCGTGGCCGTTGCGCGCTTTGCCGTTTCCGTCCGCGGCGGCAACTCGCGTCCGTCTCGACCGCGGCGCGGGGGCTGCCGTCGCTGGCACGGGATCAGCACCGGTGGCAGCGGAAGGAAGGTCGTTGGCGGCGGTCTCGGAAAGGTCCGGGTTTTTCATGGGAAAATACGGCTGGAATACGGGAGCAAAAACAGGGCCGCAACAGAACACCGGATGGCCTTCCCCGCAAACAGGAACCTGTCCGGGAAACAGCGCAACCGAACGGGTTGCGCGCGCCCAGGTGAGAGCACGTTGAAGTAGTTCTCCAATGCATCAGCCTTGGCAGGAATGGAAGAGCGCGCACGCGGACAACTCCCAACCCGGCATATTGAGACCGCGCAGGCAGCTTTAATGAGAAAGGCCCGGGAGAGCTTGCTCCCAAATACCGCACGAAACTGCTGAAACCTTGAACGATCCTCATTCGCAACGTGCTTCACGTTGCCCGCAGAGAGGCAGAAGGAAGCGGTTCGTGGATCTTGCACGTCTGAGTCGGCACTAGTCATCGACATTAAGAGGAAACTGCAAAATTCACGAGCTGACCCCGATCTCGCCTCTTGCCATGCCCTCCTCGGTCTCAAACTGCCGCCGTGTGAACTGCAAAATTCACAAGCTGACCCCCGGTTGCACCGCTCGGAACTGGTCAGTGAAAAACTTGAAGCCACCGCCCCTTTTTTGGAGAAACGGTTATCCATTCACCGAATGCAAGTTTATCCAAGAAGGATTCTAGGCTTGGTGCAAGTTTTTCAAGATTCCTCTGTTTTTCATTGATGTTTGCTACAAGTGCATCTGCCCCGCCCCTAACAACTGCCTCAAGCCAAGGTAGATCTTCTCCTAGAGAACGAGCGATTATCTCGCCAAGACTCTGAATCTTAGACTTGATTAATCCGCGTAGCGCAGGGCCTTGCGCTACGCCTTGATGCGTCGTGATCTCATAACCGCGGAGCAGCAGCCACACGTATAAGGCCGCGGCTTTGATTTGCACGGCTTCAGTAGTGCTTACAGAAGTTTCTTTCTTAGGGAAGCACGCCCCGTCCATTTTATTTCGGTCCAAGAAACCAAGATTGTCTGCTTGTTCAAGCCACCACATCTTGGCTGACAACGAGCCGAAACCTTCGCCACCTTCATGGAAGAACAATTGATGAATATAGATAGCAAGAACGCCGAAGTAATAGTCGGACGCACGAATCTGCTTCACAAATTCCGCACGGTCGATACGCATAGATAGCGCTTCCGCTGCCGTGGCTTTTGGAGCAGCCGCGACTGGCTTGAGCGAAACAACTTCCTTTGATACTAGATCAATGTGAAAAAGGGTGACGGTCCGTTGCTCGTTCCAGAGTCGTGCTATATCGCCTTTTTCGACACCTGGCCAGCACGGACTGCTGTCCCTATAGGCATATCTATATTGGATTCCCTCATCGGCGTTCGAATCCGAAGGACTAAGAGGAGTAAGAGCGACTTGACGGATGCGATACCGCATATGTGGAGGAAGGAAACTGTTCGCGTCAATGGAACTCCCAAAGCTCACATTCTCTCCCGACTGTAACGCATCATTATAAGATTGTTCCGTTGGATATGCTGCGCTTTGTGCATCAAGCTTGGCATCCCCATTCAAGTGATCTGGACTGAGTAGAGAGAAGAACAATCCTCGCTCAGCTCCTTCTTCGTGGTGAATCAAGGCTTCTTCGACTGTGGTCGTAATCTGTGTTAGAAGTTTATAGGCTCTTGCAAGCGCAATAGCAGGTGAGTCTTGAAGTAAACTCTTTCTATGTGCACGCAACACTTCGCCGAAGCCAGGAAGACGCGGTGGAGGTGGCGGTGTCGGTCCTTCTTTTTCTAGCCATAATGGATTATAGTTATCAGCCAGATGTTTCGTTGCTATCTGCTCTGTCAACTTGCTTACCTCATCTAGCAAATCGCGAAAACAATCGGTCACTGTCCTCGGTCTTGGGAGTATATCCCCTCCAAAGTATGAATCGAAGGGTTTCGATAACATACACTTCAGGATGATGCCGACGAACACATGCCCCGGGAATGTCGTCCCAACGCGAAGCTCGTTAAAAAGCGCTCGGTGTGTAGGTTCAGCGCTAGGCGCTGCGGCAAATGCGGCATATGCGGCCCTGATGCTATTCACTTGAAAAGGATGTTCATTGTCTTGCAGCTTATCTAAAGGACGAAGTAAATCGTAGAAACGCTCGGGGGAACGACCGGCGGTGATCAAATCAAAAGCAATCGCCCCGAAGCCGAAAAGATCTGTCCTATGCGTTTGTTGTTTCAAGAATGCCACTTGGGTTCGCTTATCGGATGCAACTTGTATTTTCTTATTATTATTATCCTTTGCCTTCTCGGCTCGCAATACGATCGTAGTAAGGGATTGTGGATCGCGCTGGTCTCGGACAATCTTCTCGACGAACCATGGGCGTCTGCTGCTGTCTTTCCGAAAAACACAAATGTCATCCGGCTCTATAATTGAATCAAAAAACTTGGCGTCGCGGGTGACCAAGACTAATGTTACGGTATCATCAGGATTTTCTTTCACCTCAACATCAACTTCACACACGTCGACGTTATCTTTTTGCTCTACCGAACGGTAGTGACGCGTGCCTTCCGCCATAGCCTCGTCTTTTATCTTTACTATTCGTGTATTTTCTGCCCTATTAGGATCAGCAAAGCCAAAATCGCCTAGTGCGGCACGGATACTGCCTCCTTCAGACTTCAGGAGTATATTTGCGGGCTTAAGATCATGGTGATGGAGTCCGTATCCGTGTAGCGCTTGGAGTGCCAGTGCAAGTTGTCTTAGTATTGGCAGTATGCAACGCTCTCGCTCGTCGGGCTCGGCCGCGCGAAGAATATCATAGCCAGGACTACCCATCTTTTGAGCATGGCGGCCGGCACAATAGCGACCCTCAGGCGCTCCACGCTCCAGGAGCTCTTTAAGAGTGCAATCAAAATACTCCATAACTATGCCTTTGCCCGTGAGGCGGAGCCCTGAGGCATGGAAAAAATCCTTGTATTTCTTGTAAGCGTCGCTGTTCAGAAAATCATCGACGACGGCATCTGGAAGAACAAGGCCGGACTTCTCAAATACGACCCCGGTTTCTTCCTCGATTTTGCTGATTTCATTCCGCAACCTCATTTCCTCGTCATTGCGCATTGTTACACCGGCATCAACATGCTCATAGTAGAGCTTCACAGCTCCTGGCAGTCCTTTTGGATCTGTCACTTTTAACACTACCCCAAAAGAACCATCTCCCAACTTTATTGGGCGGCCGTCCTTTTGATCCATTTCATACTTGGTGGTAACATCCTTTTGTTTTGCGAGAAAGCTGCTCATATAGTTGATGAATGCTTAGGATAAACGATTACATGCACTTCAGGAGGATGCCGTTCGTGAAGACATTTTATCTGTATACCGGAAACGAACGCTGCACGAGATATTGTCACTACCGGGCAATCGCTTCCCTCAGGAATAGAAAATGGCCGATCTAAGATCACGCTTTTCGCTTGGAATGTGGAGCTGCCGATTACTTGCTTGTCATCCAGCCGCAGTTCGAATCTCGTAACCCCACTCCGCATGGTGAGGTTACCTTTCGGCGTGCCAGCCAAGGTGTATTTTTTACGCCGACCACCAAACAAGCAAATCTCTGTTGTATAAAACTCCTTTGCGCCCGGATTACTGATTGGAATATACAAGCGAATGCGCCTGCCGAGGTCAATATGAAACGGTGAGCGGCCAAGAATATTTTTGTCAAAAATATAGTGATCACGTAATTTATATGGCAATGGCTCGGACACTTCGATTGGTTCCGGTGATGACTGCGCTACTGTGATTGTTTGCGTAACTCCCTCATCAGATGTCAGGAGTATTTGTGCGTTCGTTGCATGTGGACTTTTCGGGTCGGGACACGATGCTGGCGTCGAATTTTGCCTCATGCTCACTTGAAACGTGAGATTTTGCACGTTGATTAAACTAGGATTTAACTTGGCAACCGCATAGCTATTTACACAAGGTTCCAGCTTGACAGCCGCTAGGCTGATACCTGATCTGTTGGCAGCGGCCTCAAATAAATTTGCTAGTGACTGAAAAAGTATTGATGTCAGCATAAGCGGTTGTTGATCGAATCCTTCGTTCTGGCAGTAGCGCGCAGAAAGTGGGATCAGCTTGTGTATTTTGCAGCTTGTCAATCTGTGGACGCTTCGCTGCCTCGGCGCACTTCGTCTCCCATTTGCTGCTTCATGCGGAATACGGCCGGCTGGCGGGCAGCTCGAAGGTTTTGCGCACGGCGACGTTGGCTCCGTCGGGCCAGGGCCAGGTGGCGTCGGCGGCGAACTGGATCTTCTGGCGCTTGTCCACGAGCGCGTCGATGCGCGCCTTGGCCTGCTTGCGCTCGCCGGAGGCCTGGCCGCCGGCGCTGGTTTGTTCGAGTTCGGTGCCGAGGTAGGCGGCGCGCAGCGCGGCCAGCGCGCTGATCCTGGCCGGGGCGAGGCCGGGCAGGGTGTCGGTTTCCAGTTTGGTGAGGATGTCCTGGCTGATTTGTTCGAGCACGGAGCGGTTGCCGCCCATGCGGTGGCCGATGTGGTAGGTCTTCATGGCGGGGCCGCTGGTGCCGTATTTCTGCCGGGCGCGGGCCTGGACCTGCTGAATGGCGTGGATGAGCTGTTCTTCGAGGGTGAGGCCTGCGCCGGTGCTGGTCTCTTTGTCGCTGGTGCTCTCGGCGGCGAGGCCGAGCAGCCGGCGCACGGCGGCGACTTCGGCGAGGGTGTCTTCGAGGAAGTCCGCGGTGATGTCGCTGCCGTCGGCGGAGAGGGCGGCGAGGTGGGCGGGCTGCTGGGCGGCTTTGACGATGTTTTCCGTGCGGGTGAGCGAGGCGGCGTAGGCTTTGTTGGTGCCGGAGTCGGGCGCGTCGTCGCCGCCGCCGCCGCCGGCTTGGGGAGCCGCGGCGTCGTCGTTTTTGGCGTTGTTCTCGGGGCTGGGCGTGGACGCAGAAATGGAGGGGTCGTCGGGCATAAGGGGGTAGAGGGAGAAGGGTTTGGTTCTGCTACTTATACGGCCCAGTGCAGGTCTCGACAAGCAAAAACTGATACAAGCGAGGCTCTTCGGAGCCGACGCCGCGGGGTGGAGGCGCGGCGCCGGTGCAAGTGGGTGAAATTGAGCGCATTGGGGTCGTGCATCGGCGGTTTGAAGTCTTCCCTCGCCGTCCTGCTTTCTCGAATTGCGAGG
>CAXTRS010000011.1:0-22318 GCA_964246635.1 uncultured Chthoniobacterales bacterium | reverse complement strand
TTGGGGTCTTGGATGGTTGTCCTGGGGTCTCAAAGGGTCGCGTCGGTGTCTGCCATTGGCACGCTGGGCAGTCGGCGCGGGGCTTTGGGGTCACAAATTTTCTCCTTGATGTCGTGCCCGACGGCTTTGTTCACGGCCGTTCCCCTCATCCATTGCGGAGCACGGATCCTGTGCACCGGGACGTGCCTCGTCGGTGCACGACCGCGCGCGCTGAAAGCGCAGCCGCCGGGCAAGCTGTCGCGGCGCGAGCCGGAGCGCTGGCGTCGGCAACTCGCGCAACGCCCGGACGGCGGGCCGGGTTGCCACGACTCCGCGCGGGAAAGCCGCTTCCCCGGGCCGTGGTCAGCCGCACGGTCTCGCTGGACGGAAGGCTCGCGTTTCTTACTCCTTGGGCAGCCGCGGCAGAAGTTGCCGGGCGCTCACGCGGCGGCACCGCTTTGGCGCCGCCGGCGCCGACGAACGACCGGCAGCGCGAGCAAACCCGCGCCGCCGAGCAGCAGCATCGCCCAAGTGGAGGGCTCGGGCGTGACGGTCAGGCTCACGTCGTTGAGCAGCGCGTTGCTCGTGTCCGCGGGATCGTGGTCGGCGTAGTTGACCAGAAACTTGTTGCCGGCCGTGTCGGTGTAGATGCCCCCGGGCGCGTTGGCAAAGAGACCCACCGGGGAAACGTCTGTGCCGGTGCGATCGAGGATGAAGAACTTCTGGCCCGGCGCGAGGTTGAAGCCGTTGATCTGGCTCACGCTCAAGGTGCTGCCGGTGAGCGAGAGCGCGCCGGCGACGAACACCTGGTCATACTGGCTGCCGGCAGTCGTGCCGCCCAATTCGATGGCGAGGGTCGAGCCGCTGGCGAGCGTGAGACTGCCCACACTGAGCCGGCCCGCGCTGTTGCCGGGCGCCAGCTTGCCGCCGCTGTTGACCGTGACCGCGCCGGCGATCGTGCCGCTGCCGCCGAGGGTGGTGTTCGTCTTCACGGTGACCGCGCCGGTGCCCGTGCCCGAGCCAGTGGTGTTGTTCACCAGCAGCGTGCCGGCGTTGAGGGTGGTCCCCCCGTTGTAAGTGCTCGCTCCGAAGAGCGTGAGCGTGCCGAGTCCGTTCTTGGTCAGGCCGCCGTCGGTGGCGGCGTCCCCGGTGATTGTGGAATGGACGAGGGGCGCGGAGACGGTGACGTTGAAGCCGGCCGTGTCGATGATGGCCCCGCCGGCGCGCACGTTGGCGGTGAGAAACGGCCCCCCTGAGAAGGATCCATTATTAGCTTGGAGTTGGAGCGTGCCGCCGTTGAAGTTGAAGGCGTTGTTGTTTGTGCTGGAGGCAACACCCACAAAGCTGGTGGTCAGCGTGCCACCGTCCAGATTGTAGGTGCCCGTGCTGCCGGGGTTGTTGCCGAGGCGGAGGAAACCGTTGTTGCCGGTGGTTACAGTGCCGCCACTCTGGGTGAAAGTGCCTGTGCCGCCGTAGCCGACAATGACTTGGTCCGCAGTGAGGTCGCCCCCGCTCATATTATAGACGCCCGTGCTGCCGAACATGAGGCCGAGGTATAAATAGTTGCCGTTGACCACGGCACTGCCGCCGCTCTGAGTAAAAGTGCCGCTGTGATTGACCCCCACGGCGAACCCGCCGCTGGTCACCGTGAGCGTGTCGCCGGTGGTGATGCTGGTTTGGCCGCCGGGATTGTCGGTGGAGTCCACGATGAAGCCGGAATTGTAGATGTAGGCCGTGTCTGTCGTCGGCCGGATGGCGCGGGGACTCGGCCCTGCGCTTTCCAGCCGGGTGGTGCGAAACTCCCAGCGGTCGCTGTCGAAAGGAGGGGAACGGAAAGCCGCGGCACCGGGATATGCCGTTGGCGTCGCGGCGGAGCCAAGCCCAGCCAGCGCAAAGCCGACGAAGTTTATGGCGCCGCTGATGATGACGACCCTGGCGAGCGGGAACGGGAGCGAGCGGAAGGAGGAGCGGGCAGTGGACATATTGTGCATGGGAACGTCGTCGGCTCGGTGGGAGTGGCAGCCGCAGGAGTGAGATTGCGGCGCGGGACTGAAAAGGGTCGGCCGGTGAGGCTAGCAGTTTTCCCTCCGTGGATCGCGTGTGTCGATCTAAAACTGCAAAATTTACAAACTGGCCCCGATGGTCCCCATCAGGGCGTCTTGCTGATCGCCTGACATTTGAATTCCGCCGCCGCCAAAGGCGGTCCGCTGGAATGAGGGGCCAGGTGATCACTGCCGCTGGCGACGGACGACATGGGTGACCGCGTCGGCGACAACCTCCACACCGTCGCTGGAACTGATGGAAAGACGACCCGCAAGCATTGGCAAACGCCTGGTGAGGTCGGCGATCGTAAGGTTGTGCAACACTGGCAGGATGGCCTTCTCGCCGAACGCTGTTTCCCGCGCCACCAAAGCATCGAGCTCGCGCAATGGCCATTCCTTGGGCAGGTAGTATGGACTCAAGATGACCACACCGAAACGGCAGTTGGCGAGCCCCTCTTCAATCTTTTGGCGAAGGCTGTCCCCCAACTCCAACGTCGCTTGATCAAACCACACTTCGAGCTCGCGAGTCCGCAGCGCCTTATACAAGGGACGGGCAAACCCCTCCTTGTCCTCGGAGGCATGCGAGATGAAGACGTCGTAGCGCTTCCCAACGGATTGACCGGGTTTCGATGGTGCTGGCGAGGGTGCAGGAGGGTTGGTGAGCGACGGTGCAAGGGCAAGCCGCCTGTCAATCTGCCGCAGCAGACGCAGTGTGCCGTGGACAAAGTTGACGAAGCGCGTGATCTCATCGCCCTCGCCCGCGACAAGCTGCCGGTTGCGCTCCTGTGGGATCAACTGCAGGCGACGCATCAGGTCCTGGTCTTCCAGCGCCGCAATCTTGCGCTCGACGTCTTTCCACCAGGCGCTGAATTCCGTCGATGGGACGCGCCTATGGTCGGGAAAGTTCTTGCGTTCAAGAGGTGAGAGCCTGGCCTCGACTTCCAGGCGTTCGGCGATGTCCTCGGCATGAATGATCTCGGCTTCAAACATGAGTGATCTCCCTTATGGCGAATACGACCTGCGGGCGGCTCTTGGTGATACCTAACGGACTCAAGCTCGGCGACAAGCCAGGGCGCGGTCAAGCGTCGCTTTCATGGGTGACGCCCGCCGCCCCGGCCAGTTCGCTGCCGCGCCGGGTTAGGCAGTGCGGTGAATGGTGGAGCGGAGATGCCGGAGAATGGACAAGACGAGCGGCGCGCTCTGCGCCACCCACCAGTAGAGGCCGAGCGGAAGCAACAGCAATGCCGCGCGCAGAAAAAGCCGACGCGACTTGCGATCTGGATGGTATAGCGACTGTTCATAAAGGTGGCGCGGCGCAAGTCTGCGGTGGGCCGGTCGAGCGCGGATTCGTAGCGCAGGCCGCCCTCCGCGCCGAGGGAGAAGCAGGGCGAGAGCGCGAACTCGACGCCCACGAGCAGCGAGCCGGTGGCCACGACGCTATGATCATAAAAACGGCCGGAGAAGAACGTGCTGCCGACCGCCGTGGAGAACCGCGCGTCGATGGCTTCCACGTAGGTCGCCCCGCCGGCAATCGAGAGATACGGCCGGAGGCGAGCCTCTTGGGAACACAAGAAAAAGCGGGCGCCCACCTCGAAGCCGTAGGGGGTGTAATCGCCGAAATCGGCGAGCACCGTGGCGGGCACCGCGAGGCCGGGGATTTGCATGGGGCCGTCGCCGAAGTCCACGATCGTTGACGGGCCGACGAAGGTGCCGTTGCCAAGGGCGAGCGTGCGGCTGCCGGCACGGTCGTATTTGAACAGGGCAAAGACTTCCAGGTGACGGTTGACGACGTAGCCCAATTCGAGCTGCGGCCGGTAGAATGCGGTGTCGAAGTCGTAGGGATAAACATCCGAGAAATGCTGCGGCCGCACCGTGCCAAGGCAGGTAAAATTTCCCCCGCCGATGGGCGGAGGAGTGCCGCGGCGCGCGCCCGAGCTGAAGTGCGTGGCGGTGGAATCGAAATCCGTGCCGATGCCCACGGCCATGTAGAAGCGCCGCTCCTTCTGCTTTTGCTCGATCACCTGCTTGCCGCCGGGCGGGAGGCGTCCTTGCCGCCATCCTCGGCGTCAGTGGCAGCGGCGCCGGCGAGCGCCGGGTGTGCCGGCCAGGAGGAGCCGAGCCACACGGCGAGCGCGGCCAAGGACGCGAAAGTGCGGCGGGAAATCGTCATGGCGGCGAGGCCAGGAAAAACGGCGCGCGGCTGTCAAACTCCCGCTGATCGGAGAGTGGGTCTGCTTGGCAACACAAGCGGTTCCCGAGGCAGCACGGCTCAAAGGGAGTCAATCGAGCGCACGGGGGAGATACTGTTCGATCCATTCTGTCGGAAAACCATAAAGGTTGTAACACGCAACTCTTGCGTCCTCTCTCACAGCAGTTGCGTAACGAGCCCCGAATGCCACGGGGAGGCGGGAGTTGCGCAGACACTGTTGGAATAGGAGAGCGGATACTGCTGGAACCTCGGCGACCGGCGCACACACGAGCCGGCAGTTCATGCCCAAAACGAGTCCTGGGATGCCCCCGAGATCCGCAAGAAACCCCGGAAACACCCGGCCGCTCGTGCAGGCGTGGAGCACAACGATGAGATACTCGCCATACTCGAACCATTCTTTTTGTTGAAGTGGTCCGCCACGACTGCCGCAGCCCTCGACGACCGGGCGGTTGGCCGCATCCAGACGGCCATGACCGGCCACCACAGCAAGTCCATTCCACACCTGCCCTTCCGTGGTTCGCAGGCTATAGAGGATTCTGCGGAGATCATTGTATTCTACTCCAAAAAAATCGTTGTCAGTGCTAACCACGACTTTCAACCGCTGTGGAGGAAGACGAATCGGCCGTGGCCAAGCGAGTGCTGCCCATGAGAAACTGGGAATAAGCGAAACAGTCGGATACTGTGTTCGGGAAAACCAAAATCTCCGCACAAGATCCTGCCACGGAATTTCAGCCAGTTCGGCGCTGGTGCTAATCAGAAGGCTCCCGTTTTCCACAGGCCCGAACTTTGCGACGATAGCAGCCAACTCCGAGGCGAAGTCGGCGAAGCTCTCTCCCCAAGGAACCACGAAATCGGCGGTGGAAAGCGCAACGTAGAGGGTTTCACGCACGGCGGCCACATGACGCGCGAATGCAGCGAAGCGCACGATGGAATGACTCCACTGCAAACCGTTCATTGCCAAAACGCTGAAGCGGTCGTCGTCGATCGGCACTACGGAAAGAAAAAAAGCAGGGGAGCCGGAATTTCTGCGGTAGCTTTCCGCAAACTGTTCGAAGTCGCGCGCGGAAACTTCACCGGCCCCTCTTCTCCAGGAGACTGACCTTTTGGCCAGCACCCTTCGCACCTCCTCCTCGGTCACCAGGTAGTTAAACTTCGCCGCTAATGTCGGCGTCGCGAGGGGAGCTGCGCTGCGGAGGTTCACGAGACTGCGGCCCAGAAGAAGTTCGTGGATGCTCAGAACCTCCTCGTGATTCCAAGGCGCACTGTCTGCCTGTCTGGCAAACCTTGCGCGAACGGCGGACCGAAAGACATCGTGCTGGTCTTCATCAAGCCCCAAGGGTAAAGCGGATTGAGCAATTTTGACGGCCCGGGCAAATCGCAGTGTGCAGTGTCGATCTTCCTCCGGGAGACACCTGATGACCTTTGCCGCCAGACTCAGCAGACTGTAACGCACACAGAGTCGAAACAAGGCTGCTCGCGTCGCTTCACTGGCGATCTCGGCTGCATGGTGGGCCAGACAGGTCAGGAGCCAATTAGGCTTTGCTTCCAGCGGATCGTTTTTTTTCCAGCCGGCTGCGATCTCCTGGACGAGATGCTGCCACTCGCCGTAGGTTCCTAGTAGCTGCTGCCAATCAGCCGAGTGCTCTTGTTCATAACGAATGCGCCGCCAGAAAGTTTTGCCCGTCGGCGAAAAAACCGGAGGATTGGTTGCCTGGCGGGCTGCTTTCCGCGGGTTAAAAGCCGTGTCCTTTTTGAAGCGCTTGTCAATTTCCAGACCGCACTGATGAATCCATTTTCCCCAGAACGTCGCCTGCCGCATGGTGTCGCCGTCCACTTTGGGCGCGATGCGAAAAGCGATGTGCGCAAAGGTAGCTGCTTGGAGGATGTCACCGGTAACGAGGAAAATATTGGCTGCGCCGAGCAGCGCCCGATATTCCTCGCTGCGTCCGGAAAGTGACGGTGCCTCCCAACCCGCTGCGGCGATAAACTTTCCATTGTGTTTAGCTCCGGCACACAGGAGCCGGTGCATCCGGCAGCATTGCCAGGCCGTAACCGCCAAGGTCGAGAGGCGTCCCGCGACGCTCACGGCACGAGTTAGATCGAGCTCAGACTGAGAAGTTTCGCTTCCGTAGATTACCAGTCTTTTTAGAATACTGTAGATCCACCCAAAGGCGGCGGGTGCCGCGAATGGCAGCAAGTCCGATTCGCCTTCAAGTCCATGGAGATCGGGATACCTCCGTGGCAGCCAGTCTGGACTGATCGTGCGCAGCCCTTCGCGCACGCGGCGCACTGCGCTGATGGTGACCTCCTCACGGCGATCCGCTGGGATATTTTCGTTTAACAGGCGGTGCGCGGACTCCGTAGCCAGAAGTCGCGCGATCGCACAGCTTGTTTTGGCACAATCCAAGAACGGCAGCTTGGCTGACTGTTCCAAGCTCGCTCTGGCGAGGAGCAGGCCGCTTTCAGGATCATCTTCGGCTGCCGCCTCAAGCAACTTGGGCAGTAGAACGGTAATGCCCCAGGAGCTCGCCTCGGCCTCGCTCTTCAGACGTCGGATGACCTCGGCCCATGGGATTGCCTGTGGTGGATACGCCTCCGGCCAAACCGGCTCGTGCGCCCAAAGCGAGCGCCAGAGGAGGTAGTCAAGCCTGCTGCCGAAGCGCAGGTTTGCTTTCTCCCACCAGTCCCGTCGCTTGCCTGCGGAAGCGCCCTCCAGTCCCTCGGACGCACGGATGATCTCCCCGATCAGCGCGTAGGATTGCGGCAAGGAGGGGCGCATGCTTCATGATTGCTCCAGCAGCACGCGGTAACCCAGTTGTTCGGCAGGCACGCGTATTTGATCGTCGAGGAAGGTTCCGCTGAAGGATCTGGCTGAGAGACGAACCACACTGGTTTCGCCGGTCAGCCCCTGGAGTTCAATGCGCAGACGAGCACCGCTCGGGTTTTTAGTGGCGGGAGGCGGCACTGCGGCCGTGAAGCGGAACCTCTCCTCACCGGACAATCGGCGACAGTGCAGCCGCACCTTGCGTCCAGCCCACGGCGCGCAGCGATCGAGCTCTTCCTGAGAAATCCATTCCAAAAGGTCGATCTCGAGGAGCATCTGTTCGTGGGCCGGCAAGGCTTGCAACATTTTATTACCGCCGCCGGCAGGCAGCGCTGCGGAGGGAAGTAAAGCGAGGCTCCGGAAGGCCGTGGCGCCCGCCGTCACGGCGCGTTCGCCGGCGCGCAGCAGCCCACGAGCGAAATCGGAGCCTTGCGAGGCCTGGCGCCGAAGCAGTTCCACAAGGGAAAGTTTCGGCTGCGGTGTTCCGGCGCCCGGATGGGGATCCGCTGCGGCCGACGAAGAAAAGATTTGGTCTGGGGAAGTCATAACGGATGAAAAGTGTGAGTTGCGGGTTTGGGTGGTCGGTCAACTAGTCAGAGCCATGGCGTGGACTCGCTGCACGTCACTTCGAGTGCTTTGAGGTGTTCACGAATCACATGCTTCGCCTTGGAAACAGCATCGGCTTTGCGACCGTATCTGGCCGCGAATGCGCTGTGGGCTCCGTTTTTATGATCAAGTTCTCCTGCGTCCCAAGCGTCGGCCACCGCACAGATAAACGGGTCGCCGCAAAGCTCGGCAAGTTTGGCGCGGTATTTTTTCAACAATAACACCTCATCTTCTTGAGGGGCGAACTTCGGCTTTTGGAGTCCTTCAACCAGAGGGTGCGCCTTGGCCGGCAGGTGAAATTCGACGACAGTTTTTACCAGTTTCGCGGGCGCATTCGCGCAAAGGTTATAGTGATCGAATTCCGAAAGCAGAGCTACCGGCATCTTGTATTCCGCTCGGTGTGCACGCTTGCCAACGAGCGAAGACATCATTTCTCGCAGAATCGAAGACCATCCTTCGCGAAGTTCGGCTGCGCTGGCGCGTTCCGCTAGCTTTTCAAGCCGCTGACGTGCCTCAGCCGCCGTCTCGGCTTCGTGATCTTTGTAGGAGCCACAACCATCTCCACTCAACAACCAATTCACGGCGTCGGAGAATATTTCATCCTCCGTAGGACGCGCGAGTCCCGCCCAATTCTCTCTGGCGATGAGTGCGATCGCGTTCTTGCGGCCGCGCCACTCGATCTGCGACCAAAACTCCTCAATCAGTCGGAGTGTTGCCGGCCAACTTCCGTCGGCGGCCGGCGGATCGTCCTGCTCCGGAACCTTGGGACCGACGTTGGGAGTCTCTCCGCCGGGCGGATTCTGCGCGGGACCGTTCGTGCTCATTCTTATTTAAGGCAACTGACCGGGCCGCTTTTGCGCGAGAAAAGCGGATTTTTTCTAACTTGGAACAAAAAAGATGAAAAGGAGAATTTTTTTCGTTTTCGCCGTCAAAACCGCGCCGCCGACTTGGCTATGTAAATGAGCCACGAAGTCTGTCGCGAGATAGACGGGAGGGTGCAACCAAACCATAGGAGAGAGAAAACATGAAACGCATCGCATCAGTCGGTCTGAAAGCAGTGTTGGGCGCGGTCGTCCTCGGCCTTCTGCCGGCGGCAAGCCACGCACAGAGCCCGGAGTTCCGTTACTGGAACCGCCAGGCGGCCCAAAACTGGGCACGCAGCGGACTCGCCGCCAGGGGTGGCAACGTCCCTGGTGCTCTCTATTACCAATACCGCGGCGCGCGCGACACCGGCCGAGCCCTTTATTTCGGCTCGCGCCAGTGGGAAAATCAGCGGGGGGCCATCGTCCGGTCGCCCTACTGGGATGCGCAGCGGCAATACTTCCGGCCGTAAGCAACGAGCGGTAACAGAGCAGGCAGGCCAGAGCGCCTCCCGGAGGGATTCAGCCGGGGGCGCGTGTTTTTTTTTCTAAATAGGGTAGTAAAAAAATGGGCCCGCGTTGTTGTTTATCTTCTTTTGCTGGATTGCGGGGGTGGGTTTTTTTTTCTCCGGGCGCCGCTTCTTTTTTATGCAAAATCGCTTAGAACAACATTGGCACGGCTTTGTGGCCTACAACCGACTCAAAAATAGGAAGCACAGAAAATATTTTCTTGAAAGACAGAAAGGGTGGGGAAGCAGAAGAGGCAGTTCGTGAGTCTTGCAGTCTTTACTGCGTTGACAAGGGGCAGCGGGAGGGGAGAACTATACCGCTCCCGGCCGATAAGCGCGCAGGAAAAAGGCGCCGGTGACGACGATGTTGAGGATCGTGATGGCCAGCCGCAGCCGCTCGGGCTCGAGCCGCCGCGCGAGCCGCGCGCCCAGGTAGCCGCCAATGACCGCCGCGCCGAGCATGAGACAAGTCTGTGTCCACCAGACTTTGCCGGCGATGATGAAGCAGACCACCGCGATGGCGTTCATCGAGCCGACGAGCAGGACGCGGCTGGCGCTCATGGCTTTGACATCGGTGATGCCGAAAAGTCCCCAGACGGCGAGCATCATCAGCCCGACCGCGCCGCCGAAGTAACCCCCGTAGATGGCGACGACATATTGCAGGAGGAGCAGCGCCGCGGGACCGACAACGTGAATGTAACGATGCAACAGGGGCGCGAGCCGCGGCCCGTAGGCGAAGACAATCGTGGCCACGAGCAACAGCCAAGGAATGACGCGATCGAACGAGCGCTGCGGCGTGAGGAGCAGCAGCAGTGCGCCGGTGACTCCGCCCGCCAGGCTCACTGCCAGCATCGCGCGAAACGACACGTTCTTAAAAGAGCGGTAATCCTCGCGATACGCCCACGCGCTGGCGAACGCGCCGGGAAACAGCGCCACGGTGCTCGACGCGTTGGCGATGATCGACGGCACGCCGGTAAACACAAGCGCGGGAAAGGTGACGAACGAGCCGCCGCCGGCGATGGCGTTCATCGTGCCCGCGAGGAACGCGGCGCCGATCAGCAACAGATAAGAAGCATCCATTGCGAGGAGCATCGGCGCAGGCAAGAGCTAGGGACGCATTGATGAAATGCGGAGTGCGGAGTGCGGAATAACGGAAACGCGCCGCCACGCCTGCCTTTCATTCCGCACTCCGTATTCCCACTACCTCGGCGCCAGTTCGGCAACGAGCTGCTCAAAGCCAGGGTCGTCGCGCAAGGAAGCCCAGCACGGGTGCAGCCGCAGATCGCCGAAGCTCGGACGCATCGGCTCGAATTGCGCGGCGACCGGTGAGCCGTCGCGGCCAAGCGCGGCCAGTTGCGCCAGCGCGGCTGCCTTGTCTCCGTTCCAGGCGTGGATGAGCGCGAGGTTGGCGAGCAGCAATGGCCCGTCGAGCGCGTCCTTTTCGACCGGGAGAAGTTCCGTGGCGCGCCGGCCTGCGCGCAGAGCTTCTTCTTTGCGACCGAGCCCCGCCTCGACCACGCCGAGCAGACTGAGCGTCTTGGCGTCGTCGGGCCGCTCGCGCAGGCGTTTTTCCAACAGGTCGCGCGCCGCTTCGAGCGCCATCTTTTCGCCGGGGAGGTCGCCGCGCACCCGGGCGATGAGCGCCTCGAACCAGGCGCGCGGATAGCCGACGCCATTGATCTCGTAAAACGCCTCTCGTGCGCTGCCACGCAACGCGCGCTCTGCTGCGTCGGCGTCGCGCTCGAACAGCGCCAGGGTCACCCGGTAGCGGGTGATCTGTCCGTCGGGGTCGTAGTCGGCCGGCAACGCCGCGAGACCGGCGCGCAATGGACCGAGATCTCCGCGCGTCTCCACGTCGAGCAGCGCGCGCCAGATGCGGAAGACGTGCGACTGCGGGCTGGCCGCGAGCGCGAGGTCGAGCGTGCGCGCCGCGTCGGCCGGCCGGCGCAGGACGTGGTGATTGATGAAAAGCTGGATGAGCAGCCAGGTGTTGCGCGGGTCCAGCGCGGCGCCGCGTTGCATGTTGCCGGTCGCCTCCGTCCAGCGTCCCTGGCGGCGATCGATCAAGCCGCGGAACAAGAAAATCTGCGCGTTATTCGGCAGGGAGCGCGCGGCGATTTCGAGTTCCGCGCGGGCGCGCTCGAAGTCGCGGTAACAACGATACGCGTGCAGCCCGCTGGCGAGGTGGACTTCGCCGGACTCCGGCCGCAAGCGTTGTGCGGCAGCAAGCGCTTTTTCCGCTGCCAGGAGCCGCGCGGGCGTGCGGTCGAGATTGACGAAATACATGCGGCCGTGGACCTCGGCGAGCGTGCACCACGCGCGCACGAAGTTCGGGTCGCGCGTCACGGCTTCGTCGAGCAGCGGCGCTGCCTGGCGCATCGCCGCCTCCCAGCCGGCGTTGTCCACGTAATAATCCTGTTCGACGAGCTGGCGCGCCCGCACGAACAGCTCGTAGGCCAGCAGGTCGCGCGTCGGCCGTTCTTCCAGCGCCGCCTTTTCGCCCGGCGAGAGCTTGACCCGCAACTGGGCGACGATGCCGTGCGCGACCTCGCTCTGGATGGCGAACACGTCGGCCAGCTCGCGGTCGTATTGTTCGGCCCAGACGTGGGTATCCGTGCGGGCGTCGATGAGCTGCGCGCTCACCCGCACGCGATTGCCCTCGCGCCGCACGCTACCCTCGACGACGTGCGCGACGCCGAGCGCGCGCGCGATCTCGCGCAGGTTGCGCGGCGTCCCGGCTTTGTATTGCATCACGCTGGTGCGCGAGATGACTTTCAAGTCGGCGATTTTGGCGAGGTCGATGAGGATGTCGTCCTGGATGCCGTCGGCGAAAAAGGCGTTCTCCTTGCCGTCGCTCAAGTTGTCGAAGGGCAGCACGGCGATGCTCTTTTCCTCCGGCTGCGCGGGCGCGGGCAGCGCTGCACGCGGCGGCGACACCGGCCCGGTCGCAGGGAAAAAATGACGGCCGAGAAACGCTGCGCCAGCGAGCGCGGCGATCGCGACTGTCGCGCCGGCGACGACCGCTTTGCGACGCCAAAACGTTTGGCGGCGCTTCGGCTCCGGTGCTGGAAAGTCCGCAGGCGAATCGGCCGCCCGCAAGGTCGCGCGACATTCCTGAATCGCCTCGTGCAGCGCCTGCGGCGAAGGCCGTCTCGCGGGCGCCGTTTCCAGCATGGACTCGAGCAGCGCGACAACGCAGGCGGGCACGCCGAGCTCGGCAAGTTGCCGGGTCGGCAGCCGGTGGCGAAGCTGGCGCTCGGCGATGCCGGCCGGGTCGCCGCTGCCGACGGCAAAGGGCGTTTGCGCGGTGAGCAAAAACCAGAGCGTGACGCCGAGCGAAAAAACGTCCGAGCGCCCATCGACGTCACCGCGCGCGAATTGCTCCGGGCTGGCGTAATTCGGCGTGCCGAGAAACCCGTCTTGGGTCAGCGAGCCGGCGTCCGTCGTGTCTGCGGCAGACACCGCTTTGGCCAGGCCAAAGTCGATGACTTTGACTTGGGGTCCGTCGCCGCCACCGCTTCCGCTGGCGGTGCGCGCGTCGCCGCAACGGCTGCTGCCCGACGTTTGAGTTTCATCGGCGACCAGCATCAGGTTCGCCGGTTTGATGTCGCGATGAATCAAGCCGCGGCGTTCG
This sequence comes from uncultured Chthoniobacterales bacterium, assembly GCA_964246635.1. Lineage (GTDB taxonomy): Bacteria > Verrucomicrobiota > Verrucomicrobiia > Chthoniobacterales > SZAS-18 > JAFAXH01. The sequence continues at coordinate 9,655 of CAXTRS010000011.1, read as the reverse complement.
GCGGCGATCAGCGCGCGGGCGACCTGCGCGCCGATGTCCAGCGCCAGCGCGGGCGAGAGCGGCCCGCCGCGGCGCACCCGCAGGTCGAGCGGCTCGCCTTCGACGAGTTCCATCGCGTAAAAGCACTGCCCGTCCTCGGGTCGGGTGCCGAAGTGGAAAACGCCGGCGACGTTCGGGTGACGCAGTTGCGCCGCCGCGCGCGCTTCGCGCAGAAAACGCTCGCGCGCATCCGCCCGCGCGGAGATGCGCGCGCTGATGACTTTCAACGCCACCGGACAGCGCAGCGTCGTGTCGAACGCCTTATACGTGACGCCCATCGACCCCTGCCCGAGTTCCCACCAGCCGCCGTCTGCGCGCAGGAGAATTTCGTAATGCCCGAAGCGCCGCGCGGTTTCGGACGGCGGTGGCGGCGCTGCGAGCACGACCGTTTCTTCCGCCGGCGGCAACGAGGAAGGCGGACTCATGAGGCGAGAACGCAAGGGCGATCCAGGAAAGCTCGGCGGCAGCGTAGTGGGACAACGCCCGGCGGGCAAGCCTGCGGGGCGATCGTGGGTCCGTTGGGTTGGCGCGCGCGACTTGGAAACGGAAACTCGTCTCCCGAAAAATCCTCGTCCCAATATCGGGATGGACTCGTCCCGTGGGCGGGACGTGCGCAGGGTCTCGGAAAACTGATCGAAAATTTTATTTCGTTTTCCGAGAGGGACTTGCGACTGCGAATTTTTCCTGGCACAGCCCCTGCAAATAGGGAGTGCCGTCTCCAAAAAGCCGCGTCGAAAGCCGCGGAAAACGGGACAGGAAAACCAACCAAGGAAACTCTGTAATACCATGAACGCTACTCTTCACCTGCACGTGGATCGACCGATCGCCGACGGCGAAAAATCCGACCTGCTCCAGTTCGTCGATCAAGTGGAACACGAAGGCTGGATCGACACTTCGCTGCAACTCGCCCTGGCCGTCTGCCTGACTGTCGCGCTGGCGATTTGCGGACTCCGCGTCGCCGCTCCCACGGCTCACGCCCAGCCGGACGCCGCGGTGGTCACGCAGCCCGTCCCGGCCGCTACGACCCTGGCCGCCGGCGCGCTCGAAACGAAAGCGCCGCCCTCGCTGTAAGCACGCATCGCAGCGCCGCTCGCTTTCCGAGCCGCCGCCGACCTATTCATGAACACGCTGCTGCAGGACCTCCGCTACGCTGGTCGGCAGTTTGCCAAAAATCCCGGATTCACGCTCGTCGCCGTGCTCGCGCTGGCGCTCGGCATCGGCGCGACGACGACGATTTTCAGCGTCGTCAACACCGTGCTCTTGCGCCCGCTGCCCTTCGTGCAGCCGGAGACACTGGTGAACGTCTGGGAGCAACGCGACCAAGAGGGAAGCGTCGCGTCCTATCCGAACTTCGCCGACTGGCGCGAGCAGGCGCGCTCGTTCGAGAACATCGCCGCTTACACGCTGACGGGCGCCGTGGTCACCGGCGGCGACGAAGCCGAGAAGATCGAAGGGCTCGCGACGACCGCGGACCTGTTTCCACTCCTGCGCGTGCAACCCGCGCTTGGGAGGGTGTTTACGAAAGAGGATGACCAGCCGGGCCGCGACCGCGTCGTCGTGCTCAGCCAGGGTTTCTGGCAACGGCGCTTCGGCGGCGCGCGCGACATCATCGGGCGCGAGATTCTCATTTCCGGCCGCAAGCACACCGTGCTCGGCGTGATGCCAGCCGGCTTCCGTTATCCGATCAGCGCGGAGCGGATCGACTACTACACCGCGCTCGTGCCGCTCATCGGCGACAACACGAAACAGCGCGGCGCACATTTCCTCAGCGTGGTGGCCCGGCTGCGACCGGGCGTTTCTGTTCAAGAAGCCAACGCTGAAATCACGACCCTGGCGAGCCGGCTGGCGGAAACGTATCCGCGCACGAACGCCGGCTGGAGCGCGAAGGCCGTTTCGCTGCACGAAAACCTGGTCGGCAAGACGCGCCCTGCGCTGTTCGTGCTCCTGGCCGCGGTGAGTTCCGTGCTGCTCATCGCCTGCGCCAACGTCGCCAACCTGCTCCTCGCCCGCGCCGCCGGCCGGCGGAAAGAGATCGCGCTCCGAGCCGCATTGGGCGCTAGTCGTGCGCGGATCATTCGCCAGCTCCTGACCGAGAGCGCGCTGCTCGGAATCTGCGGCGGCGCGCTCGGGTTGCTGCTGGCGAGCTGGGGCGTGGATGTGCTCGTGGCGACCAGCCCCGTCGAATTGCCGCGTTTGCCCGAAGTCGGGATCGACAAGTGGGTGCTCGCTTTCACGATGATCGTGTCGCTGCTCACCGGCATCGTGTTTGGCCTCGCGCCGGCGTTGCAGGCGTCGCGCTTGGATCTGAACGCTTCGCTCGGAGAATCGGGCCGCGGGGAGGGGAGCGAAAGCCCGCGCGGCCGACGGCTGCGCGCGTCGCTCGTCGTGGCCGAGGTGGCGCTCTCGCTCGTGCTGCTTGTCGGCGCGGGATTGCTCATCAAAAGTTTCGTGCGGCTGCGTCAGGTGGATCCTGGCATTGATCCGCGCGGCGTCGTGCGTGCGGAGGTCGTGCTGCCCGGCGTGCGCTATCCCGAAGCTGCGCGGCAGCAGGCGTTCTTCACCGAGCTGATCCATCGCGTCCAAGCCCTTCCTGGGGTCACCACTGCCGGCATCGTGAATCCGGTGCCGATGGGCAAAGACCAAACCGCTTACACGTTTACCGTGGTGGGCCGACCGCTCCCTGCGCCGGGTCAGAATCTGGGTGCCGATTGGTGCGTGACCAGCCCGGACTATTTCCGCTCGCTCGGCATTCGCCTCCTGGCGGGCCGGACTTTCACCGAGCGCGACGTCGCGGACGCGCCGCCGGTGGTGATGGTGAACCAGGCGTTTGCGCGTCGCTACTTCCCGAGCGGTGACGCGCTCGGCCAGCACATCCGCATCAGCAATGAAGGCGACGACGGCAGCGGCTCCGATCCCGGTGCGCCGCCGGAACCGCCCGCACCGGCGCGCGAAATCATCGGCATCATCGGCGACATCCGGCACCTCGGCCTTGGCGCCGAGGCCGGCCCGGAATTTTACGTGCCGTATCTCCAGCACAGCACGCGCTTCTGCGACCTCACCGTGCGCGCCGCCACGCCAAGCGCGAGCGTGGCGCCATTGATCTCCGCGGTGCGCCGCATCATCCACGAAATGGACGGCGACCTGCCCACCGCGGACATCGGGCCGATGGAGAAACTCGTCGCCGGCACGGTCGCGGTGCAACGTTTTCACAGCACGCTCTTGCTCTCCTTCGCCGCCGTCGCGCTCGCGCTCGCCGCGGTCGGCGTTTATGGCGTGATGAGTTACACCGTCACCCGCCGCACGCAGGAAATCGGCATCCGCCTGGCGCTTGGCGCGGGACGCGCAAACGTCCTTGGCCTCATCGTCGGCCAGGGCTTGCGCCTCACCCTGCTAGGTGTTGGCATCGGCCTCGTCTCTGCGTTCGCGCTCACGCGCTTGTTGAACAGCCTGCTCTTCGGCGTCAGCGCCAGCGATCCGCTGACGTTTTTCGCGGTGAGCGCGTTTCTCGCCGTCACCGCCGCGCTCGCCAGCTACCTGCCGGCTCGCCGCGCCTCGCGCATCGACCCGATCGTCGCGTTGCGAGAGGGATGAATTCACACCCTGAACTCCCTGAACTCTGCGCATGACCGCGAGCCTCGACACGCTTTTCCAAGACATCCGCCACGCTGCGCGGATGTGGTCGAAAAATCTCGGTTTCGCCGCGCTCTGCGTCTTCGTGCTCGCGCTCGGCATCGGCGCGAACACGACGATCTTCAGCCTCGTCAGCGCCGCGCTGCTGCGCCGGCTGCCTTACCCGGATGCGGATCGTCTCGTCTGGGTTTGGAACCAATATCCGAAAAGCCGATTACCGAAAGCCGCGGTCTCGATCCCCGATTATCTCGACCGCCGCGCGCAGGCCGATGCGCTCGAGGAATCGGCGCTGTTGCGTCCGGGCAGCTACAATCTCGGCGCCAGCGGAGGAACGCCGGAGCGCGTGCTCGGTCTGGCCGTGACGCCGTCGTTTTTCGCGGTGCTCGGAACCCAGCCGCGGCTCGGTCGCGGCTTCACGGAAGCCGAAGCTCAGCTTGGCGCGGAAGGCGTGGTCGTGTTAAGCGACGCCTTGTGGAAAAGCCACTACGGCGCCGATCCCGCGATCGTCGGGCGCGACGTGCCGGTCAATGGCGAGAGCCGGCGCGTGGTCGGCGTCATGTCGCCCGGTTTCGTGTCGCCGCTGGCCAGCACCCAGCTCTGGGTGCCTTTCGCTTTCACCCCTGCGCAACAGACCGACAACGAGCGCGGCAACGAATTCAGCGCGATGATCGCCCGCTTGCGGCCGGGCGCGAGCATTACGCTCGCGAACGAACAAGTGAGCGCCATCGTGCGGCGCAACCTCGACCGGCTGCCGCAGCTCAAACAATTCGCGGAAACCAGCGGCTTCGGCGCCTACGTGATTTCCTACCGCGACGAGCTGGTCGGCGACTTGCGGCCGACGCTCTGGCTTCTGCAAGTCGGGGTCGGTTTTCTCCTGCTCATCGCCTGCGCCAACGTCGCCAACCTCCTGCTCATGCGCGCGACCACGCGGCGCAAAGATCTCGCCGTGCGCCGCGCGCGGGGGGCGGGCCGCGGCCGGCTGGCGCAACAACTTCTCACGGAAAGCGTGCTGCTTGCCTTGATTGGCGGCAGCCTCGGCGTGCTGCTGGCGGTGTGGGGCGTCGAGGGTCTGGCGTGGCTCGGGGCGGATCAGATTCCGCGCGCGTTCAAGCCGATCCGTGTGGACCGCACCGCGCTCGCTTTCACGCTCTTGATTTCGGTGGCGACCGGTCTGCTCTTCGGACTCGCGCCGCTGCTCGCCGCATGGCGGCAGAAGAACCTGCCGGCCGCGTTGAAAGACAGCGGCGCGCGCAGTGTTTCCTCGGGTCGCGGCGAAGGTCGCGCGCGGGGGATGCTCGTGGTCGCGGAGACCGGCCTCGCGCTGACGATCCTGCTCGCCGCCACGCTGCTGGCGCGCAGCGTCTGGAACCTGCGCCAGGTCAATCCCGGCTTCCGCGCCGCCGGCGTGCTCAGCGCGCAGCTTTCCCTGCCGAAAAATCGTTACGCCGACGCCGCCGCGATGCGCGCGTTTTTCGAGCGCGCGTTGACCGAGGTGCGCGCCGTGCCGGGCGTCGGCGCGGCGGGTTTGGTTTCCAGCGTGCCCTTCGGCGATTCCCAATCCGGAGCCAGCTACAACATCAACGGCTACACGCTCGGCCCCGGCGAAAACGCGCCGCACGCCAACGTGCAAACCGTGGACCCCGGATATTTTTCCACGCTCGGAATCCCGCTGCTTCGCGGCCGACTTTTCAGCGACGCCGACGGCGCGAATGCGCCGAAAGTCGTCTTGATCGACCGCTTGCTGGCGACCCGTTATTTCTCCGACGGCGATCCGCTCGGCCGCGAAATTTTCTTTGACAGCCCGGACGCGAACCCGACGCGCTGGACGATCGTTGGCGTGGTCAACACGGTGCGCGCCACCGAACTGGCCAAGCCGGTGGAAAAGGAGACGATTTATTTTCCACTCGCGCAAGCGCCGCAGGCCAACATGGCGCTGCTCGCGCGCACCACATTGGCGCCGCAAGCACTGACGTCCGCGGTGCGCGAGGCCGTGCGTCGCGCCGATGCCGAGCTGCCGCTCTTCGATGTCAAAACGATGGACCAGCGCCTCGTCGAATCGCTCCAGTCCCGCCAAGGACCGATGTGGTTGCTGGCGCTATTCGGTCTCTCCGCGCTGCTGCTCGCGGCGGTCGGTCTTTACGGCGTCCTCGCCTCCGCGGTCGCGCAGCGCACGCGCGAAATCGGCATCCGCATGGCGCTCGGCGCACAACGCGGCCACGTGCTTCGCTGGGTGCTCGGGCAGGGCATGGTGCTCACCCTCATCGGAGTCGGCGCCGGACTCGCAGCGTCGCTCGGCTTGATGCGTTTCCTGCGCGGCTGGCTCTACGGCATCAGCCCCGGCGACCCGCTGACATTCGGCGGTATCGCGCTCCTGCTCGGCGGCGTCGCGTTCTTCGCCTGCTTGCTGCCCGCGCGCCGCGCGACCCGCGTGAATCCCATCGTCGCGCTCCGCGAGGAATAATCGCCACACGGCCCGTCGCGTTTTCCACTGATGAGCACGCTCCTGCAAGACCTGCGCTATGCCGCGCGGATGCTGCTGAAGCACCCCGGCTTCACGCTGGTCGCCTTGCTCACGCTGGCGCTCGGCATTGGCGCGAACACGGCGATCTTCAGTTTTGTCCACGCCGTCCTGCTGCGGCCGTTGCCTTACCCGCAACCGGACCGGTTGTTGTTCATCACCGAAACCCGGCCCGCGCTCGGCGACATGTCGCTGTCCTATCCGAATTTTGTCGATTGGCGCGCGGGCCAGCACGCCTTCGAGGATCTCGCCGGCTACCGCCGCGACGACTTCAACCTGACCGGCGACGGCGAGCCAGAGCGCATCCGCGGCGCGTTTGTCACTGCCAGTTTTTTCAAGGTGATGGGTCTCGCGCCGATTCTCGGCCGGCCGTTTCTCGAAAGCGAAGACCAGCCGGGCGCCGCGCCGGTGATCGTGCTGAGCGAGCGGCTCTGGCGCGGACGCTTCGGAGCCGATCCGAAAATCGTTGGCCGCAAGCTGACCCTCAATAGCATAAGCTACGAGGTCGTCGGCATCGCGCCTGCCGAACTGACCACGCCGCGCGGCGCGGAACTCTACGCTCCGCTCGGCTTCTTCGCCGACCGGCCGTATCTCACCACCCGCGGCAATCACCCCGGCTTCTACGCGCTCGGCCGGTTGAAACCGGGCGTCTCATTGACGCAGGGAGCGGCTGACTTGGCGGTCGTCTGCCGCAATCTCGAAGCGCAATATCCTGACTCAAACACGGGCATGGGCGCGAAGCTCAGGCCGTTGCTGGAAAGCGCGGTCGGCCAATACCGCGCCACGCTCTGGCTCCTGCTCGGCGCCGTCGGCTTCGTGCTGCTCATCGCGTGCGCCAACGTCGCCAACCTCTCGCTTGCCCGCGCCGTCGGCCGGCGTCGGGAGATCGCGCTGCGTGCCGCGCTCGGCGCGAGCCGCGGACGGATCATCGCCCAGTTGCTGACCGAAAGCGTGCTCCTGGCGGTGCTCGGCGGCGGTCTTGGATTGCTCGTCGCGCTTTGGAGCACCGACGCCATCGGCGCCTTGGTCCCGCGCGACGTGCCGCGATTCCAACAGGTGCGCGTGGACGGTGTCGTGCTCGCGTTCATGGCCGCGATCACGCTGGGCACCGGCCTGCTTTTCGGCCTGTTGCCGGCGTGGAAAGTTTCGCAGACCGACCCGAACACGGCGCTCAAGGAAGCCGGCGGCCACAGCGGCACCGCGGGCGCGAGCCGGCAGCGCAGCCAGGCGCTGCTCGTCGTCGGCCAGGTGGCGCTCGCCTGCGTGTTGCTCGTCGGCGCGGGCTTGCTGATCCAAAGCTTCCGCGCGCTGCAGCAGGTGCGCCTGGGCTTCGAACCGCATGGCCTGCTCAACGTTGGCCTCAAGCTGCCGGGCGCGCGCTATCGCGACCAGCCGAACAAGCACGCCGCAATCGCCGCGTTCCACCAGCGGCTGCTCGAAGCCGTCCAGGCACTGCCCGGCGTGCAGGTCGCCGCGATCTGCAACAACCCGCCTTTCGGCGGACGCAGTCGCGACAGCAGTTTTGCGATCACCGGCCGGCCTGATCCAAAACCGGGCGAGGAGCCTTCCGCCGAAGCGCTGAGCGTGTCGCCGGACTACTTCAAGACGATGGGCATTCCCATTTTGCGCGGACGCTCCTTCGACGCCTCCGACACGCTCGGCAAACCCAAAGTCGTCCTCATCGACGAGAGCTTCGCGCGACGCTATTTTCCCGGTCAGGATCCGCTTGGACAGCAAATCAACGACAACGAGCCGGTCGCAACGCGCGAGCAGTTCACCATCATCGGCATCGTGCCCACGGTGCGCCACGGCGAGCTGAGCGCGGAGCCGAAATTCGTCCAGATGTATTCCGCCGCCGCGCAGGATCCCGAGCTGCAAGTGGGCCTGCTTATTCGCGCCGCCGCCGGCAACCCGCTCGCGCTCACCGGCGCGGTGCGCGCCGCCGTGCTCGCGGTCGATCCCGAGCTGCCCGTTTTCGACGTGCGCAGCATGGACGCCGCGTTGTCCGAAACCCTCGCCACACGACGGCTCTCCGTGGTGTTGATCGGCCTCTTCTCCGGTCTCGCGCTGTTGCTCGCCGCGCTCGGACTTTACGGCGTGCTCGCGTATGCGGTCGCCCAACGCACGCGCGAGATCGGCATCCGTCTGGCGCTCGGCGCGGCGCCCGGAAACGTCTTCCGGTTAATCGTGCGACGGGGGATGGGCATGGTCGCCACCGGCCTCGCGCTCGGGCTGCTTGCCACGCTGGCGCTGACACGGCTCCTCGCCAGCTTCCTCTTCGGCGTCGGGGCGAACGACCCTGCCACGCTCGGATCCGTCGCGCTGACCCTGGCGGCCGTCGCATTCCTCGCGTGCTGGCTGCCCGCGCGCCGGGCGATGCGCATTGAGCCGATCGCCGCTCTACGCGAAGAATAACCGCCTCGCCCCATTCATGAACACGCTGCTCCAAGACCTCCGCTACGCCATCCGGCTGCTGCTGAAAAATCCCGGCTTCGCCCTTGCCGCTATTCTGACCCTTGCGCTCGGCATCGGCGCAAACACCGCGATCTTCAGCCTCATCCATTCTGTGCTGCTGCGCCCGCTGGCTTACCCGGAGGCAGATCGGCTCGTGCGCATTTGGACGAACGCGCCGCAGCAGGGGAAGGACATGGAGCAGGCGGCGATTTCGTTTCCGCGCTTCGAGGCGATTCGCGACGGCTCGCAGGACGTCTTCGAGGAACTCGGCGCTGCCTCTGGCGCTGGCTTTACGCTCACCGGCCGCGGCGAGCCGGCGCTCATCAACGCCGCCTACGTCAGCGCGCGCACGTTCCAAACGCTCGGCGTTCAGCCGGGCCGCGGCCGCACGTTCCTGCCCGAAGAAGACCAACCCGGCGGGGCGAAGGTGGTGATCGTGAGCCAGCCGTTTTTGCAAAAACACTTCGGCGGCGATCCAGCGCTGCTCGGTCAGGCGCTCACCCTCAATGGAGACAGCTATACGGTGATCGGCATCCTCTCTTCGCGGCTCTCGTTCCCGTTCGATCAGGCGGACCTTTTCGTGCCGCGCGTCTTTGAAAATCCCGGCGTCACGCCGGCGCAATTGCGGCAGGGCACCGGCTTTCTCGTCTGCACCGCGCGGCTCAAACCGGGCGTGACCCTCCAGAGGGCAAACGAGGCGATCCAGATCATCGCCGCGCGCTACCGGCAGGCGTTTCCCGGCCAGGTCGATGCGAACTTCGGGATCAAGGTGATTCCGTTTCAGGAAGAGATCGTCGGCCAGGCGCGACCGGCGTTTTATGCGCTGGCGGGAGCGGTCGGGTGCGTGCTGCTCATCGCGTGTGTGAACGTCGCCAACCTCCTGCTCGCGCGGCTGGCGCGCCGGCGCAAAGAGATCGCGATCCGCTCCGCGCTCGGCGCCGGGCGCGCGCGGCTCGCGCCACAATTTCTTACCGAGAGCGTGTTGCTTACCACGCTCGCCGGCGGCCTCGGCGT
>CAXTRS010000010.1:0-29217 GCA_964246635.1 uncultured Chthoniobacterales bacterium | reverse complement strand
CATTGATACCTGGGTCACCGATCACGCCGGCCGCCTGCGCGCGGCGACGACGACCGACGGGGTGAACACGAGCTTTCTCTACCGGCCGACCGAGGGCGATGCGTTCAAGACGATCCTGACGACCAGCTTCAAGGAAACGCTTGGGCCGCTCGGCTTCACCTTCGACGACAAGTCGATCTACGCGGCGTCGAACATCGGCCGCGACAAGCAGGCGATCGTCGTCTGCGACCCGGCGACGGCGAAGGAGACGAAGCTCGTTTATGAAAATCCCGAGGTGGACGTGAGCGACCTCGTGTTGTCGAAGAAGCGCAAAGTCCTCGCGGGCGTTTTTTACGAAACCGACAAGAAACACTATACGTTTTTCGACGACGAACGGCGGCGCTTGCAGGAGGACCTCGAAAAGCGGCTGCCTGGCTACGAAGTCAACATCACCAACGCGAGCAAGGACGAGAATCGTTTCCTCGTTCACGCTGGCAGCGACCGCACGCGCGGGAGCTACTATTTCTACGACCGCGCGAGCGGCGATTTCCGCAAACTGGTCGAGATCTCGCCGTGGCTGAAAGAAGAGGCAATGGCGGAGATGAAGCCGGTGAGCTACCAGTCGCGCGACGGCCTCACGATTCACGGCTACCTCACCTTGCCTAAAGGTGTCCCGGCGAAAAACCTGCCGGTCGTCATCAATCCGCACGGCGGCCCGTGGTATCGCGACACCTGGGGTTTCCATCCCGAGGTGCAGTTTCTCGCGAATCGCGGTTACGCGGTGTTGCAGATGAACTTCCGCGGGTCGATCGGCTACGGGCGGAAGTTTTGGGAAGCGAGTTTCCGGCAGTGGGGCAAGACGATGCAGGACGACGTTTCCGACGGCGTGAAGTGGCTCGTGCAAGAAGGCATCGCCGATCCGAAACGCGTCGGCATTTACGGCGGCAGCTACGGCGGCTACGCGACGCTCGCGGGGCTGACGTTCAGCCCTGAGTTATATGCGTGCGGCGTCGATTACGTCGGCGTTTCCAACTTGCTGACCTTCATGAACACGATCCCGCCGTATTGGGAAACCGGCCGGCAGATGTTTTACGAAATGATCGGCAATCCCGACAAAGAAAAGGCGCTGCTCGAAGCGGCGTCGCCGGTGTTTCACGTCGATAAAATCCGCGCGCCGCTGTTCATCGCGCAAGGCGCAAACGACCCGCGCGTGAACAAGGCCGAGAGCGACCAGATCGTGGCGGCGCTAAAGAAGCGCAACATCGACGTGCCCTATCTCGTGAAGGACAACGAGGGGCACGGGTTTCACAACGAAGAAAACCGCTTCGATTTCTACGCGGCGATGGAAAAATTCCTCGCCAAACATCTCGGCGGGCGGGCTGAGAGCGGCTCCTGAGCCGTCACGCATACACCAGCAAGTGGATGTCGTCCGGCAACAGGCTGGCGACTTGCTGGATGATGTTGCCGCGCAGGAGGTGAACCAAGGCGCTGCGCTGCGGCGCGCCGAGCACCAGCCGCGAGGCGCCGACCGTCGCGGTGATATCGACGATGGTGTCGGCCGGCGAATCGCTGACCGCGTAGCAAGGCAGAATCATGTGGCCGTTTGCCTTCTCTTTCGCCGCCAGGAAGATCGTGCGCGCTTCGTCGTCCTGCTGCCAACGGCGCTTGGTGTCTTCGCTCGTGAGGATGAACTGCTCGCGCACAAACAATAGGTAAAGCGGCCGCTTCGATTCCTTCGCTTCCTCGATGGCGAAGTCGAGCGTGCGGCCCAGCCCGCGCACCGCGCAGAGCATCGGCGCACCGGTCAATTCGTCGGCGTCGTTGGGGCTGACCAGCGGGCCGGCCGCGACTGCTGCGGGCGTGCTCAGCGGTGACAGCGGTGTATTGGCGGCCGGGGCCGCGATGCCAGCGCGCGCCTGGCGCTTGAGCGCGCGTTCGCCGAAAAGTCCGCGCAAGATCAAGCCGGCTGCGACGACGGTGACGACGAGAATGACCGTCTTCACGTCGTGCAGCACGAAGAGATTGTCGATGGCCAGCGCGACGACGGCGGCGAGGATGACCAGGAACGGGCCGCGCTGCGCTTTCTCGCGCGCCAGCGCGCGCAGGATCAAGCCAATCGCGAGGATAGTGACGACGAAAACGCGGGCGCGCGGCTTGTCCACGAGCAGGGAGAACTCGATGCCGATCATGATCAGCGCGGTGCCGATCATCAGCACGCGCTCCCAGCGTTTGAAGCCCAGCTTTGGGTTAGTCGCGCTGGCGCCGATGTCCATCGCGATCGCGCCGACGACGCCGACCGCGTAAAGGTCTGCCAGCCCGTTGAGGTCGCTCACCGCGACGACGAGCACCGCCGGGATGATCGTCGCCACCGCGAGGCCGAGCGCAGGCACGCCGAAGCGATTCAGGCTTTCGAAGCGCGCCGGCATTTCGCGGTCGCGCGACATCAGAAAGAACGTGGCGATGAGCGCGCCGACCGCCGTGTTCACCGCCGATAACAGCAAAAACCCGAACACAAAACTGACTACGTAGCCCATGACGACGCCGGCGCCGTGCCCCAGCGACTGACCCACAAACGTCTCGCCCATGTAGCGCAGCATGTAGTCGCGCACGCCCGTCTGGCCGGGCGCGTTCACGTCAAAGCCGGTCTGCTCGGGCACGCGCGTCAGGCCGGGCAGCGCGTGCATGGCAAAGGCGAGCAGCGCGGTGAAAAAGCAGACCTCCAGCATCACGACCAGCAGCGCCGGCGTGCTGGTGCGCGCGATGGACGGTTTCTCCGGCGAGCTGCCGGGATCGAGCTTCATCACGCCGGTGGAAGTCGCGATCGCTTCCACGCCGGAGAGCGCCAGCACGAGGCCGACAAACGCCGTCCAGTTTCCCGCGAGGCCGCCCTCGAGCGGTTGAAGATTGTGCGCCGCCTCGCCCAAGTGCGGGATGGAAAAAATCCCCAGCAGCACGACCACGATCAACGTCGGCACCGACACGAGCACCGCCGCGCCGCCGGTCGTCTTCGGACCAAACCAATTCAGCGCGCCGATGAGCAAGATCGCGCCGCCCGCGAAGAGACCCGGCTGCGGAACTTTCAAATACGTGAACGCCGAATAGGCGCTGATCGCCGCGGTGACGATGTAATCCGCGATGAGCAAAAACGCGCCGACGATGGAGAGAATTTCCGAGCGGTGCCGCACGCTCGCATACACGCCGCCGCCCTCCGGGTATTGCTTGCAGATGGAGAGATAATTCAGCCCCACGAGCGCGGTCAGGCTCACCATCGCCAGGATCAGCCAAAACGAGCTGTAGCCCGCCACTGCAAAGGCCAGGCCGACGACGTAAGCCTTGCTCGTGCCCCAGTCGCCATAAAGGATTGCGCCCGCGCGGGGCCAATCGACGTTGCGCGGGCGTTTGGTATCCGTGGAAAGGGCGACCATGAAAAAGGGGAAAGACGGACGATTGCTCGCGGAAACCCAGCGTTCGCGCAAAAACGCGCGGCCAGAGAGCGCACGGGAAAAAGAAAAGAAAAAGTGGGTTTGACCGCCGCCAGCGCGACGCGCAGGACGATTAAAAGAGGGAATCGGCTCGCGCAAGCCCAACCGGGGTCGAAAAAAACCCCCAGAAAAGTGTAGAAATTAAGATTGCCACGCGCCGTTTCCCGCCTTAAAACCAGCCTCACACGCTATGGCTACCCCAAAATCCAAATCCTCTTCCTCTTCTGACAAGCCCAAGAAATCGCTCAATTCCGCCCTGGCCAAACCAGTGACCCCGGACGACAAACTCGCCGCGGTCGTCGGTGCCGCCCCGCTGCCGCGCACCGAGCTGACGAAAAAAGTTTGGGATTACATCCGCAAGAACAAGCTCCAGGACCAAAAAGAGAAGCGCATGATCAACGCGGACGCGAATCTCAAAGCGGTCTTTGACGGCAAGTCGCAGGTGAGCATGTTTGAGATGACCAAGCTGGTAAACAACCACCTCAAGAAGTAAGTTCGTTCGCACGCCAGCCGACAGGCAGGCACCCGAAAAAACACTTTCAAAAATTCAGACCGCGGATGGTTCGCGGGCGCATCAGGCGCGGAGGGTTCGGAATGACATCACAACCCCTGGATTCCGTGCAGAGAGCCTTCCATCCGCGGTCTCTTTTTTTGCCCAATTGCAGCCGCGGTCTATTAACCCCCCCCGGCGGGAGGGAAAAAATCACAAATTACCATTTGTCACTTGCATAAAAACGGCGGTCTATGACCGCCCTCCGACGGGAGGAAAAATCTCAGAATTTCCCTTTTGCCAGTCGCTAAAAACGGGCGGTCATAGACCGCCGCTGCAGCCAGACGCCGACCGCGCTGCAAACGAAAAAAGGCACCCCGTTCGAGGGTGCCTTCGCTCGATCGGCCGGCATTTGTCGGCCGAGAAAAATTTGATAGCGGATTTAACGCGACTCCTCGCCCTCGGTCAGCCGGCGATACACGAGCACCCCGAGATACACGAGCACCGCGGGCTTGAGCGCCATCAGCGCGAGCCGGATGAACGAGAAGACGATGCCGAAGACCGGCAGCCGCGCGAGCACGTAGCCGATGCCGAGCGCATAGAGCAGCGAGCGCGAGGGCGCTTCGCGAGCCTGATCTTCGATCTGGTTGAGCGTCTCGTTGAAACGCTGCTTGAAGTCTTCCACCGCCCCGGCGCCAGGATAATCGGCGTCGGACGAGGACTGAGGGCGCGGAGTGGCTTTCGGAGAATTGGTCGGCATATCGGATGGAATGGAGTTGGAATCGGTTTTCCGGCGCGCGACTTTGCGCGAGGCAACGCGAGGCCGGCGGGTCGTTTTCAAGATGCTGTAGGATTCGATGGAGCCGCGGAACTTGGACTTGTGTAAACCGTCGCGGCGACCTTGCGGCAGCGCACGTGTCGAGACATCGCTGACGTGAGAAAGAAATTGACCGATTGCTGCGCGCCGACCCGCTTATGGACAAAGGGAATTTTTCACCGGCAGCGGCACCAAAAGCGATGCCCGATTCGGGGCGCGCCTCGCACGGACCGACGCGCAAATTTTCCTGGCGCGAGCGCGGGCGAAGTTTCGGCCCGGCGGTGCGCGGCGTCGCGGATTTGTTGCGCACGCAGCACAATTCCCACCTTCACTGCGCGGCGACGCTGCTCGTGCTGGTCGCCGGGCTCGCCTGCCGGCTCGGGTGCCTGGAGTGGTGCGTGCTCATGCTGGCAGCCACCGCGGTTTGGGTCACCGAAGCGCTCAACACGGCGATCGAATTTCTGGCCGACGAAGTCTCCCAGGAGCGCCGTCCGCTCATCGGCCGGGCGAAAGACCTCGGCGCCGCTGCCGTGTTACTCAGCAGCCTTGGCGCGGCGGTGGCCGGCGCGCTGGTTTTCTATCCCTACGTTGTGTCGCTTCTGGTTGGACGATAACGCCATTCCGTTTTTCGCGGCTTCCGCGGACGGCGGAGGCTGGGCCAGCGCACGGCGTTGCGCGGAGAGGCGCGCCAATTTTGCCGCGGCCGAGCAGAGCGTGCCGCTTTGGTGACGCACGAGCTTGACGATCTCCGCCAAGCCGAGCCGCACCGCGCGACGGTGCACCGCGGCACCGACGATTACTTCGACCTTTGCGGTGCCCGAAATCCGCTGCTCGCCGCCGACAGTCAGCAGCCCCGCCCCGGCCGGCAACTCCGCCCGGATTTTTTCCACCAGGCGAGGCGGCACGAGAAAATAAAATTGGTGCGGACAATCCCGGCCGCGGGCGCGCAGACGCTGGCCGCGCTTGTGCCTGTTCGCCCGAAAGTCGTAGAGCGAGGTTTTCACTTCGATCTCGAGGGTCTTGCGGCCCGCCGTCACGCCCAGAATGTCCGGCCGCATCTTCGGCCAAGGCCCGCGCTGCCAGGTGACGAGGTAGCAACCGCGTTCATACCGCAAGTATTCGCTGCCGCTGGCGAGCAACAGGGCAGGATCGACGATCGGCAATGGCTTCTTTGCTATACTCGACGAGGTCATCGTTTATCTTAGAAATAGAGAAAAGACATTGCAGCCGATTGATTTATCTATAATTCATAGACATCGCTTCGCACGGTTTAGCTATGAATATCTCCAATCTCACCTCGGCACACTTCAGAGAGATCCTCACTTTGCTCGACAAGAAAGAGGCGTTGCAAGCGCAGATCGCGGATTTGGAACGGCAGGTCGGCGAGCTGTTGGAAAGCGCCGAACGCGGGAGCACGGCAGCTTCCAACGGCTTGGTGCCGAATCGGCCCGGTGGAAACTCCGCCGAGCGCGAGCGCGCCAGTCAGACGACGAAACGCGGGGAACTGAAGGAGGCCGTCCTGACCGAACTCAGAAATGCGGGCGAGGGCGGGATGAGCGTCAAAGAATTGGCCGACAAGCTCGCTGTGAAGGTCGCCAATCTGCACGCGTGGTTCGGCACGACCGGCAAGAAGATCGCTGGCCTGAAGAAGATTGGTCAGGCCAGATACAGTCTGGCAACAGAATAGGCTGGTCCGTATATAAGTCTGAACTCAACGCTCCATGCGCCCGACAGGATTTGAACCTGTAGCCTTCGGCTCCGGAGGCCGACGCTCTATCCAATTGAGCTACGGGCGCGCTGGAAAAGCGGAAAACGAAAATCGAACGCGCCGAGCGTAGCTGCAACGCTTCGCGTTTGCAAGAGTGCGGGGAAGGAGGGAAAGGACGGCTGACCCCACTTTGCTGCTGCCATGAATTCCCGCACGCCCCAACGCATCGTCATCAAGCTCGGCACGGGCCTGCTGACCCGCGCAGGAGGCAGCGCGCTCGATGCCGCGCAATTCCGGCGCCTGACTGCCGAGATCGCCGGGCTGGCGCGCGCTGGCCGCGAGTGCATCGTGGTCTCCAGCGGCGCGGTCGCCGCCGGGATGGCTGCGCTGGGTTTGCGCGAGCGGCCGCGCGACGATTTGCCGGCGGTGCAGGCGTGCGCGGCGCTGGGCCAATCGCGGCTCATGCACGTGTATGCGACGCACTTTGCCAGACGCGGGCTGGTCGTCGCGCAACTGTTGCTCACGCACGGCGATCTCGACAGCCGCACGCGCTACGCCAACGCGCAAAACACGCTGCGCCGCCTCCTGGCGGTGCGGAATGTGGTGCCGATCATCAACGAAAATGACAGCGTGGCCGTCGAAGAATTGCGCTTCGGCGACAACGACCGGCTCTCTGCGGAAGTCGCGCTGCTGGCCGAGGCCGACTTGCTCGTCATTCTCACCGCCGTGGCGGGTCTCACGCGCGATCCCGAGGGCCGCGGCGACCCCATCCCAGTCGTGGATAACATCGACGAAGTCGCGCACCTCGCCGGCGCGGTGCGCGGACCGCTGAGCGTCGGCGGCATGGCGTCGAAGCTCCAAGCCGTCAAGCTCGCCGTGGCGGGCGGCATCCCGGCGGTGATTGCCAGCGGGCGCACGCCGGGGCTGCTGGAAAAAATCGCCGGCGGCAAAAAATTTGTCGGCACGCGCTTTCCCGTCGGCGCGGCGGAGGATGCCCCAACAGCTTGAGCCATGGATCTCGCCACCGAAATCACAGAACTCGGCCGCCGCGCAAAATCCGCATCGCGCCTCCTTGCCGCTGCGCCGACCGGGCAGAAAAACCGGGCGCTGCGTGCGATGGCCGACAGCTTGCAGGAGGCAGCTGCGCCGGTCCTCACGGCAAACGCGCGCGACCTCGCCACGGCCCGCGCCGGCGGACTCTCTGATGCAATGATCGACCGTTTGCGTTTGGATTCGCCGCGTCTGCACGCCATCGCCGAGGGCATTCGCGCCGTGGCCGCGCTCGCCGATCCGGTCGGCGAAGTCATCAAACACTGGACGCGCCCGAACGGCATCGAGATTGCCAAGGTGCGCGTGCCGATTGGCGTCGTCGGCATCATCTACGAATCCCGGCCGAACGTGACGAGCGACGCCGCCGTGCTCTGCACAAAAACGGGCAACGCGGCGATCCTGCGTGGCGGGTCGGAGGCGTTGGGATCCAACCTCGCCATTGCTGACGCGCTCGGTCGCGGGCTGTCGGCCGCCGGGCTGCCCGCCGACGCGATCCTGCTTGTGCCGCGCACGGATCGCGACGCGGTGCGGCACCTCGCGCAACTCGACCGCTACGTGGACCTCCTCGTGCCTCGTGGCGGCACCGCGCTGATCGAGACCGTGGTGGCGCACGCCCGCATGCCGGTCATCAAACACTACACCGGCCTTTGCACGCTCTACGTCGATCGCGCTGCTGACCCGGAGATGGCAACCCGCATCGCGCTCGACGCGAAGTGTCAGCGACCCGGGGTTTGCAACGCCATCGAGACCTTGCTCGTCCATCGCGACGCGGTAGCGACGCTCCCGCAGATCGCAGGGGCGTTGCGCGAGCGCGGCGTCGAGCTGCGCGGCGATCCGGAAGTGTGTCGGCTGCTCAGGCACGCGATGGAAATTGTCCCCGCCACCGAGGCCGATTGGTCCACCGAATTTCTCGACCTCAAACTGGCGGTGAAAATCGTCGGCAGCCTGGAGGAAGCCGTCGCGCACATCGAGACCTTCGGCTCCCACCACAGCGACGCCATTGTGACCGACGACGCTGTGCGCGCCGAGCGTTTCCTCAACGCTGTGGATTCCGCGACGGTGTATTGGAACGCCAGCACGCGCTTCACCGACGGCGGCGAGTTCGGCTTCGGCGCGGAGATCGGCATTTCCACGGACAAGCTCCACGCCCGCGGCCCGATGGCGCTCGAAGAACTGACGACTTACAAATACATCATTCGCGGCGCGGGCCAGGTGCGCGGTTAGAGCGGCAGTCACAGACCGCCGCTACGCTGCTTCTCCCCCGCACACGTTTTTTTCGATGCTCGCCGCAGGATTTTCAATTTCCAGCGGCACCTCGGGAGACGCATTCTAAACGGGTGACTGCTGTTTTCGGCCGCCGCGCATTTTGTCATTTGAAGCTGAGCCGCGTCTGGCTGGTCATACTCGGATTTGCCATTGCCGCGGAGTGCGTGTGCGCCGCAGCCGCTTGGGCGGGCGGCGACTCGCAGGCTTCGCGCCCGCTCTCGATTTACGTCATGAGCCACGGCTGGCACACCGGCATCGTCGTGCGCCAGGCAGACATTCCCGCCGACTGCGGCTGGCCGGCGCTGCCGGAGTTTTCGCGCGACGAGTTTTTGGAAATCGGGTGGGGCAGCGAGCCGTTTTACACCGCGCGCGAGTTTCACCTCAGCGTCGCCGTGCGCACCGTCTTTACGCTGACCCCGAGCGTGGTCCACGCCGTCGGTTTTCGCGAGCCGCCGGCGCAGCGGTTCCGGCGTGCCGAGGTGGTGCGGCTGGAAATTTCGGCGAAGGATTTGCACACACTTTGCGCGCACCTCGGCGCGACGTTTGCCCGCGACGCGCACGGCACGCTGACTGACCTCGGTCCGGGTCTCTACGGCCACAGCCGCTTTTATCGCGCCAACGGCCGCTACTGCCTTCCGAGCAACTGCAACGCGTGGACGGCGCGCACCCTGCGGGCCGGCGGCTACCCGGTGCAGGGTCCATCCACGCTGGTCGCGGGCCGGCTGATGGCGCAGGTGCGCGCGCTGCGGCCCGTGCACCGGGCGCAGTCCGTTACAAATCGAAACGAATCGCCGCCGAACGGCCGTGCGCGTCGAGTCCTTCGACCTCGCTGAACGCCTCGATGATCGGCAGCGAATGGCACAGCGAGGCTTCGTCCAATCGCACGAGGCTCGTGCGCCGCTGGAACTGATCGACGGTCAGCCCGGCAAACGATTTGCCCGCCCCGCCGGTGGGCAAGGTGTGGCTCGGGCCGGCGAGGAAATCCCCCGCGGCGACCGGCGACCAGCCGCCGAGAAAAATCGCGCCGGCGGTGTGAATGCGCGCGGCGACGGCGTCGGGATTCGCAGTGTGAACGGCGAGATGTTCGGGGGCGAAGGCGTTGGCGATTTCGACGGCGGCGTCGAGATCGGCCGCGAGGGCGAGAAAGGAATTGGTGTTTTCCAGCGCGGGACCGAGTTGAGTTTGGCGTTTCAATTCAGGGAGCTGCGTGGCGAGTGCGTTCTGCACGGCCTCGAACAGCGTCGCGGAATCCGTGACCAAACCGATGAAGCTGTCCGCTCCATGCTCGGCTTGGGCGAGAAGATCGGCGGCGATCCACGCCGGGTTGGCGCTCCCGTCGGCGAGCACGAGCAGTTCGCTCGGACCCGGCAGGAGGTCGATGGCGACGGGGCCGAAAGCCTGGCGTTTGGCTTCGACGACGTAGGCGTTGCCGGGGCCGAAAATTTTCGTCACTGGCCGGATCGTCGCTGTGCCGAAAGCGAGCGCCGCGATCGCCTGTGCGCCGCCAAATTTGTAAACCTCCGTTGCGCCCGCCAGCTCCAGCGCGCAGAGCAGCGCGGAGGCGACTTGCCCTCCTTTGTCTGCCGGCGTGGCGACGACGATCTCCGGCACGCCGGCGGCAGCAGCGAGCGTGCAAGTCATGATGGCGGTGGAGACCAGCGGCGCGGTGCCGCCGGGCACGTAGATGCCCACGCGCGGGAACGGCGTGAAGCGTTCGCCGACTTCTGCGCCCTGGCGATTTTTCATGTGCCAATCGTGGCGCACGCTGCGGATGGCGAAGGCGCGCACGTTTTCGTGCGCCTCGGCGAGCGCACGTTGCATGTGGTTGTCCACGACGCGAGCCGCGGCATGAAATTCTTCTGCGCTGACCCGGGCTTGGACTGCGGATTGAAAGTTCGGTCCGCCGAACCGCGCGGTGTATTCCAGTAACGCCGCATCGCCGCGTGCATGGATGGCGGCGAGGATTTCGGCGACAACATTCTGCACCGCGGGGTCTGCGCCGGCGCGACGATCCAGGGAGGCGAGGGCAGTGGAAAAGTCGGCGTCGGTGTGACGAAGAATACGCATCGGCTACTTCGCGTTCAGGCCGACCGAACTGGCGCGCTTGGCGAGGTTGCGACGTTTCGGCTGGCCGTCGCGTGCGGCGGCTGCGGCGAAATTTTTCACGTCGGAGGTGTCGGTGCGGTGGGCGATCTTTTTGACCGTCCCTTTTTTGAGGTATTGCGCGCGAATGCGGGCGAGCAACTCGTCGCGCCGGGCATACAGATTTTTGCGTTTGCGCGGCTTTGTTTTTGTCAGCGCGTAGGCGGCGATCAGCGGCAGAGAGATCGTGCTGTCGAGATAGCAGACGACACACGCGGGCAGGTTGCCGGGATCTATTTTGCCCCAGCTCACCGCCTCCGCAGGCGTCGCGCCGCTCAGGCCGCCGGTGTCGGGTCGCGCGTCGGTGCATTGCAAAAAATAGTCGTGACCGCGCTCTTCGATGCCCATGACTTCCTGAATCTGCGGCTCGGTTTGCAGGATGAAATTTTTCGGGCTGCCGCCGCCGAGGATGAAGACGCTCGACGTGCCGCCGTCCGCCTTCGCGGCATAGACGATCGCGGCCGTTTGGTTCACGTCGCGGTTTACGTCGAAAGCGAGGGCCGAGTCGCGCAACGCCATCGCGGCGACGTTCATCCCGATGGAGCTGTCGCCGGGGCTGCTGGTAAAAATCGGCACGCCGTATTGATACGCCGCGCTCAGCACGCTCGTTTCTTCAAGGCCGAGTTTTTGTTCGCGTTCATAGACGTAGCGGCCGAGCAGATAGTGAAATTCATCTGTGCCCATGGGCCGCTGAAATTCCGGCCCTTGGATGACTTGGCGCACGAAAGCGTCGGTGTCGAGCAACACGTCGTAGTCGAAGAGCACGTCATAAATGCGGATGACGCCTTCATTGCGCAGCACCACATCATCGACGAACGGGCTGCCCGCGTAGAGCTTCATGCCGAGGCCGTAGTGGAGGTCGTGATAAAGATTGGCTCCAGTCGAAACGATCCAGTCCACAAAGCCGGCCTTCATCAGCGGCACGATGGCCGATTTGCCGAGACCGGCCGGAGTCAGCGCGCCGGTGAGCGTGAGGCCGACCAACCCGTTTTTGGCCAGCATTTTTTCCGTGAACAAGCGGCAGGCTTCCGCGAGCCGGCCGCCGTTGTAGGCTTTGAACGTGCCGTCGATGAGATCGGCGACGCGCATCCCGGGCGTGATGGGCGCCGGAAGGAGGCGGGGGAATTGTTTGTTGAGCGTCGGCATGACGGGTGAGGGGAGCAGCGGGCCGGTAACGTGAAGCCGGCTGCGCGCGATGCAACCGCGAACTCGCGCGCGTTATTTCTTCTCCTTTTCCTCGCGGTCGATCGCTTCAGTCCACTCCTGCAGCTGTTGCTCGGTGAGTTTGGCCGGCGGGCGCAGCCGGGCATCGACAAAGCCCCACTCCTGCACGTCGGGCAGATACTGTGCGCGCGAGAGCAGCGGGCCGCGGCAGAGGAGTTCGTCAGCAGGGTCGCCATCGCTTTCCGCCGCGCCGCGAAGTTGCTCGATCAACTCCGCGCGCAACTCTGCCGGCACGCAGCGCGCTTCCTCCGTCGGATAGATGAAACCGAAGAGCACGAGATGGCCGAGCAGCAGTCGCCAATGCTCGCCGAAACGCGCGCGCAGGTGCGGCCAGTCGAGCGTTTCGCCGCAGCGCAGAATGAGATGCGCGACATCGCCGCCGTCGAAGCGCTCGCGTTCCATGACATACATTTTGTGCCAGAGCATTTCCTCCGGCGGGCAGAGGCGCGCGGGCACGCCGAGGACCATTTGCTCCGGCCCGCGCGCGGCGGCGCGTTGCATCCAGGAATCCTCGACTTCGCCCAACCCATTGGCGGCTCCGAACGCGAAGTCGGCGAAGTGTTCGCCATCATCCGAATGGACCTTGGCGACCCAGTGAAATTTTCGCTCGGCCTGCAAGCCTTCGCGGCGCAGCGCGGCGACGACGGCGTCCACGTCGCTCGAGCGAATGTGGAAATCGAAGTCCTTGGTGTCACGCTCGACGCCGGTATAGCAGCGGAACGCATACGCGCCGCCGACGAGAAACGGGAGCTCGGCGGCACGCAGAATTTTCATCACGCGCTGGTAGAAGGCGACGGCGTCTTCGCCGAGCGATTCGGCGATCTGCTCGTCGGGCGAATCGTCGGCGGCGCGGGCTTTTTTTGAGGGCATACGAATGTCGTCTCTGAAACGAATACCGGGAGACCGCAGCGCGCTTTTTTCTCCATGCCCGACCCACAGACGACCTCTCGCACGCTGCGCGTCGCCGCGACCAGCGACATCCATTATGCCCGGGATTCCAAAGGCAAAGCGCAGGCGCTTTTCACCGCGGCGTCGCGCGAGGCGGACGTGCTGCTGATCTGCGGCGATCTCACGGATTACGGGCTGCCCGAGGAAGCGGCGCTGCTTGCGGAAGACATCCGCGCGCACGCGACCGTGCCGATCCTCGCGGTGCTCGGCAACCACGACTTTGAGACCGGGCAGCCCGCCGCAGTGCGCGAAATTCTCGAGGCTCAGGCCGGGGTAAAAATGCTCGACGGCGACGCGGTCGAGTTCGGCGGTGTCGGTTTCGCGGGGGTGTGCGGTTTCGGCGGCGGCTTCGGCGCGCGCATGCTCAGCGCCTGGGGAGAGCCGCTCATCAAGGCGTTTGTGCAGGAAGCGATCGACCACGCACTGCACCTCGAGCGTGCGCTGGCGCGGCTGGAGACGCCGCAGAAAATCGTGCTGCTGCACTATGCGCCGATCCCTGATACCGTCGCGGGCGAGCCACTGGAGATTTTCCCGTTCCTCGGTTCGAGCCGGCTCGAGGGTCCGTTGAACCGTTTCAAGGTCGCCGCCGCGTTCCACGGCCACGCGCACAAAGGCGCGCCGGAGGGCCGCACCTCCGGCGGCGTGCCGGTCTATAACGTCGCCGTGCCGGTGCTCGAAGCGCAGGACAAAACGCGGCCGGCGTTCCGGATTTTTGAAGTTCCTGCCGGCGGATAAATCCGTCCTCGCCGCGCCCGCTCCGCAACAGCGCGGCCGGTGTCCATACATCCACGTCCGCAGAAAAGTTCGATGCAGATTCGGAAGTCGTCCGTCGGGGCTTGCCAATTGGAGTTTTGCGATGAGTATCAGCGTTCTCATGTCCACGGAAGCCCCGATGGCGTCGGTTGCGTTTGCGCCGGAGCCAGCCCCCGAAACTGACGAGCAGCTCATGGCCCGCATCCAGGAGCGCGAACCCGAAGCGCTGGCCGGCCTCTACGACCGTTACAGCGGCATCCTGAAATCGCTCATCATGGGCGTCATTCACAACGACGCCGAGGCGGACGATTTGCTCCAGGAAATCTACATGGAAATCTGGAAGCAGGCGGCGCACTACTCCGTGCAAAAGGGCAAGCCGCTCGGGTGGATTGTCACGCTGACGCGCCGGCGCTCGATTGATCGCTTGCGCAAGAAACAGGCCTACGCGCGCGCTGAGGAACGGCTCCAAAACGAGACCGAGCAGCAGCCCGAAGCCTGGGTCCACAATTCGACCGAGGACGACATTCAGATGTCGGACAATCGCCGGCTCATTCTTGGGGTGTTGAAGAACCTGCCGCCGGCGCAACGCGAGGCGATCGACCTCGCGTTTTATCACGGCATGAGCCAGCGCGAGATCGCCGCGAAAACCGGCATCCCACTGGGCACGATCAAGACGCGGCTGGAACTGGGGCTGAAGAAAATCAGCGAGGCGCTGAAAGGGATGCGTGATGAGTTTTGACGAGTTCGAGAACCAGGCGCGGATGCACGTCCTCGGAGTGCTCGAGGATGGCGAAGAGATCGCGCAGTTCGAGAAAGCGCGCGCGGAATTCGGCGAGCGCGCGGAGAGCTTGATCGCGGAGTTTCAACGCCTGAGCGCCGCGTTCGCGCTGAGCCTGCGCCCGACCCCGCCGAAGCCGGCGACGAAGGAGCGGCTGCTCTCGATGATCGAGCTGGCAATGGGGAAGGGGAACAAGAAGAGCGGCGCGGCGTGAGGCGCCCTTTGCCTTGAGTGTTGGAGCTGAGCGGCTAGGCTGGGCACCATGCGGCAGTCGGACGTTTGGGTCAGGATTTTCCTCTGCCTCGCGCTGTGGCTGCTGGCTTTCGGCACCAGCATCGCGGCGGAAACCACCGCGCAAACGGCGGCAAAAAATGGCTGGTTCACGCCCGCTCCGCCTTACCCGGAATCAGCTCGGCAAAAAGGCGTTACCGGCGAGTGTGTGTTGCGTGTCACGATGAACGCGAGCGGCGCGGTTGTTTCCGCTCGAATTGCGAAGAGCAGTGGGGACAAGACGCTTGACCGCACCATCGCTGCGTATGCTCGCGAGCACTGGCGTGGGCCACCCCAGACGACGGCAAATGTGCCTGTGACATTTCGCCTGCAGGGCAAGAAGCGCACGCCTCTGGAACTTTACCAAAAGCAAATCCGAGATGCGGTCGGGCAAGCATGGTATGTCAGAATGAATGCAGCCAAGGATACGATGCCCAACGGCATGATTCAGGTAAGTTTCATGATCGAATCCACCGGAGAGGTTACCCATCTGCGGCTCGTCACTCCGCCTTCAGTTCACCCGGAACTGGCCCGCCTGAGCCTAGAGGCGATCAGGGCCGCCAAGATTCCGCCGATACCCGCCGAGCTGGCGCGCACCTTGGAAGGCGGACGAGTTGAAGTTACCGACTTTGAGTTTGGAAAAATGTAGTCCATCGCCCGTGCGCTCCCACGACAAATATGTCTTAGAAGTCTTGCAAGACGCCGCCTTCATCACGGCGGCGCAGGCGGCGTCGGCGAAGGCGGGAGAGTTTGCGAATGGGAACCCACATTTGAGTCCAGTCGAGTCGCTGGTCAGCGCGGGCGTCGTTTCGCAGGAAGACGTTTCGCGCGCGCTGGCGGCGGCTTTGAGCATGGAGTTTGTCGATCTTGGGCAGATCGTCGTGAAGCACGAGATTACCGATTTGCTGTCGAAGGAACACGCACGGCGCTTTCGCGTTGTGCCGGTCGGGCTGAACGAAGAAACGCTCGTTATCGCCACCGGAGACCCGCTGAATTTTGATACGCTCGACAGCTTGCGGCACCTGCTGCCGCACCGCGAAATCGAGCTCGTCGTCGCCACGCCGGACGCCATCAAAGAAGCGCTCATCAAGTATTACGGTAGCGCCGATGAAGCCAGCGAAAACATCCTGCGCGGGCTCGGCGAAGACATTGATCTCAGTTCTTTCGAGGTCACCAGCGTCGCGGACGCGGACGCCGACGACACCGGCGACTCAGCGATCATCCGGCTCGTCTCCCTGCTCCTGCTCGAAGCCTACAAGGCGCGCGCGAGCGACATCCATCTTGAGCCGCTGGAGAAAAAATTCCGCGTCCGTTTTCGCATTGACGGCGTGCTGCAGGAAATGCAGAACCCGCCGAAGAAATTGCAGAGCGCGATTATCAGCCGATTGAAAATCATGAGCGGCACGATGAGCATCGCCGAGAAGCGTTTGCCCCAGGACGGGCGCATCCAGGTGCAGATGGGAAAGAAGAGCATCGACTTGCGCGTTTCGACGATCCCGACAAACCACGGCGAGAGCGTGGTGATGCGCATTCTCGACAAGTCGAGCCTCGCCCTCGGCTTGCCCGAACTCGGATTTCTCACCGACGACCAGGCGACCTTCGAGCGGCTCATCACGCTGCCCGATGGTATCCTCCTCGTCACCGGCCCGACCGGCTCGGGCAAGACGACGACACTCTACGCCTGCCTGAATCACATCAACAAGCCCGACCGCAAGATCATCACCGTCGAGGACCCAGTCGAGTATCAGATGGCTGGCATCAACCAGGTGCAGGTGAACCCGGAGATCGGGATGTCGTTTCCTGCGGCGTTGCGCTCGATGCTGCGGCAGGCGCCGAACATCATCATGATCGGCGAAATCCGCGATCTCGAAACCGCCAGCATCGCCATCAACGCGTCGCTCACCGGTCACCTCGTGTTTTCGACCTTGCACACGAATGACTCACCGAGTGCGGTGGCGAGGCTCGTCGATATGGGCGTGAAACCGTTTCTCGTGGCCACGTCGATCCGCGCGATCATGGCGCAGCGGCTGGTGCGCAAGCTTTGCGCGCAGTGCAAGGCGCCGGCGGACCTGAACGAAGGCGAGCGCCGGGCGTTGCGTTTGGAGTCCAGCCAGCTTCGCGGCGCGCACGTCATGCACGCCGTGGGCTGCGAGGCGTGCCGGCAGCGCGGCTACCGCGGGCGCATGGGCATTTTCGAGATTTTCGTCGTCGATGACGAAGTGCGTTTCATGATTAACGACAAACTCTCCACCCTCCAACTGCGCCACCGTGCGCGCGAGCTCGGCATGCGCACATTGCGCGAAGATGGCGTGCGCAAAGTGCTCTCCGGCGCGACGACGGCGGAGGAGGTGCTCACGGCGACAATGGGAGATTTGGATTAAGCGAGCGGCGCGGGGAAATTCCAAAATCCAAAAACCAAATTCCAAGGAATCAAACCCAAAAGTCAGAAGAATTAAAAAGGAAAGGCAGCGCAGCAGACGCGAAGAGCGAGCGAGCCAAGCGGCACGGATAAAACCGTTTTTATCATTCCAAAATTTTTCCCTCTGATTCCTTGGAATTTGGTTTTTGGATTTTGGAATTTTTGTCTGCTCCATGAACGACAAACAGCTCCTCGACGTTTTCGCCGAACGCGGCGTCATCCAACCCGGCCAGGAGGAAGACTTGCTCGCCGAGGCCGGCAACACCGGCAAGAGCGCGATGCAGCTCTTGCTCGACTTTGGGTTCCTCACCGAAGACGAATTTTACCACGCGCTCGCCGAGCACAGCGGCGCGGAGTTTTACCAGTTGCCGGACGACTTCGAGGTGCCGACGGAAATCCAGCGTGTCGTCCCCGGCGGCCTCGCGCGGCTGCACGGCGCGCTGCCGATTTTCCAACAGGGCACCAGCACGGTCGTCGCGCTGCTCGATCCGCTAAATCCGCAAACGCTCGACGACTTGCGCTTTGCTACCGGGCGCGACCTCGTGCCCGCCGTCGCGCCCTTTCGGCAAATCCAGGACCGGCTCGACCGCTACTACGGCGCAGACCTTTCGAGCCTCGACGAAGTCCTGCGCGAAATGGGCAGCCTGCGTTTCGCCGACGATGGCAAACTGGACGCCGCCGCTGCCGCCGAAGCCGAGGCGAACGCGGCGCCGATCATTCGGTTCGTTGATCTTATCCTGTATCAGGCGATCCAGGACCGTGCGAGCGACATCCACTTCGAGCCGTTCGAGCACGAATTCAAAATCCGCTACCGCGTGGACGGCGCGCTTTACGAGATGGCGCCGCCGCCGCGGCACCTCGCGCTGCCGGTCATCAGCCGGGTGAAAGTGATGGCGAATCTCAACATCGCCGAGAAGCGGCTGCCGCAGGACGGCCGCATTCAGCGCGACGTGGGCAATCGCGCGGTCGATCTGCGCGTGAGCACACTGCCGACCCAATACGGGGAGAGCGTTGTTTTGCGCGTGCTCGACCGTTCGTCGGCAAACCTCGACCTCGAAAACCTCGGGATGCCGCCCTACATTTTCAAGCGCATTCAGGAGACGATCGAGAAACCGAACGGCATCTTCATCGTCACCGGCCCGACGGGCAGCGGCAAGACGACGACGCTGTATGCGGCGCTGCGCAAGATCAACACGCTCGAATCCAAACTGCTCACCGCGGAAGACCCGGTGGAGTATGACATTGAAGGGTTAATCCAGGTGCCGATCAACGAAGGCATCGGGCTGACGTTTGGCCGTGTGCTGCGCGCGTTTTTGCGCCAGGACCCGGACCGCATCATGGTCGGCGAAACGCGCGATCTGGAGACGGCGCAAATCGCCATCCAGGCGTCGCTCACCGGGCACTTGGTTTTCACCACGCTGCACACCAACGACGCCGCCGGCGCGGTGACACGGCTCATCGACATGGGCGTCGAGCCGTTCCTGATTTCATCGACGCTGGAGGCCGTGCTCGCGCAGCGACTCATCCGCCGCATCTGCTCGCAGTGCCGGGTGCCTTATGAACCGAGCGACGCGCTGCTGGCCCAAATCGGACTCAGCCGGCGCGACATCAGCGGTAAGCAGTTTCATTACGGCAAAGGCTGCGATGCGTGCAACCAGACCGGCTACCGCGGGCGCAAAGGAATTTACGAATGGCTGGAAGTCAGCGACCCGATTCGCGAACTCATCAACGGCCGCTCGCCGGCACTCGTGATCAAGCAGAAAGCCGTCGAGCTGGGCATGGTAACGCTGCGCGAAGACGGGCTGCGCAGCATTTACGACGGCGACACGACGATCGAGGAAGTGTTGAAATACACGTAGCACTCCGCGGCGCTGGCGCGCCAGACTCCGAGCGCAGCCACGACCGGTTTTCGCATCGACAGGCCACGCGCGGACGCCTAGCCTGAACGCCTCGAATTTTTACCCACCCCATGCCGAGATTTTCCTACGTTGCGATGGACGCCCGAGGACAGGAATTGACCGGGCTGATCGAGGCGTCCAACACAAACGAGGCCTACGGGCAGCTTCGGCAGGCCGGCTACTATCCCACGAGTGTGCAGGAAGAAGGGCGCGACGGCGCGGCGGGCATCGGCGCGAAACGCAATGGCGCGGCGACCCGCGCGGCGCGCGCGAAGACGGACAAAGCGGCGTTTTCCTTGTCGAAGCCGCGCGCGGTGAAAGCCGGCCGGCTCGGGCGGCGCATCCGCGCGAAGACGCTGATGATTTTCACCCGCCAACTCGCGACGCTCATCGACGCCGGCCTGCCGCTTTTGCGCGGGCTGACCGTGCTCGAAAAACAGGAGCGCGATCCCGGCTTGAAAGCGACCGTCGCGCGGCTGGGCGAGAGCGTGCAGGGCGGCAGCACGTTTTCAGACAGCCTCGCGCAGCATCCGAAAATTTTTAACAAACTCTTCGTCAACATGGTGAAAGCCGGCGAGCTCGGCGGCGTGTTGGAAGTCGTGCTCGTGCGCCTGGCGGAGTTTCAGGAAAAGGCGCAGAAGGTGAAGAACAAGGTGAAGGCGGCGATGATTTATCCGCTCGTCGTGCTCGTCATCGCGGTCTCGATTGTCACGTTCCTGACGATCTTCATCGTGCCGCAGTTCGAGAAGATTTTTAAGGACCTGCTGCAGGGCAAGCCGTTGCCGGCGCTGACGGAATACGTGCTGACGATCAGCCATTTTGCCGTCGATTATTGGTATGTCCTGCTCGGGTCGGTCGTGGCGGTGGTCGTCGCGTATCTCATCACTGCCAGCCGGCCGGCTGGGCGCGCGGCGCTGGATCGGTTCAAGATCCGGTTGCCGCTCTTTGGCGACCTGATTCGCAAGAGCGCGATCTCGCGGTTCACGCGCACGCTCGGCACGCTGGTGACAAGCGGCGTGCCGATCTTGCAGGCGCTGAACATCACGCGCGAAACCGCTGGCAACGAAGTGATCGCAAACGCCATCAGCCGCGTTCACGACAGCGTGAAGGAAGGCGAATCCATCGTGCAGCCGCTCGAAGCTGCGAGCGGCATTTTTCCGCCGATGGTGATTTCGATGATCGACGTCGGCGAAGAGACCGGCCAGTTGCCGGAGATGCTGCTCAAAATTGCCGACGTCTATGATGACGAAGTCGATAACGCCGTCGCTGGACTGATCGCGCTCTTAGAGCCGGTGATGATCGTATTTCTCGCCGTTGTTGTCGGCACCATCGTCATCGCGCTATTCCTGCCGCTGATCTCGATCATCCAAAGCCTCGGTGGCGGGGCGGCGTAAATTTTTTTCATGTGTGCGCCGACCCGAGCGAGGGTGACAGCCTTCACGCTGATTGAGTTGCTGCTCGTGATGGTCGTCATCCTCATCCTCGTCGGCATCGTCATCGCGCTCGCCGGTCCCGCCCAAACTCGCGCCGCCCGCGCTCGAGCTACTGCCGAAATCGAGGCGCTGCGGAATGGGCTGGAGCGCTACAAAGTGGATAACGCGGTTTATCCAAGTTCAAACGCCACGAACAACTTGGACCCTCGCGGGAGTGTCGATCCGAGCAATTACAAAACTGCCAGCCAGGCGCTTTACGCGATGTTGACCGGACAGGATCCAATGCAGACTGCTCCGGCGTATCCGCCACCAGCGCCAGCAGCGGGAACAAAAATTTATTTTGAGTTCAAGCCGACGATGCTCGGGAACAAAAACGCGTCTGGCGTTTTTAGCGTGTCCGCCATTAACGATCCGTGGGGCTACTCTTACGGTTATTCGACGGCGTATCAAAGCGATTTGGAGACAACACCGGTGGCTACTCCAAGTAGGGGATACAGTCCCGGCTACGATCTTTGGTCCACGGTGGGAAAAAACACGGACGTGAAAAACCAGTGGATCAAGACGTGGTAATCGCATTGTAGCCGGGATCGGTGATCCCGGTCTGCTCGGAATGCGCTGATGCACGGCCGGGATCAACGATCCCGGCTACAATTCACCCCTGATGCGCCAGACATGCGCCAATGAAGCCGCGAAACAGCGGGTGGGGCGCGTTGGGTTTGCTCTGAAATTCCGGGTGATACTGGCACGCCAGGAACCATGGGTGATCGCGCAGCTCGATCAGTTCGACGAGCGTGCCGTCCGGTGACGTGCCGGAAACCACAAGTCCCTTCGAGGTCATCAGCTCTTTGTATTGGTTGTTGAACTCGTAGCGGTGCCGGTGCCGCTCTTTCACTTCGGGCATTCCATAGACTTTCTCCGCGAGCGTGTCGGGCACGATCTGCGTCGGCCAGACGCCGAGGCGCATTGAGGCGCCCTTGTGCTGGATTTCCTTTTGTTCTTCGAGCAAGCAAATCACTGGGTCGGCTGCCTTCGAGTTGAACTCGGTCGAGTTGGCTTCCGGCAAGCCGCAGACATTCCGTGCGAACTCAATCGTGGCCACCTGCATGCCAAGGCATAACCCGAGGTAGGGAATGCGATGTTCGCGGGCGAAACGCGCCGCGAGAATTTTCCCCTCGACGCCGCGCTCGCCGAAGCCGCCCGGCACCACGATGCCGGTGACATCGTGCAAGACTTTTTCGATGATGCCCGGCTCCTTCTCAAACATCTCAGCGTCGATGCGCTGGAGGTCGATGCCGCAATCGTAGCTGGCACCGGCGAGGGTCAGCGATTCATAGACGCTCTTGTAGGCGTCCTGCACTTCCATGTATTTGCCGACGATGGCGACGCGCACCGTTTTCTTTGGCGTGACGATGCGTTTCACAAAGCGCCGCCAGTCCGCCATGCGCGGGTCGGGTGCGTCGATGCGCAGCAGCTCGCACACGGTCTGGTCGAGCCGCTCGATGTGCAGGAGGATCGGCGCTTCGTAAATCGTGTGCGGCACGTCGCGCATTTCGATGACGGCTTTGCGCGCAATATTGCAATACATCGAGAGCTTGCCGCGGATGTCGTCGTCCAGCGGATGTTCACAGCGGCAGATGAGCACTTGCGGCTGAAGTCCGATCTCGCGCAGGCGCGCGACGCTTTGCTGGCTCGGCTTCGTTTTCAGTTCGCCCGCCGCTTTGATGAACGGCACCAAGGTGACGTGGATGACGATGGCATTCTCCGGGCCGACTTCGAGCGTGAACTGGCGGATCGCCTCAAGAAAGGGCAAACCCTCGATGTCGCCGGTGGTGCCGCCGATTTCGGTGATGAGAATGTCGGCCTGCGGCTGCTCCTTTTCGATGAGCCGGATGCGCGCCTTGATCTCGTCGGTAACGTGCGGGATCACCTGCACCGTTTTGCCGAGATAATCGCCGCGGCGCTCTTTGGCGATGACGGTTTCATAGACTTGCCCGCTGGTGAGATTGTTGTGCCGGGTGAGCACGCAGTTCGTGAAACGCTCGTAGTGGCCGAGGTCGAGATCGGTCTCCGCGCCGTCGTTGAGCACATAGACTTCGCCGTGCTGAAACGGGCTCATCGTGCCGGGATCGACGTTGAGATACGGGTCGAACTTCTGGAGCACGACCTTAAGGCCGCGGTGTTCGAGAATGGTGCCGAGCGCCGCGGCGGCCAGCCCTTTGCCGAGCGAGGAAACGACGCCGCCGGTGATGAAGATGTATTTCATAATGAAGTCGTGGACGTTGGGGAAAAGGGCGCGGCGTCATCGGAGGAATCGCCCGAGGCAGAGTCCGCGCCCGAGGCCGCCGAGGCAAGTTGCAGCGCGAGCGCCGATTCGACGCGTGCCACGTCCTCGGGCGCATCGACGCCGAGCGATTCGGGCGCGGTGACGATCACGCGAATGCGCGCGCCGTTTTCGAGCGCGCGCAACTGCTCGAGGCGCTCGGCTTTTTCCAGGGGCGACGGCTGCCACCGCACGAACTCGGCGAGAAACTGGCTCGTGTATCCGTAAATTCCTTGGTGGCGCAGGTAAGGGAAGGTCACAGCCGGGTCGGCGGCGCTCGCGGCCGCGGGGCAGGGGATCGGACCGCGCGAAAAATACAAGGCGTTCCCGTTTTTGGCGAGCACGACTTTGACGCAATTCGGATTGCGCAATTCCGCGGAATCGCGCAGCGGGGTGGCGGCGGTGACCATGTCCAATGCCGGGTCGGCGGAGAGAGTTTCCGCAAGCTGGTCGATGAGCGCAGAGTCGATGGTCGGCTCGTCGCCCTGGATATTGATGACGTGCGAAACCGGACTGTGGTCGGCGGCGAAAAGCCGTGCGGCCTCCGCGATGCGGTCGGTGCCGCTGGGGTGATCGGGCGCGGTCATGACGACCTGCGCCCCAAAGTTGCGGGCGGCATTGGCGATGCGTTCGTCATCGGTCGCAATGAGCACAGCATAGAGTCGTCGCGCCCGCTGCGCCCGCTCCCAGACGCGTTGCACGAGCGGCTTGCCGGCGATGAGCGCCAGTGGCTTGCCGGGAAAGCGGGTCGCGCCCCAGCGGGCGGGGATGATGCCGAGGATAGCGCCCATCGCACTTAGGCTTCATCCCGCTCAAAGCTCTCGATCAACTCGTCGGGAGTCAGCGTGGCGGTGCCGAGTTTGCCGACAACGACGCCGGCGGCGTGGTTGGAAATTTCCGCCGCTTCGGCGGCGCTCGCGCCAGCGCTGAGCGCGAGGGTGAAGAGCGCAATCGCCGTGTCGCCGGCGCCGGAAAGATCGAAGACTTCCCGCGCGCGGGTCGGCAGGTGAAACGGCGCACGGTCCGGCTCGAAAAGCATCATGCCGCCCTCGCCGAGGGTGATGAGCAGCGACTGCGGGCGCCAGCGTTCAAGCAACGTGGCGCCGACTTCGAGCAGCGCGGCGTCTTCGCTTGCGGGCTCGACCGGTTCGCTCAGCGGCCGGCCGGCGGCGCCAAACGCTTCGCTGCGATTCGGTTTCACCGTGGTGGCGGCTGGCCAGTGCAACGGGTTGCGCGGGTTCGGATCGACGGCGAGCACTTTGCCCGCCGACGCCGCCTGCTCGCTGATCGCATCCACGAAAGTCTGATCGAGGAAACCCTTGGCGTAGTCTTCGAGAATGATCGCGTCAAACCCGGCAAGATTGTTGCCTTCCCGCAGGTGGGTCAGGGCGCGTGCGTGCGCGGCGGCGAGCAGTCCCTGAGCGGCGCGGCTCTCGCGGTCCACCCGCACGACGTGTTGCTGCCGGGCGATGACACGCGTTTTCACAATGGTCTGCCAGCCGCTGTCCTCCTCCACCAGCCCGAGGCCGATGCCGCCCTCGGCCAGCAGCGTTTTCAACTGCGCGCCGTGCGCGTCCGTGCCGACGAGGCCCATGACATCGACGCGACCCGTAAATTGCGCGCGACGTTCGCCGCGCCGCCGGGGTAGTAGGAGGTCTCCTGGACTTCGACCACCGGCACCGGCGCTTCGGGCGAGATGCGCGAGACTTTTCCCCAGATGAACTCATCGAGCATGAGGTCGCCGATCACCAGCAGGCGCTGGTCGGAAAAACGGTTGAGAAGCTCGCGCAGGCGCCGGGGTTTCATCGGGAAAAAGAGGGTGGCGCGGCATCCGTCCGCGGGGGCCGGCTTTCACGATTGACGTTAGAGCACCGCTGTGGTCTGGTCAGGGCAAATTCCGATCTTCCAGCCATCATGATGCCCCCTCAATCCATGAAAGTTTCGCCGAAGATGCCAGTTTTTTCGTTCGCGCTCGCCGCTTTTGCCCTGTGCGCCGCCGTCGTCGTCCCGGCGCGTGCCGAGAGTAAGGATATCGCGGGCAATCCCCCGCAGAAAATCGACGTGAAGAGCCTGCGCACGACTGTGGACGACGTGGTCATCCCGGTGCCCAGCGAGGTGTTCAAGGCGCTCGACAAGCTGGGCACCCCGCCCTGGGCCAGCCAGGTGCGCGTCGATGACAAGACCAAGCACTCCGGCCGGCCGCACCTGTCCCTGCTCTTTGGCACGGTCGTGGCCGATGGCTTCCTGGCCGTGCAGGCCAAGGACGCCGACAAGGTCAAGAAGATCGGCCGCCGGGTGCTGGAATTGGCCACGGCGATGGGCGTGCGCGCCAACGTCATCTCTCACACCCAGAGCATCATCGAGGCGGCCGACCGCGGGGACTGGAACGAGGTGCGCAGCGAGCTGGACAAGACGCAGGGCGAGGTCAAGAGCGCGATGGAAAAGCTCCAGGACCGCGAGGAGAGCGAGCTGGTGAGCATGGGCGGCTGGCTGCGGGGCACCGAGGCGTTGACCGACATCGTGCGCAAGGACTACAACCCGGATCGCGCCGAGCTCTTGCACCAGCCCGACCTGCTCGTAGCATTCGACACGCAGCTCAGCAAGATGCGCCCGAACATCAAAAAAGATCAGCTCGTCGCCAAGCTCCAAGCCGGGCTTTCCGAGATCCGCCCGCTCATCGCAGACGCCAACGCGGACATCAAAAAAGAAGCCGTCGAACGCATCAACGGCATCGCCAGCGATCTCATGAAGGCGATCAGCCCCGCGCAGGCATCCACGCCTTGACTTGGGCCGATGATTCTTTCACAACCACCTGCTCCTTTTCTCCCCGCTGAGTCCCTCCTTCTGATCTCGCTGCCGTGAAACGCTCTCTTCGCCGCTCCGCCCTCTTCGCCGGTCTTCTGCTGGCCCTCGCGTGTCCGCTGCTCCTCGGCCCGCTTGCCCCGGTGGCCCGCGCGACCGTGGACGATTCCTTGACCTTCGCCCTCGAGGCCATCGACGAATACATCAAGGGCGGCTACACGTTGCGCGAGGACACCTGGGGCGGCGACTTGCCGACTGGCGAGGCGAAGGCCATCACACACCAGCTTTTCAAGGGCAACGAATACTGGTTCTGCATGGGCACCGACATCAAAGGCGCAAAAGTATCCGTCCACATTTACGATGGCGACGGCAACCTCGTCGAAGAGAAGAGCTGGCAGAAGGAAAAGGAAGCGTCGAAGGGTGGCGGGGCGTTTGCCGGAGCGTCGGTGCGGCCGAAGCGCACGGGGACTTATTTTCTGATCGTCAAGGTCGAGAAAAGCGCCGAGGAACGGACGCCGTGGGGGTTGGTGTATGCTTATAAATAAATAAGCAAATCCTCCAGCCGCTGCGCTGTCCTGGATGGACGAGCCAGCCGCGGCGCAAGTCCTCGCATGGCATCGAATCGTCTCGCTGAGGAGGGAATTCTTACGGCAGCCTCAACGACAGAGCCCGGGGAACCGCCTGCGGTGGCGGAGGAAAGCGCGACACCGGCGCCGGTCGTGCAAACGTTGCAATTTGAAAGCGGCCGCGCGTTGCAGGGCCTCCACGCCAACGAGCCGGGGCTGCTGAAAACGCTTGAGGAAACGCTCGGCGTCAAAGCGACCGCGCGCGACGGCTGGCTGCGGCTGGAAGGCCCGGCGGCGGGAGTCGATGGAGCGCGCCGCGTGTTCGCGCAACTCGACGAAGCGCGCGCGAAAGGGCTGCCGATCCGCAAGCACGAATTTCTGTATGCGCTGCGCTCGGTCGCGGAAACCATCAGCGCCGGAGACGGCGGCACGACCAACCCGGAGCTGTCCTCGCTCGCGTCGATCAAAATTCAAACGAGCGCCCGCCGGCCGCCGGTCGTCGCGAAGACCGCCGGGCAGCTTGAATATCTGCGCAACATCGCCAGCCGCGACATCGTTTTCGGCGTCGGCCCGGCGGGCACCGGCAAGACTTATCTGGCGATGGCGGCGGCGCTCCAGGCGCTGAAAAAAGAGCAGGTCGGCCGCATCATTCTCACCCGGCCCGCGGTCGAGGCCGGTGAAGCGCTCGGTTTCCTGCCGGGCGATTTGCAGGAGAAAATTTTCCCGTATCTGCGCCCGCTCTACGACGCGCTCCACAGCCTGCTCGATCCCGAGGAGCTCCAGCGTTACATGGAGAAACGCATGGTCGAAATCGCGCCGCTCGCCTACATGCGCGGGCGCACGCTCGACAGCGCCTTCATCGTGCTCGACGAAGCGCAAAACACGACCACCGAGCAGATGTTCATGTTTCTCACTCGCATGGGGCAGGGGAGCAAATGCGTGGTCACCGGCGACCGCACGCAGATCGACCTGCCGGCGAACAAGCGCAGTGGCCTCGTCGAGGCAATCCAGGCGCTAAAGGACACGCGCGGCATTGGTTTCACCTATTTCGAGGAGCGCGACGTGGTGCGTCACGAGCTGGTCCAATCCATCATCCGCGCCTATCGCGCCCATCGCTACGGCGACGGTGCTTCGCCCCGCGAAGCCGACCGCGAGCCGGAGCGCCGGGGCAAGAATTCTCTCGCACGCTGAACCGCCCCGGGCGACATTCTACCCCAGTGGATTTCCACCCCATGAGTATGTTTTCAACGTGGCGCAAGAAGGAGCTGGTGAAGAAAGGCTTCGCCTGCCGCAAGTCGCGCCGCCGGCAGTCCAACAATGAGCTCTGGCGTTCGCTCGAGACCAGCGGACCGCTCAAGGCGCTGATCTTTTTCCTGTTCGCCGCTGGACTCGCGCTGCTCGTTTTTTACGGCCAGCAACCCGAGCAGGCGAAGCGGTATCTCTTTGTCCTTTTGGTGTTTCTCACCGCGCTCGTGCAGCTTTGGATCAACCATCCGCTGACCTTCACGCGCAACTCGCGGCTGACGCTGCTCTTCGGCACTTGCCTGATCCATCTGACCTTGGTCAAAGTTGTTCACGTCCTCGCCGAGGGCGGCGCGGCGCGGATCGTCAGCGACCGCTTTGTGTTTCTGCTGTTCCCGTATGCACTGGCGCCGCTGGTGATTTCGGTTTTGCTCGGGCGCAACCCGGCGATTTACGCGGCGATTTACCTCAGCCTTTGGGGCGCGGCGTTGTGGCGCAGCGTCGATGCGGCGTTTCTGGCGATGAGCCTCATCAGCGGGTTTGTCACCGTCTTCGCCACCCGCCAGGTGCGCCGGCGCGGGCAGCTCCTGCGCGCCGGAGTTTTCGTCGGCGCGGCCGTCTGGATGCTGGCGCTGAGCTTCGGCATCATCGAGATCAACTGGCTGACGTTCAGCGAAACGAACTGGACGCTCGTCGGCGAGCAAAGTCTTGTCGCGTTCGGCGGCTCGCTGCTCACCGCCGTGATCGTCAGCGGCCTCTTGCCGGTTCTCGAAGGCGCCTTCCACACGACGACAGACATTTCCTGGCTCGAGATGGCCGATCTTAATCATCCCGTGCTCAAGCGACTCGCCCTCGAAGCGCCCGGCACCTATCACCACAGCCAGGAGGTCGCGCGTCTCGCGGAAGCCGCCGCGGAAGCCATCGGCGCCAACGCGCTGATGTGCCAGACGTGCTCCTATTTTCACGACATCGGCAAGCTGGTGAAGCCCGATTATTTCACCGAGAACCAACCCCTCGACGGCAAGAATCCGCATGACGATCTCGCGCCGACGATGAGCGCGCTCATTATCATCGCGCACGTGAAAGAGGGCGTCGATCTCGCGCTCAAGCACAAGCTCAACCAGCAGATCATCGACGTCATCCAGCAGCACCACGGCAACTCGATCATCTACTATTTTTACAAACGCGCGCTCCAGCAGCAGGAAGACGCGCGGCTCGGCGGCAAGATTACCCGGATGCGGGAGGAAGACATCCCCGAGGTGCGCGAGGAAAACTTCCGCTATCCCGGCCCGCTGCCGCAGAACAAGGAGTGCGCAATCATCTCGCTCGCCGATGCGATCCAAAGCGCCTCGCGTTCGCTGGAGAAGCCGACCCCGCAGCGCATCGAGCAGCTCGTCA
This sequence comes from uncultured Chthoniobacterales bacterium, assembly GCA_964246635.1. Taxonomy (GTDB): domain Bacteria; phylum Verrucomicrobiota; class Verrucomicrobiia; order Chthoniobacterales; family SZAS-18; genus JAFAXH01. Next base: position 232 of record CAXTRS010000010.1, on the reverse strand, counting down.
ACGACATCATCGACAACCGCGTGGCCGATCATCAGCTCGATGCCTGCGACCTGAGCTTCCGGGAGCTGCAACAAGTCGCCGAGAGCTTCCGCTTCACGCTCGCCAGCATGCTGCACCGGCGCATCGCGTATCCGAAAAACGAAACCGTCGGCACCGGCAGCGGCGACACCAGCACGGGCATCGGCGGCGGCAGCAGCAGCAGCACGGGGCTCTCGGGTGCGGCGGCCGGCAC
>CAXTRS010000009.1:0-29343 GCA_964246635.1 uncultured Chthoniobacterales bacterium | reverse complement strand
ATCTCGGGGTCGTGCTTCGCGGCGATCTGAATACGCTCGATAGCCAGTGACTCGTCGTCAGGCACCAAGCTCGTGCTGCTTTGCAGCTTGGCGGTGCCGTAAGGACTCTTCAGCGACTTCTTTGCGGTGAACCATTCCGGGTGCGAGCGGACGATCCTCTCCAGGATTTGCTCCAGCCCCACATAGGCGCTCTGGAGTTCGGCGTAGCGCTTGAGATGCCGTTTCAGCGCGCTGGCAATCTGCCCATTCATCGTGGCGCCGAGCTTGACCAGCGCGTGATGGATTTCGGTTAGCTCCTGCATCGTGGTAAGAGCCTGGGTGTGGTCCAGCGAGCTGGCGTCGTGGACGGCCACCGGGGCAGATGGCGGCGGCGGCGCGGGGGCAGTGGCGCGCGGTCGGCGCGCGACTAGGCGTTTCGGAGGCGGGGCGGTTTTGGCGTCAGTTTTAGGCATAAAATGGGTCAGATGGAATCCCCCAGGGAGGGGTCGCGGATTTGCTCGGGCGAGAGCTTCCAGGCGCGGGCGGCGGCGTAGGCGATCAGCGCGGTCTGCGCCGCGTCGGCAGCCTCTTCGTCCACGCCTTCGGCCCAAGGTTCGCCGAGGTCCGTCGCGCCACCGGTTGCGAGGTAAAACGTGTTGTAGAGATCGAGAAACGTCTTGTCGTCGCAGAGCACAGTCGGCACATCGACGGTCGCTCCGCAGGCGAGCATGACAGGCACCATCGGGATGGGAGAAGCGGCGGGTGTGCTCATAGCTCTTTGACTTGGGACTTGGGCACGACAAACACACCGAGATCGGGGCGCCAGAATCCAGGCTTGGGAAAGTCTTCCAGATGGTGGGTGGCGCCTTTCGCCGGTCGATTCAGGTTCCCGCCATTCACCTCCCTAGTTGCTCGGACCACGTTCGCTCCTGCGACCTCGAAGATGTCGGCAATGAACCAACCGTCGTGCCCGCAAAACTGAACCTTTGCTCCCATTTTGGATGCGCTCATAAATGGGTTAGGCTGCGTTCGCCAGGCGGGGAAATTCATTGCCCAGGTGCAGGCCCATCGCGGCGGCGCTGAGGCGAAAAGCGGACGACTTGAGCGCCGCTTTGTTCGTCAGATCGTTGAGCCAGTTCTGGTAGGCTTGGGCCTCATCGATGTTGGACGCGACGAAGTAGCCGTCGCCCGGCTTCGCGCAGACCAGCACGCCCTCCCAGAGCGGCGCCTGGTCGGCGATGATGCGGCGCACCTCGCGCTCGCGTTTGAGCGGCCAGCCCAGCTCGCGGCAGATGTCCGGCGCGCCGATGGCTTCCTCGCGGCCGACGTGGCGGCGCAGGATCGAGGCGATGCGATCTCCGGTTTTCGTTCTCATGACTTGATGCGGGTGCGTTTTGCCAGCACTTGGGTTGGCCAGAAACAGCCGGTGCCCCCGGCGTGCTTCACCCAGAGCAGGTGGTAATTGCGAGGCGCCGGCCGCTCATTCAGGTGGACGGTTTTCTCCACCAGGGTGCCGCGAAACAAACCGGGGCCACCAGGGCATTGGACCAGCACCGGTTGGCCGACTTGCAGGCTTGCGAAGTGGCGCCTGATGCTGCGAGAGCGCGATGCCGGCGGCGGCATTAAAAGCAGTAGTTCCATGTCACAGAAGGGTCAGACCCGGAGAGTGGTGACGTGGCCGTTGTGGCGACGGCGCTGAGGTGAGCGGAGTGTCGGAACCAGCGCGGGTGTCCCTCCCCCCTGCTGCTGCCGCGCGAGTTGCTCCTTGGCCAGCCGTTCGATGCGCGATCCGCGCGCCATCATGGCACCCGCCGTTTTCACGTCGGCGAGCGTCACCGCCTTGCGGCCGTCGTCCTCGGCTTGCTCGCGCGCCAGGAGGATCATGTTGACCATCAAGCCGCAGAATCCCTCCTGCGCTTTCGCGCCGAGCACGAGCTGCGCGATCATCTCGTCGCTGAACTCCGGCGCGTGCCAGCGGGCGACGCCGGCCAGGTCCTCATCGCTCATCGTCTCCTGGAGGTGGTAGCGCACCACCCGCCCGTCATACTGGCCAGGGGCGAAGCGCGGGCTTTCGTCCATCACTTTCTGAAGCGAGGTGGAGAACTGCGGCGTGGCGAGCACGACGATGCCCACGGCGCCGTCGCGGTGGATGTTCACGCGCGCGAACTCCAGGCGCTTGGGCTTGGCCTCCGGGTTCGTCGGCCAGAGGTTGTGCGCCTCGTCCAGGATGAGCGTGTCGATCAGCCCGCTGCCGAAGACGGCGGCGATCTGGAGCCGGAGCTGATTGCAGCGGCTGCGGGTGTTGCGCGCGGCGGCGATGCCGAGTTCCTCCGCGAGGCCGGCGTAAAAATCGCGGTCGCTCTCCTCCGCCGGCACGTCGAACCAGACGCACCGGTCCAGGTTGCGCCAGTATTGCACGCGCGCGCTTTCGCTCTTGCCCGTGCGGTTGAGGCCGATGACTTCGACAAGCTTCTTGTGACGCAGGGCAAAGCGGAACGCCTTGGCCACGGTCTGGGTCGGCTGCGAGAGATACAGCGCCGGGATGGTGGCTTCAAACTTCGCGCGCAGGACTTGGACGGCGGCGGTGAAGCAGTCGCGCTCGTCTGCGGCCAGTTCCGGGTCGGTGAGTGCGGCGCGGATATGCGCCATCGTGAGACCGGCCTCGGTGCAGAGGGCGTCGGCGGTGAGCCGGCGCAGCCGGGCATAGTTGTGCAGCCAGATCATCGCGCGTCCGTCCGGCTCGGGAAGGGCGCGCGCGATGCGGCAGATGACGTGGAGACCGATATGGATGCCACAGACACTGCTGTGGGAGAGGTAGCGTTCGGGCGCGGCGTCGAGATCGGCGCCGGCCGGGGCGTGGTGATTGGAGGACATGAGAGCAGCGGCGAAACGGTGGAGACCCGGTGGTGACTCAGGAGGTCGGCGCGACGGCACCGGTAGGGGCGGGAGCGTGCGCGGCCTGGCTCGGGCGGGGTTTGCCCTTACCAGCGGCGGGTTGCGCGACAGCGGCGAGTTCCGCTGGTGTGGCCGTGGCTGGGTCAACGACGACGGTCTCCTCAGCGCCGCCGAAGAGCGCAGCCACGAAGCGGCGTTCCTCGGGGTTGAAACTGTTGTCGAGCCAGAGTTCGCGGAGCTTCTGCTGCACGTCGGGGGCCTGGGCGACGATGTGGTCGGCGATTTCGCGCTTGCGGGTCGGCGGCGTCCGGTAGTTCGGATCGGCGACGAGCGCGTCGATTTGGTCTTGCGGGATTAGGGTGTGCATGTCTGGTGGTCTGCGGTTGGGTTGGTGGTTGCGGACTGCGGTAGGGCCAATGGTGGGTCGGCGGAAAATGGTCAGTGCTGCTCCCCGCTCGGCGCGGCGAATTGAGCCGCGAGACTGGCGGCATAGGCGCTCACGGCGTCCTGCATCTGGTCGTGTCGGCTGGCGGGCGTGGCGCCCTCGCCAGGCATCTCGGCATCCCCATCCGCCGGCTCGATGTCACCGCCCTCGGCGGCAGCGCTGAGCACGCGCAAAAACGAGCTGTCGGGCGCGGTGGCGCGGCGTGCGCCGTCGTTGGCCACCACGACCGCCTGGAGCGCGCTAAGGTCCGAGCGCAGGTGCCCGGCCTGGCGCACGATCTCCGGCCCGGCGGCCATCACCATCTCGGCGGCCAGCCGGTCGCGCTCGCGCTGCATCATCTCGTTCTGGCGGGCGAGCGCGGCGGGATCGTTGAGGCTCGGCACTTCGTAAAGCGGGAGCGCTTCCCAGAACCGGGCGGGTTCGCCGCGCGCCAAGGCTTCCGCGGTGTTGCCGACGATGAGCAGTTCGCAGCGGCGCAACTCCTCGGGAGTCTGCGCGTGGCGGATCGCTTCTTCGTCCAGCAGAGCGGTGAGCTTCTTCTCGCCTGAGCAGAGCAACCCGGCTGCGCCGCAAACGATGCTCCCCTCTTTCCAGAACCGCAGGTCGCCAAACGGCGCCACCTTCACGGTGACCCCGTTCTTGCCCACCGTGACCGGCCGGGCGCGCAGGAGCAGCCGCGCGCAGGCCGCCGCGCTGATGCGCTCCGTGGGGCAATGGGCGTGCAGCCAGGCTGCGCGTTCGTCCGGGCTTTCCACCCGGTGCCGCAGCTTGCGCGTCTCGGGGCAAATCTCCTCGATCCGGCGCGCCCCTTCGATGCGGTGGTCGGTGCGCTGGTTGTAGTAGGCGACGAACGCCTTCACCGCGTCGATCACCCAGGAAACCGGGTAGAGCGCATCGACCTTGAGCCGCCCGTGCGGGAGTTTCTCCGGCGCCGGGCCGCAGACGCCGCCGTGCTCGGACCATGCGGCGATCTTCGCGTCAAGATCGCCCTCGAACACCGCCATCGCCCGCTCGGCAAACGCGGTGAGCGCGCCCCGGTGAACCTGGCTGCCCCTGGTATATAAGAGCGAGCCGGTGCCCGCCTGCCGGCCTTTCAGGCCCAGCGCCCCCGGCTGGCGGGCATACGTGCCGCCGCGCTGGCCGGGCACGTGCTGGAGGAAATAGGCCAGCGTGCGCATGAACGACTCGACGTGGCTCTTGCCCATCCAGTCGCCGCTCGAACTCTGCTGGAAGTCGCCCGCGAACGCCCGGCCGCCGAGCATGCGGGTGCGGTCGATGGCGAGGGTCTCCGGGAACGAGCTGAGCAGAAAACGCTCGCGGTCGCCCGAGCAGGCCACCGCGCCGCGCTCGAAACGGATCGTCGTGCGGTAGCCGGCGCCGGGCGCTGCCAACCCGCAACCGTGGCGCAACGCGCGAGCGATGAGCGCGTCGGTGTCCGTCGCGCGCATGTTGCCGACTTCGCGCACCACGAAGCCCTCGATGCGGCTCAGCGGGCCGACATCGAGCAGGAACTGGCAGCGCAACTCCACCGGCCGGCCGGTGAGATCGTCGGTGGCGATGATGTTGATGCGGCTGTCGTCGATGAGCAGCCGCTCGGCGCGGTGCAGGAACGCGCGCGTGTTGCGGCCGTGCGGCAGCGAGTCGCGGCGCGCGGCGGCGCTGCCCTGGGTGCGCAACTGGCGCGCCCCTTTGCTCGGCGCGAAGTCGCGCAGTTGAGCGAAGGTAAAGGGAAACTTCGCGCCCGGCTCGGGCCGGACGCCGACGCCCGGCACCACGAGCCCCTGGAGCCACGGCAGCTCGACGGTTTCGCGGTAGGCGTTGCGGATGTGCTCCTGGCCCACCTTGGTGCAGGCGCACTTGAATGCCTCGATCAGCTCGCGCGGAATTTGTAGCTTCTCTTCGCGGCGCGCATTCGGATGCGGCACGCACTTGCCGTGCTCGCTCTTCAACCCAGCGTAGGCTTCAATCGGCGCGTTATCCGGGCCGCCACGCGCTTCGATGGCCTTCACCCAGCGGCGCACGTTGCGCGCGCAAATCGGCTTGCCAATAACTTCCAGCCAGCGCGCCTGCGTGCGCAGCGTCGCGCGGCCGTCGTGCGGGTCGGCTTCGTAGGTTTGCCAGTAGATCGAGAGCGCGGCTTTGCGCAGCTCGGCGAGCGTCTGCGTGGCCGAGGCCAGCGTGCCCAGCTCACGCGCTGGCTGCCAGCGTTCGGCCTCGACCTCGCGCACATCGAGCAGGGCGGCGAACGTGCGGCAGCCCTGGCGCTGGCGGAGCGCCTGGAGCGTCTCCTGGTAGTCGGCCGGCAGATCGCTGAAGCGATACGTTTTTGTCAACCCGCCGTTGCTCAGCACTTGCCCGGCGACGGGGATGCGGCGACCCGCGAAAGATTGCTTTTTGTAACCGAGCAGTTGGCACCATTCGGCGGCCGTCAGCTCGCTGCCCTGGGCCAACGCAGGGTCGAGAGAGAGCGTAGCGAGTTGGGCGCTCAAGCGGCCACCTCCATTTCTGCTTCCACTTCTTCCGGGGTGAGCAAGCCGGCGACTTCATCGTCGTGGCTTACCCACTGGAGGCAGTGCGGGCATTCCCATTCGATCTCGCCATGAGCGAACCGGACTCTCTGCTCGGACATCGCAGACGGGTGGTCGCACATGGGGCAGATCACCTTTGGGTCAGGTAGGATGTTCATCGTTTCGACGTTTTCCGGCGGGCTACCCGCACGCGGGAAGGTTTGATGGCGCGGCCCGGCGTGGCTTGGAAATCGAGCCGCATCTGCCCGGTGGCGATGAGCTGGAGCTGTGCGTCCGATTCTGTGAGCGACGCGATGGTTGCCCGCACTAGGGCGAGCGGCTCCTGATACGTGTCGAGTGAGATCGCCAGCTCGCGCAGGTAGGCGACGCAATCGCCATACGGCAGGTGCGCACGCGCGAGCGCGATGGAAGTGCGAACGAAACTGGAGGTTTCTTCGGTCATGGTCAGAGCAGCCCTGCCTCCTTCAGTTTGGCGCGCGCGCGCGGCATTTTGCCGGGAGTGCTTGCCTGCCGCAGCGTGCTAACGCTCAGGCCAAGCTGATGGCTCGCCTCGGTAATCATCCCGTAGCGCGCCATGAGATTTCCCTTGAGCCGGTGCCAGCGTTTGCGCTCTATTGTCTTGCTCGTGTCAGATGTCACACCAGGCATGTCTTATTTAGACAACAATCTAAAAAAGACAGCAAGCGAAATTTTATGGAAAATGAAAAAAAGTCGCGCGTGAGGAAGAAAGCGCCTGCACCCGACCCGAAAAAGCGGCGCTACCAGGTGGCGCTGATCGAAAGCATTTGTGCCGAAACCGGCCTGTCTTATGACCGCCTCGCCGAACTCGCCCTGGTGCGCCCGGCCACCATGTATAAGCTGCGCAAAGGCTATCAGGAGGCGAGCGAGGGGACGCTGGAATTGATCCGCACCGCTCCTCAGCGACTCAGCGTTCAAGCGACGGACGCTGCGCCAGCAAGGGCGTCAGGCCGCCGACAAGCGGCGCATGAGGAGCCACCCTCCGATGGATCGAAAGGGAAGGCCGACGGCCGCGCGGTTGCCCGGCGCGACGGAAACGCAGCGGACGAAGTGCGGCCCGCGCCGACTCTCGCCGAGAGGCTCAGCTATATTCTTGAGCACGCTGGGTTTGACGAAACGGTGCTCGTGCGAGGCTTTGTCGATCTGGCCTATCGGCAACTGGAGCGCCGCCAGCACCAGCGTCGTGCCGAGCCGCCCAAGCCCGACCGCGTGCTCCGTCTTCCGCACCATCATCAGCTCGTGCCGCTGCTCGGCGCGATCCCGGCGAGCGCACCGCAGGACGCCATCCAACAGACCGAGGAATACGTCGCGGTGCCGAAACGCCAGGCGGTGAACGTGGAATACGCTTTGCGCGTTCACGGGGAGTCGATGTCGGGCAAGGGAATCCACGACGGCGACATCGTCTTGCTGACTACGAAAAGAGAGCCGCGCACCGGCACCATCGTCGCCGCGCTGTTTGACGAAACCGAGGTGACGCTTAAGACCTATGTGGATCGTGTCAACGAGGTGTATCTGCGCCCCGAGAACCCCGACTTCCCTCCCCGCATGGTGCCAAAAAACCTGCTCCAAGTGCAGGGTGTTGTAGTAGGAAAACTCACATGAAAGCGCTCATCTTCATTCCCCAAGTGCTCGCCTGCGTCGTGATGCTGACTCCGATGGCCTGCGCGCAACGGCCTGCGACCATCGAAGGCGACGTGTTCATTGTCACCAAGGGCGCTCAATCCATCAAGCTCGGTGCCATCGAGGTGCGAGTGTTGCAAACCGCTGAGATCGATGCGCTCCGTGAGCGACGCGGAACGGGCCGCGTCCGTTTCACCGAACTGCCCGGCGCGCTGCGGACAGCCACCACGAATGCGGACGGTCACTTTTCTGTCGAGGTGCCCGCCGGGAACTACGCGCTCGCAGCCCAGGCGGAGCGCCGCGTTGGCTACGCCACGGAGAAATACTTTTGGCTGGTGCCAGTCGCCGCGCAAGCTGGCGGCAAAGCGCCAGTCAGTTTGACGAATCGCAACCTTGCCGACTCAAACAGCGACTACGTGGATTTGCCCGAAAAAATCGCCGCAAGATAAGCCCATTTCTGGGTGTTCCGCTGGAACTAAACCGCCATCAATTCATACTTGCCCTGCGATGCCCAGCTAAACGCCGCGCCGGTTTCCTCGGCGTGCAGTTCGGCGTAGGCGAGCAGCTCGTCCACCTGGCAGCGCTCTGCCCGCAGCGGCGCCGGCAGCGCCGCGATGCGCGCGGCGTCGCCTGTCCAGGCGACAGGCGCACCGAGCTCAGGCGCATCCGTGCTCAGCAGGCCCGTCAGCGTGTCTCCGCCTTGGTAAGTGAGGGTCGCGGTGATGGTTCTCATGGGAAGAAAATGTGGAGTGATTCGAGGAAGGCTTCGCGCCAAGCGAATCGGCCCGTCTTCGGGCTTTTGAAGTTCCAGTGGCTGGCGAGCACCACGGGGTCGAGCGCGAGTTTTTCCAAGTGGCGGGTGACGATCTCCAACCCCGCCGGGTTGCTCGCGTCCTCCCAAGGATACACGCGCGCCGCGTAGCTGTCGCCGACGCGATCCGTGAAGTCGTCTTCGTAGCCTTTGATCTTTGGACTGTTCCAAGGCTTCAGCGTCACGAGCGGCTCTTTGAAGCCATCGGTGCGCGCGGAAAACAGCGCACGAATGCGATCCCGAAATGCCTGCGGTCCGTGGTCGTGCATCCAGTGCGTCATCTCATGCCAGAGCGTCTTGCGCAGGCCGGTGAGATCGCCGTCGAGCGCGGTGCCGTTAAGTCGCAGCCGAGTCAGCGCTTTGTTGTAATCACCAAGCGCACCGCTCAGCGATGTCTTCACTTGGAGATCGATGGCCGGCAGGTTATCGGCGACCGCGCGCGGCAGGAAATCGAGCAGCCCCTGCACCATCTCTGTGATACGCGCGCGAGTGATATTCGTGTAACCCCCGGAACGCGGCACCGAGACCGAGCGCAGCACATCGGCCGCTTGGCGTGGCGACGTTTTTTTCAGGCCAGCCACGAGCGCCTGCATCTGCTCCGGCGTCGCCCTTTCTGCTTTGGGATCGAGCTTCGCTTTGACGAGTAACTCGGCGACGGATTGAGGCTCTTGAGGAGCGGCTGGCGGCTCCGGTTCCGGCCCGGTCGTGGGCTTGCGCACACGCGGCGGTTTTGGCGTCGGCGGAGGCTGCTGGCCGGCCCAATGGATCGTATCGCCAGTGATCCGCACCTGGGCACCAAACACGGCCTTCAGCTTCTCGATCATTGCCGCTTCGATGCCACGCAACGAAGCCTGCAAACCGTCGTTGAATTTCTTGTCCACCGGCCGCACGGCCTGCCCCTTGCGCAGCAATTTCAGGCGCTCGGTTTCCGCCCGGTCCACGTCCTCCACATCGCATCCGCTGTTGTATCCCCACGGTCCCCAGGGCACACGAAAATCGCGGTTGAGAGACACCCAATAATCGATGTCGGTTTTCAGCCGCACCTGGCCTAGCGCGGCCTGGTGATACGGGCGCGGTTTGCGCACTCGGCGCACGCGAATGAAACGCTGCGCTGGGAACTCATCCAGCACCGCGGGGTCCATGCCTTGTTTCCAATTTCCGAAGTCCTGCGCGGCGCGCACGTTGGTGTCGAAAATCAGACCCAGCCTTGATTCCGAGGTGATGTCATTCAGCCCGCCTTTGTCTTTCGGATCGAGCGGTCCCATACCTTCGCGTAACGCGAAATTTTGCATGAGCGAAACGAACTGCGCGCGACTGCCGGTCCGCAACGCGCCGGTGTCAGGATCGCGCGCCGAAACGAGAAAATTTTTGATCGCATCTTGAGCACGCTGGAGGAAACGAATGCTCTCCACGTTGGCGGAAAAAAACGCACGCTCGCGTAACGCCACGGGCACCTCGTCGCGCCATTGCGTCGAGTTCAGCAACGCGCCAATCGGCGTGCGTTCGCCGAACTTCTGAACGGCTTCCTCGAAGGGCTGGGGAGCGACGAATTGCATGCGGGAATTTGTTACTTAGCGCGCCGCCATTCCGCTTTGAAAATCCGCACAGCCGCGCGGGTCGATTTCTCGACCTTTTTCGGCAACCATCCAGCCATGTAGAGGGCGAGAAAACACAAGGTGAGAAATCCCCAAAAGGCGAAAAGCAGAACAACGATTTTCAGGCCGCAGCGGAACATGGTTGGCTGATCGAATCGACTACCATCATGCCAGCGGTGACCTGTCGGACGAAGGGCCAAAAATTCTTCATGTTCCCGCTTCCCGTGGAGAGCGTCGTGGTCCTGTCGGAATCGATGCAGTAAATCTCGAATTTCCAGAACTGCGCGGGCATACAACACACCCAGATTTTCACCCGCGAACGGTGCGGCTCGATTACTTCACCGACGAAGTGTTCGACGCCGGTTGCAACATCGAAAAGATTGAGGCCGAGCGCGGCGAAGAGCGTGCGGTCGGTCATGGAGGTTTCGGCGCGCGCGAGCGGATCGGCGGCGCGTGAGACAGGGGCGGATTGTTGGTTCATTGGACAGGAGCAGCGGGTTGTTTTTTTGCCGCCATTCGCACCAGGGACAGCGCAGCGGCGGAAGGCCGGCAAACGAATTGTTCCCAGTTCTGCACCGACTTGGTCGATACCCCCAACAAGTCGGCAAACTTGCTCTGGCTTACGCCAAGATCGCAGCGGGTTTGGATGACTTCTTCGTTGGGCGAAAGCGGCATGGAGAACGGCAGAATGTCCCCAGCGTGGGGACAAAAACAAGAAAAATATGTCTTTTTTAGACAAAAATCTTGCAACGCATAATGGGCGGGCGTTAAGGCGGAATCCGAGCAGCAGCGAAACGACGGAGGCTCCGGCTCACCTCTGGAGGGGGAATCCGGGGCCTCCGTTCATCGCTCCGCCGCTGCTGTTTTCCGCCGCTGCTCCATGACTCCAGAACAATTTTCCTCGACCGCAACCGCGTGGCTTTCCGCCATCGGCATCGTGCTTACCGGCGTGCTTGGTCTCGCCGCCGTCGTGTTACCCAAGCTCGCCAGCTTGAAGGCGCAATTCGATGCGTTGCACCTGCGCCAGGAGGCCCAGAGCGGCCGGCTGAATTCGCAGGACAACCGCATCAACCAGATCGCGCTCGCCGCTCCGCCGCCGGCGCCGCTGGCGCTGCCTGCGCCGCCAATTTCGCTGCCACCATCACCACCAACCCAACCGCAGTCCTAAAATCGAAATGAATCCACGACCTCGCACGTTCGCCAACGCAATACTCATCGCCGGGTTTCTCGCATTCGGCGCATTCTGTTTTTTACCCGCTTGCAGCGGTCCCGCCGCCACCAACCCAACAGCGGCCTCGCCGGGTGGCCCAGGCACGGGCAACTCGCCGAGCTTCAAAGTTACTCCGGCTGCCGCGCAACTGGCCGCGCAGATCGCAGTGCAAGGCTCGCTGCTGGCGGTCGAGCCGGGCGCGCAGCGAAATCGCATTGCGGCCGACGCTTATACTATCTCGGGTGCGTTGCGCAGCTTGTCCGCCGGCCAGGCGCTGAGCGTCGATCAACTCACCCAAGGGTTACGCCAGTTCGGCGGCCAGAATCTGAGTCCGAGCTACGAAAGCCTGGCAACCCTGGTCGGGGGCGTCTATGCGACGATTTACCCGTCATTGAGCCAGAGCGCGAACGCAACGGCCACGCTCAACTATCTCAACGCGATTGCCACCGGCGTGGAAGCCGGCGCGGCGCCCTATTTGCCCCCGACCCAGGCCAGTGCCGGCTCCGCCCATTTCGTCCTCGCCCAATTCTGTATCCCGACGGCGGATCATCACCACTCCCACCGGCCTCCGCCGCACACGCCCCTGCGCTTGGTCATCCTAGTGTTTGCTGGCGACTATGCCGTGGGGACACCCTCTGTTGGGTTGCTCTACGTGCAGGGCGCGCCGAGCGACGCGGCAGCCATCGCCTTCGCCGAAGCCCGCGCCGGCCGCACAGCCGTCATTTCCTCCGCCCATCCCGCCAACTCCGATGACCTGACCCCGGATTGGCAGATCGTGGTCGTGGAATACACAACGAACCAAGCCTGATCCAGCCATGAGTCCTGAAGTCGCGCGCTACTACCGACCCGTGTATGTCGCCCGCTACGGTGCGTCGTTCGCCGCAGCGGTGGCGTTCGTGCTGGCGCGCGAAATCGAGTTGGACAGGAACGGGCAGGTCCGCGTTGAGCGCGACCCGAGCGACCCTGGCGGGACCACGAAATACGGCATCGACGCGCGCGGACACAAGCTGAAGGACAGCGAGGTTGCCGCGCTCACCGAAGCCGAAGCGGTGGACTTCTATCACCGCATCGAATGGGCGGCCATCCGGGGCGACGTGCTGAACCAAGCCAGCCTCGCCACCGTGCTGCTCGATACCGCAGTAAACCCTGGCATGGGAGTGGTGGTGCGCTGGCTGCAAAGCGCCCTGCACCTCAACGCGGACGGCCTCTTCGGCCCGCTCACGCTGACCGAGGTGCAGCACCTCGACGGGACCACCACGCCGGCCGTGATCCTGGAGATTTTGCGTCGGCGAGAAGCCTACTACCACGCCCGGCCGGAGGAAATCGACGGGCGGATTTTCCGCGACAAATACCTCGCCGGCTGGCTGGACCGCGTGCGCCTGCTGCGCCGCGAAGTCGGCCTCCCGGAATTTTACGTGGGGACCGTGAAGCCATGAGTCTGCTCAGCGCGTTCGCGCGCCTGTTTTTCCTTGATCTCGATCTTGAGCGCAAGGGCTGCCTCACGGCGCTCGTCTGGGGCGCGCTGGTGATCGCGTTGAATTCTTTTTCCAGCGTCGCCGGCTTTGAGGTGCTCCAGGAAGTCGCCACGAAGCTCGGGCTGGATGGTGAGAATCTTTGGGGCGGCCTCGCGCTCGTCATCGGGTTTTCGCAGCTTGGCGGGCTACTGACCCAAGTGCGGTTGTGGCGAATGTGCAACGCCCTGCTCGGCTTTGCTTTTTGGACCACGATCATCGCCGCTTTTGTGCTCGCGCATCCGCGCACCAGCACTTGGGCCACGTTTGGGTTGTTCGCTTGGTCGCACGCCGCCCTGTTTTACCAACTCCGCACCCGTCGTCGCTCGTGATGTATTCGCTTTCTTCCCCCATTTTGCTCGCCGAAGCCGCGACCCAATCGGGAGTCCCTGGCGCGGCGTGGCTGCCGGCGATCATCGGCTTCGTCGCGGCGCTGGCGCTGGCGCTGGTCACCCGACTGTTTGCGCGGACGGACAAAACCGAACTCGCGCAGATTGAGATGGTGAAGGGTGCAGTGGACGCCAATGTCCAGGTCATCAAGAGCCTGCAAGACCAGGTGCGCCAGCTCACCGAGCGCAACACGCTGCTCGATGCCCGCCGCACTGAGGCCGAGAGCGAAAAAACGCGCGCGATGGTGACGCTCCAGGAAGCCGAGATCAAATACCGCGCTCTGCTGGTCACCATCGAAAGCCGCGAAGCTCAGCCGCCGACTCCGCCGCAGGAAGGAGGGCCGGGTGCGCAATGACCTGCCCGCATCTCACGTCCCCGCTCGGCCCGGCTGCGGTGCTCTTTGCCGACCGCTACGTGGTCGAGGGCATCTGCGTGGCGATCCTCTTCATGATCGTCGCCGCCGCGAACCTGTGGCGACTCTCCGGCCGCGTTACGCGCGTCGAGGCGCGCCTCAATATCCTGCCGACCAAGCCGGAGATGGACGGCCTGAAGGCCGAACTGCTCAGCCGCATCGAGCGCGAGCGCACCGTGGACGACCAACTGCTCGCCCAGGCGAACGAGAGCATCGCCACGCTGCGCAAGCTCAACGACCACCAGTTCGCCGTCATCACCCAGCTCACCCAGCGCATGGACTCCTATCTCCTGGAGGAACTGCGCCTCCACCGCAAGCGCGAGGCCACCGCCAGCCCATCGCCAATGCTTTCCGCAGCTTGACCCAATTATGGACAGTCAAAAGCGCCTCGTCCTAAGCATCAATTTTCTGTTGCAGCTCGCCGCCAGCGACCCGACCCCGCTGGGGGTGGATGCGCTTTGCATCGGTGCGCGCGTCAAGGCGATCTCGGTGGAGGAGAATGAGGGCGAGAGCGTCCTGCTCGACCTCGCCCGTGAGTGCCTCACCGAGGAGGTGCCGCAGCGTCTGGTCAAGGAGATCAAATTTTTCCGCATCACCACGGACGGCCGCGCCTACCTGGTCGAGCGGGGATTCCGGCTGCCGAGCTAAACATGAGTATCTCTTCCGCCAGCAGCAGCAGCCCAGGCGAGCGCAAAACGCGCGCAGAGCTGGACCAGTTTTTCGCGGCGCACCCCGAGCGCGAAGTAGAATTCTTCGCCTACGTGGAAAGCCACACGCTGGCGCAGGCGCAAGAATTTCTGGCCACGGACGGCCGCTTTAAGCTCGCGCTCTCCACGCAGACCATTTCCGTCTGGGCAGCGAAGAAACGCGCGGAAGCCGCCGAGCTGAAATTCCAGAACTGGCTGGGGGACTTGGCCGCGAATTCCCGGAAGGCCCGCAGAGTCATCGACTCGGCCATCGACATCGACTCCGAAGTCGTTACGGAGACTCCGACCGGCGCGCCAGGGAAGAGCGTGGATCATTTCGCAGCGGCCAATGATGCGGTGTTGAACGCCTCGCTGCTCAAAGCTCTGCAAACTGGCGCGACAGCCGACATCAAGCTCTTCGCCAAGCTCACCGCCCAAGTTGGCGAGACGCGCGCCAAACAGCGCGCCGCGACCGCCGCGCTGCTTAGCGCGGAGACCGCCTCGAAACGGTTCTATTTCGACGCCGCGAAGGCGGCGCTCGAACACGCAGCAGAACTCCAGGCGATCAACGAAAGCGCTGGATCGAAGCGGAACAAGATCGAGCGCGCTGTGGTGCGGCTGTTCGGCACGAAACCCAGCGGCGTCTTCGGCACCGACGAGCTGCTGGCGACTGCGTCCTCTTCCACAGCCTCGGAGGTGGCTGGCCCCCGATGAACCCTAAACCGGGTGGCAGCATGAAAGAGCGGCTCGCGGCGATGGTCGCGCTGCTGATTTTCAAGATTTTCCAGGTGCCGATCTTTTGGTCGGGCGCCAAGACGGTCGTGCTGCATTGGAGCCGACAGATCGGCAAGAGCTACGTGCTCGCCGCGTGGGCGGTCTATCGCATCCTCACGATGTCGGTGGGGGACCCGGCGAAGGGTATCGAGGGCAGGGACTGGCTGGTCTGCGTGCTGTCCAACTCGAAGGACAACGGCACCGAGTTCATGCAGAAAGTCGGCCGGGTGTGCCGGCTGCTCGGCGTCGCCTTCGAGGCGGAGGACCTCTCCGCCGACGAGCACATCGAGAACATGCGGATCGAGTGCCGCATCAAGGTTTTCGGGCACGAGGGGCGCATCAAAGTCCTCGCGGCGAATCCGCGCACGGCGCGCGGTTTTTCGGGCGACCTGATCCTGGACGAGTTCGCATTCCACGAAGATTCCTACGCGATCTGGGACGCGGCGGAGCCGATCCTCTCGGCCAACCCGGATTTCCAGTGTCGCATCGCGAGCACGGGCAACGGCACCGCGAACATGTTCTACCGCCTGGTCGCTGGCGCACGCGCCGTGGCCACGGCCGAGAATCCGGCCGGGCTGTGCTTCAGCGATGCCGGCATGATTGTCAGCCGGGTGTCGCGGTCGGCGGCGTGGGCGCTCGGCCAGAAAATTTACGACCTCAAGACGGGCAAGGAAATCACGCCCGAGCAGGCGCGCGCCGCCGCGCTCGACAAAGCCAGCTACGCCCAAAACTACGAGCTGGCTTTCAACGATGCAGCAGCACGCTTGCTCACCGACGACGCGATCAGCGGCTGCGAGTATCAGAGCGAAGACGAGTGCGTCATTTGCGAGGGTGCCTGGACGCCACGCGCGCTGAAGTTTCTCGGTGGCTTGTCTGGGACGCTCTGCTTCGGCATGGACGTGGGACGCCACCGCCACTTGTCCACCATCGCGGTCGGCGAAAAAATCGGCGGCATCGCATTTACCCGCGGCATCCTGCGCATGCGGGAAACCCGGCTGCCGAAGCAGAAGGAAGAGATCGCGCGGCTGTTTACGCTTCCCAACATCGGGTCGGGCGAAATCGACATGACGGGCATCGGCCTCGGCCTAGTCGAGTTCGCCCAGGAAGCCCCGGAGATGGGTGTCCACCGCGTGCGCGGCGTCAACTTCTCCACGAAGGAGGACCGCAACGAACGCCAGGCGCTCATCGCGGCGAGCAGCGGCCTGCCCATCGACAGCGCGAAGGTCACCGAGCTGATGGGCCTCGACATGCTCCAGGCGTTCGAGGGCCGCGCGATCCGCATCCCGCACGAAGACGCCCTGCGCGAGTCGCTACGCAAGCCGGAGAAGATGGTGAAGAACAACCAGGTGCTCATCGCGGCGGAGGACGACGACGCCGGGCACGCCGACGAGTTCTGGGCGATTGCGCTCATGCTGCGCGCGCTGGGCACCGGCCCAACGTTGGGCATCCAGCAGGCCAGCGACATCCGCCTGGGCATCAACCAGGCGATGTCGATGATGGCCACCTCGGGTGCGCTGCATCGCGCGACCTTCACGCCCCGCTCGCTCGGCACCGGCTACGGGCGCGAGTTGCCCCGTCTCGGCACGGTCCCGAGCACGGCGGTGCAGCAGGCGATCAACGCCGTGGAGACGAGCAATCTGGTGCGTTGTTCGCGCGAGGAATATCGCGCGGAGGTGCGCGACGCGCTCCTGGCGCACGCGGCCGATCATTCGGGCCTCAAGCGGCGGGTGCGCCGCGACATCATCGAGCTGGAGATTGCGCGGCTGGATCAAGTCTTCGGCGAACCGGAGGAGGCGGTGGCACTCCTGTCATGATCCTCGATCTCCAATTTCCCGGCGCCAGCGGCGCGCTCGCGCTGCCGGTGACTCCGGCCGTGCCGGCGCCGCCGCCGTCGCCCGCTCTTGTCACCAGCGAGCGCAGCGGGCGCCGCACGATGGCGCTGGAGCAGGTCATCCGCCCGCAGGTGCGCGACCGCTGGAGCGGGCTCATCCTGCGCGGGCTGACCCCCGACCGCATCATCACGATCCTCCAGAGCGCTTTCACCGGCTCCTTTGTGGGGCAGCAAGCGCTCTTCGATCTGATGGAGGACACCTGGCCCCGGCTCAAGAAGAACCTCAACGAGCTGAAGCGCGCCATCGAGATGGCCGACTGGCACGCGGAGGCTTTCGCCCTGCCGGAGAAAAAACCAAGCGCGCAGGCGGAGGCCAAGCGCGATCTGCTCGCCCAGGCGATCAAGACCTTTCTCCCCCGGCCGGAAGCCGACGAAGCCAGCTACGGGTCGATGATTTACGATCTGTGCGACGCGGTCGGCAAGGGCGTGAGCGTGCAGGAAATCTATTGGGAGCTGCGCGCCAAGTATGCCGGCGCCGGCCCCGCCATCGTGCCTCGCGCGGCGAAGTGGGTGCCGCCTCGCTACTACGGCTACTACGGCTTGGACCCGGAGCTGCAACTCTCTCCCACCGGCTTCGGCAGCGATTGGGGACCGTTCCCGCCAGACAAGTTCATCATCGCGTTTTTCAAGACGAAGACGGGTCACCCGCTCACCGGCGCGCTTTTGCGCAGCCTGGCGACGATGTGGCTGGGCGCGAACTTTTCCTACGATTGGGCACTCAATCTCGCGCAACTCTTCGGCCTGCCTTTCCGCTGGGTGGAATACGACCCAAGCCGCAAGGACCTGCTCGATGACATCTGCGCGATGCTCGAAAACATGGGCAGCGCAGGCTGGGGCGCATTCCCGGCGGGAACGAAGTTCCAGATGCACGAGGCGGTCAAGAATGCCGCCGAGACGCCCGCCGCGTTCTTGATGAAGCTCGCCGACACGGCAGCGGACCTGCTCATCCTCGGGCAAACCCTCACCGGGGACGCCGGTAAACAGGGCAGCCGCGCGCTCGGCGAGGTGCATCAGGATGTGCGCCAGGACGTGCTCACCTATGTGGCGAGCTGGGCCGCCTCCAAGCTGAACGAAACGCTTGTGCCGTCGTTGATGCGCCTGAACTACGGCGACAACGAAGAGGACCCGAAGCTGGTCTGCGAGATCATCACGGTCCAGGACGCCAAGATGCTCGCCGAGCGGGACCAGATTCTCATCGGTGAACTCGGGATGCCCGTCGCGCGCAAATGGCTCTACGACCGCCATGACATACCCATACCAGGACCAACCGACGACGTGTTTGAGGTCGCCCAAGTCAAGCCCATCGAGAACAATCCGACCGCCGACGACGGCGAGGAAGGGGTCAGCGGCAAGGGCATTGTAGCTGCGAAGGATACCTCGGCAAAGCTACTCGATAATGCGTTAGAAGACCTCACCGGAATTGAGGCGCGTTGGCTCGGCGGCGTAAAACCGTTTTTTTCCAGATTGGTTAAAATTGCACGCGATACCGGCACCGTCACGGACGCCGAATTTCAACGGTCGTTGGAGCAAGCGGTAGAGGTCCTGCCAGAGCTGTTTTCGAGCCTAGACACCAAAGCGGTCGAAGAGGCGCTAGTGAACGCGATGGGCAGCGCGTTCTGCAACGGCGTCGCCGCCGGCAGCATGCGGCGGCACAAGAAGGAGAGGAGGGCAAAGCAATGAAGATGTTTCTTTTATTGCTGTTAGCCCGATGCTGGTCGCCGGTGGGCTGGCAAGGTAGCGAATGGCTGCCTCTAAAATCTTCGGGTCATCCTTCATGCCGCCGAGAGCTGCATTGCACGGCGCACACAAGAGGCCCCGGACGCGGCCTGTTCGGTGACAGTGATCAACAAACCAATTTACACGATTCCTCCGACGTGGTGTGCGTGTTCCACAAATGGCGCATTTGCCATCTTGGAACGCCAGCAAAGCCTCATAATCTCGGAGATGAAGCCCGTAGTTTCTCAGCAACATATAGCCGCGAATTTTGTTCCGGTATCGCGGCGCACGTTCCCTCGCTTTACGCAAAAACTCTTCGCGGTCGCGCGGTTTGTAAGGCTTCTTATCTGACAGGATACAAGCTTTGCATTTCCCAGAAAGCCCACTGCTGTTTGTGCAACAACGGTAGAAGTCAGCAGCGGGCTTCAGTGTTCTACAAGCACTGCATCGCCGCTCAAGCGGGACAAGGCATTCTCCTGCTTCAAAAGCAGCTTTCCTCTTCGCTACCTCAGCTTTCTTGCGAGTTTTTTCGCAGGCTTTGCAGCGATGATGCAGTCCGTCAAAGCGCGAGCGTTGTAGGGAGAACTGAACACGCGGCTTCATCGTCCCGCATCGCGTGCATTTTTTCTCACCCTCTAAGCTTACCTCGCGGTTCTGAGTTTGCCTCGCAGCCGCTAACAGCCTCTGACGATCGCCTGTCGCAAGGGACTGGCATGTCTTGCATCTTGATTGCACCCCGCTGGGTCGATCCGAGCGAAGCGAAAACTCAGTCAGCGGCTTCGTCTCGTCGCACTTCGGGCATTTTTTCGTCGCGTTCATCGTCATTCACAGTTGTGTGGGCGCGCAGGCTCAACAGCCCCGGCCGCAGAGACCACCCCCGCCCGAAGACGACTCCCTCCGTGGCCGTGAGCACCGATGGGAAGGAGTGCCGAAGGGCGGGGGCGGCCGTTATTACCAAGTCTCGGGATCGCTGGAATCCCAGCGGTGCAACGGCAAGTTCAACTTGGGATAGAGCGCCACAGTCGCCTTGTAGGCCGCAAACAGTTCGTGCGACACATCGCACTCCATTTCGAGCAGGCCATCCTGCGCCGGAAGATTTACCGATTCGCGCAGCGTGGCATTCACCACTTGGAGAAAGCCGGCCACTTTGCAGATGGAACTGCGCAGTTGTTTCAACACGGTGCGCTGGCGATCGGTTTGCTGCTTTTCCATGTCAATCGCCTCGCGCACCATTGCCGAAAGACGCTGGCGCGGCGGCCGCGTGGGAGCGGCGGGTTTCGCGGCTTTGGCGGCTTTCGGTGCCGCCTTGCGAGAGGGAGATTTTTTCGCGCTCATACTCAGGCGAGCGCCGCCTCCTCATCGGCTTCGACAGTCACGCACCCTTCGGCATCCTCGGGGACGATTTCGCTTTCGAGCTTGGAATAGCGCCGGTGCAGATAGGGCAGCACGGCGTTGGCGATCCATTTGCGCAAGGGCGCGGGATTGGGCTTGTCCATGTCCCGGCCGCAGAGGGTGAACATGCCGAGCAGCGCGTAAAGCCCGCTCTCGCTGAGCAAGTCAACGACCTTCCACTTCCCGCGCCAGTCGGGGTCGGGGAAGTAGAGTTGGGCGCGCTCCTCCTGCTGGCAGACGCGGCGCAGGACGCTGTTGGACACGTCGAGGGCTTTCAGCACGTCGGCGGCCACAAACCAAGGACTGCCGTCGGTCATGACGACGACGCGCAGGTTGGCGCTCAGCTCGTGCGTTTTGGCGGCGAAGACTTCGATTTCGTATTTGCGCCGGTCTGCGCGAGGATTTCTTGGAGCTTCGCCAAAGCCAAGCCGCGCGGTAGGTTCCGCTCCTGTTCCCAAGCCTCCAGCGTGCGCGGGTTGATACCCCACTCTTTCGCTGCCTCTTTGCACGTCCAGCCGCGTGAGTTTCGAGCTGCTTTGATTTTCGTTGATAAGTTCACTGCGATTATTTATGGTCTGCATTGCAATCGAATCCTTTCATTTTCCGGTGATGGGTTTTGGTTCACTAGGCCGGGCGGCGTTCACGAGACGCTGACCGGCCTTCCTTCGATAAGGAAAATACGAGATTCTCGTATTTCGTCAATAAAAAATCGCACATTTTCTGCGATTCATTTCCAGCCGACCTTTTCCCCGACTGGCCGCACGCTTACGCCGGGTCGCCCTACTTCGTCAGATGAGGGTAAGTCGCGCGAAAGCGTTTGCTCGAATACGCTTTCTCCCAAGCCTCGTCATCGGTCCCCTTGTAAGGCGGAACACATTCGCTCACTTGCTCAGGCGACAGTCCTAGAAAGTCACGCTGGTTGTGAAAAGCGCGGTAGTGCCTCTCTGTCGCGATCTGCGCAAAATCAAGCTCAGTTGCCTTATAAAGGCCGCTATCGAGCACACGCCAAAGCGACTGCCACGCTTGCAGGTGCAGACCCAAGAGGAAGCCGTGCGAATCGGTATTGTTTTGGACGTTCAACTCGTCGATTCGGCGGATCGCATCTTCAAACTGCTGACAACTCCGAGATGGGTAAGGCGTCGATACAGCCGCGCCCCGCTGGATCTCGCTACGCACCGTCACGACTTTCGCGCCCGGCGCATCGAGATCGCCGGCTTGCAGCAGCGGCGGAGCGAGCAGGCAAGCCAGCCACAGGGCCGCGAAGGCAAGAACAGGGAGTTTCGTTTTCATTGTCGCTAAAGCCGTGGTCGGAGACTGAGGATCACTCGGTAGTCGGATTTCAAGGAGCGCAGGGATACTTTCCACTCGCGTCTGCTTGCCCAAAGATCGTAGGAGGTCAATTTGCCGACCGAGGACTTAATATTTATGAAATATACCGCCATGCCGAGCGAATGGACAATATCACCGGCGGCGACATGCCCCATTTCTGTCAAGGTTCGGGAGATGGTTATCAACTGGTAGTTCTCCCTATTATCGAGGAGCCGGATTGGCACGAAGGTAGCGCCGGAAGGAATATCTTTGCCGCTCTCCTTAATAACTTCGTAAGAAAGCGAGTCGATTATCCGAAACGCTTCGTCGCGCAAATCCGCGAATCGACTCCAGCGAGCGATGAACAGGTTAGTGGCAAGCCCGAGTGGAAAGCCGGCGACCAAGCCGAGAATAACGCCAAGCAGCGTCTCGGAGTGTTCGTGTATCCATTTCAGGACGGGCTGCATGGGGAAACAAGCTGGAGCGCTTCACAGTTTCGGCCACGGGCTGAAAATCACCAAATAGTTGGGCTTCATCCCGCGAAGTCGTTCCTTCCATCGGCTAATCTTTTCATCCAGTTCGGCGCGAGTAGGCGGTGGGTCAGGTGGGGCGAGAGAAAGAAGATCCGAATAAATCGAGTCAACCAAATGGGCGGCCCTTTTGTGCCCGATTCTTTTCAGGGGGGAGCTAACTCTGCCCAATACAACAAGTTCCTCGGCATTGTCAGAGGGCCGATACCAAACCAAATCAGCCGGGGTGGGAATTTCAGGTCTGAGAGGGTCGCGTCCCGGCGGGGAGTCGATGCGAACAACGTTAATCTCTTCGAGCACTCGCAACGCCTCGTCGCGAAGGTCGGCGAATCGACTCATGCGTGCCACGAACAGATTCGTCGTGAAACCGAGCAGATAGCCCGCGAGCAAGCTAATCCAACTCTCAGTCCCCAACCCGAGGAAACCACCAGCGAGAAGCGCCTCGGAGTGATCGGCTATCCAGTTCACCAAGAGTGGGCCGGCGTGGCGGCCTTACAGGAGGCTGGTGATCTGCGAGAGCAACTCGGTGTTTCTCGGCACGATGGTCTCGTCTTCCCGCCGGCGCATATAAGCTCTCATGCTCTGCCTGAAGGCCCGCCAGTTGCGCGCAAACCGGGAGCGAACCGCCATGCCGGCGGCTACCACCACCGCGGCGGGAAACAGCAGGCAGTAAACCATGAGCAGGCTGTAGAACGAAGAGTGGAAGACGTAGAAATGGATGAGGCGAATGCACTTCGCCCGCGCCTCCTTCGCGGCCTGGGACAACTCGGGCAGGCCCACGTCGTAGCGGCGATCCAGCTCCTCGAACGACTGCCTGGCCAATTCGGGATTTTGCTCGATCTGCACGCTGAAGCCGAAGGTCAGCGTGAAGCTGGCCTCTTCGACAAAGCGGATGTAGCGATTGATCGTGTCGCGCACCTCCCGGTAGGCGGGCGTGTGGAGCTGCCGCTCCTGGGCAAAGCGCCTGCGCAGCTCGTCGCGGACATCGAAGAGCCGGTCTTTGAACGTGTCCTGCAAGGTCGGGCGCAGGATGAATTTCCAGGCAACCATCAGCGCCAGGGCACCGACGCCCAGAGTGAAGAGTTCGGGGTTCATGCGCGTTTAGATCGGGTTGCCGCTCGAAGAACGATACGCATCTGCGCCCTCGATCTGCCGTTGCAAGGCGGCTTTTTCTCTCAAGGCACGCTTTTTGCCGCTGCGCTCCAGCCACCACGCCACCCCGGCGACCAGCGAAACCAGGGCCATGACGATGCGGTCGAGGGAAAGGGCTTTGACGACGGAGGCGAAGGCTTCGATGGCGGGAGCATCGCGCGCCAGGATCGGCCGGATTCCCTCGAAAATCAACCAGATGGACCCAAGGATGGTCCCCGAGACAATCAGCAGACGCAGGATGCCGACGTTGAGGGCATAGCGCGTGTTCCGGGCTTGGATGCGCGCCATTTCCAAGTCGAACTCGGAAGACGCACGGCGGGGGGGAGATGCGGGCATGTCGGCCAGGGGCAATTTGGGATTTCAGCCATTTTGCTGCAGTCGGCGCACGGCGGCCTTCAGTCGCCGGGCTTTCAACGAATTAGCGGCTTTCGCCGGGTTGGGAAATTGCACCTTTACGGTTATGGGTGGATGGACTTTGCGCAGCAGGTAGTGTCTCGGCACCTTGTTGCCCTGCTCGTCCACGGCGAAGAAGACCGTGACGTCCACCTTGCCAATCTTGCCAGCCAGGATTGCTGCGGGGTCGATGCCCTCGTTGAAGCGAAGAGGCAAGGCTCTTTGATCGAGAGTCGGAATCACAGCGAGACAACCTTGGGCAGGCCGGTTGAGGTTGATCGCGCGGATGGTGATTTCCACGCCTTCCAAGTCTTTGGAGGTCTCGGCAGACCCTGCCCTGTTGTAATCGGTGGGTGGAGAAAGGCGACTAAGCTCGTCGGTGTAAATATCAGTCTCAACGGGACCGCCCATGTAGAGGATTCCCGGCCTCGTGTCTTCAGAGGGATAAACAAATCTTGTTACCACCGTGATCACTTCGACGCGCCTTACGCCGAATGCATCGGCCGCCATCTTAGCAATTTCCTTTGGCTCGCGTTTCAATGCCACGCTGGCCGCGCAGGCTGCATACGGAGTTTCTTTATTATCTGGATGGAGGGCTTTGTAGGAAAGAATACAGGCCCAAGAGATCGTGAGATATACAGCGGTCCTCACCATCGTCTCGGGGGTCACTTTGTTGACTCCCAGTATCTGGCGCAGCCTTTCGATATTCTTCTCGGCTTTACGTCCATGGCCGAAGAGCAAACGCACGATAAAACTTTCTCGGTAGCTGCCTGCTTTTACCTCGGTGATCAACACTTCCACGCCGACAATGCCGTTGTCGGGCACAAGCTGGTCAATGAACGCGAGGCTGCACTTAACGATGCCATCGAGGGCACTGAGCGACTCCGCCAGGGCGGCTGGGGTGACTGGACCATCGGATCGATAATCGAGGACGTGCCCAGCCTGGATGTAGGTCTGCGTCGCGGTCTTAACGTAGGGAAGCGCGGAGGTAGGCATGGGAGGGGATTATGGCTAGGTTTCGGGTCGGCAGGCAAGCCATCGTTGGCGCGGCGGCCCTGGGAGACGCGCCGTGCCGTCAGTGACATCGACTCAGGTGCGGAACAGAGAAAGAAGCCCGTGATAAATGGCGGCGAGCACAGCCCAGAGGAAGATCAATGCCATGAGGAGCACCGGTATCAAGGAGAACCAAAACACAGCCTGGGAGAAGGATTTGAACCATTTCGTTTTGCGGTCGAGGTCGAAGCCATCACCGAGGCAAAACAAAACGAGGGTGCAACAACACGGCGCGAGGGTGGCAGCGAAGGCGGCGATCATACTCTTGTCGCCGTCGTCAAAATACTTTGCGGGCAAATAGGCATAGGTCATCCCTCCCACACTGGTAAAGAGCAACATGCCAAGAACAAACCCGCAGATCGCTTGAAACACGAACAGCAATTTGCCGGCGAACTTCTTCCAAAGGCTGTTCAGGAGAAACAGAAGGAACGTCCAAGCGAGATTGCCAAGCAGCCATTCCCAGAACCAGCGCTTCATACACCGCGAGCAAAGCGCGAAGAACAGGCTCGGGCAAGTCAGAAGGGAGGGCAGTGCTGATGGCATCGCCGTATGACATCACAGTGCGCTTGGTGGTTGAGCAAGCCCAACAGCTTTCGGCTGCCGTGGATGCGCTCAAACGCATCTCGGGCCAAGCGACGTTAACAAACGCCACGCTGGCAAGCATGGCCGGGCAATCGGCGCAGGGCTGGCAGCAGCTCAACACCCGGCTCGGCGAGACCAATCAGGCGCTGCGTAACGTCCAAACCTCGGGGGGCCAAGCGGCATCGGCACTGCAAAACGCCTTTGCCATCGACATTGTGGGCCGGCTGAACGGCGCAGTGCTGGAACTGACGGGCCTGTTCAAAGACGCGCTGGTCGAGGGCGTCAAATACAACGCAAGCCTCGAAACGGAAATCAACGGCCTGGCCGCGACCATGCGGACGGTCTCGCCGGAGAAATATCTGAATTTCGCCGCCGCGCAGCAATCGGCGACGGTGGTGGTTGACCAGCTCCGTCAAAAGGCAACGCAACTTGGAATCGACTTCCACGCTTTGGCTCAAGCCTACCAAGCCACCTTGCAGTCGATGGTGCATGGCGGGGTGACAGACGCAGCCAAGCAAATCGACCTAGTAGCAACGCTACTGGCCGCAGCGGCGAGTAAGGGCATTACCGGGGCGCGAGCCTTGAAAGACGTTATCGGAATACTCTCCGGTAATGTAGGCAACATCGTGCTCGCAAAAGAACTGGATTTTACGAGCCACGCTCTCAAGGAAGCCGCCAAGCATGGCGAGACCTTCAACTACATCATGTCGAAGGTCGGCGGCTACAAGGAAGGGCTGGACGCCACGGCCAACTCATTTTCCGGCCTCTGGCAGAGCGTAAAGAACGAACTGGGGCAGATGGAAGGGATTCTGGCGAAACCGCTGTTCGATGAACTGAAGGCCGGCTTGGCCAAGCTGAAGGAAGTCATGGCCTCACCGGAGTTTGAAAGCAACGTGCGGACGTATGCGATTTTGATCGGCGGTGTCATTGAAAAGCTCAAAGAGGCGGCGGGCTGGCTGGAAAAGCTCCAATATCTCAACAAGTTCACGCTGGAATACCAAGCCTTGGAAACCCAGACCAGCCGTTACAAGCAGGTCGAGGATTCGTTGCGCCAACAGGTGAGCACGGCACGCACAAAGGAACAGGTCGAAGCCGCCACGAACGCACTGGTAGACCAGATGGTGAAGGCGCTGGACGACGTAGCCAGTAAAGAGGGCAAGGCGCAGGAAGCGGCGGCCAGCCATTACAACACGCTGACCAAGATTCCGCCGCTCTTCGGCAGCGCGGCGGCCGGTGCGGGCGAGCTGGGCAACGCCATCGCCGCCGACACCGCGGAGTTGAGCAAGTTCCTCGAAAAGCTGCCGCAGGTGATTACCGGTCTCCGCCGGGCAACAGATGCCGCCGACTTCGCGCTCAAGATCAGCCAGGCGGCGAACGCGACGGAGAAGCTGAGCCTGACGAACGAGCGGTTTCAGGCGGTGCGCGGCCAGGGCAACGAGCTTGCCAGCAAGATGCTCGGATTCCCCAGCATATCGCTGGGATCGAAAGACCTCACTGCGGCTTACGAGCAATTCGAGAGCATGCAGAAGAGCGGCGTCAAAATTAGCGACGCACAGCTCGAAGCCGCCAAGAAACTCCAGCCTGTCATCAGCGACCTGAATCACCTCGAAAACCAGAGGAAACAAGCGCTCGTTTCGCAGAGCGATGAGTTAAAGAAACAAGGGGAGGCAGTAGCTGCCCGCGAGAGGCAGGTATCGATTAACAACCTAACCGCCGGAGGAGACAAAGTTGGAGCAGATAAGTTGGCGAGGCTGGAGGACATCGACAAGAAGACCAAGGAAATAATGCGAACAGAAATTGTCGATGAAGCCACAGCGCGCCAACGGGCCACAGAATTTGTCGATAGCGAGAACCGAAAAAAAGACGCCATCGACGCCGAGAAGAACGCACGCAAAGGCGCAGCTCTCGACGCAAAAGACGAAGCCGCAGCAGACCGCGACCGAGCGACCGCAGTTGAGAAAATTCGCAATGCACTCGCGGACCTTAAGGCGAACCCGTTTCTGACGGATGAGCAGAAAATGCCCATCGAACTGCAACTCCTCCGCGACGAGGAGGCGCAGCTACAGCGCAATATAGATGCCCGCAAGGAATATATTAAGGACCACCAAGGCGACCCGAATTTCGCGCCAAAGGTTGCACAATACGGCGCTGAAAATCAACGGGACGAACGTCGCATCGGACAGGCTGGAACCGAGGGACGCTTAAACACTTTCGGCGGGGGGTTCGAGTCGGAACTCGTCAAGCTACAAAATCAATTTTCGCTCACCGGCCAATCCATCGGCCAGACGTTTGCCAATGATGTAAACGTGGGCTTCAACGCTCTAACCCAAGGAATCACTGGTGCGATCACGAAGACAGGCAACTGGCGGCAGACGGTTCTGCAAGCCGAGCAGTCCATCATCGGGTCACTGGTAAACGTGACCTTGAAGTTCATTTGGCACTACGCCGTGTTGGCGGGACAAAGTATCGCAAATTTTGCGCTTGGTAAAACACTCCGAAACCAAGACTCGACGGAGAAGAAGACCAAGGCGGCGACGGACACAAGCACGCAGGCGACGCCGTCGCTGCTGGAGTCCATCACGACCTACGGCGTCGCGGCTGCGATCGGTCTCGCTGCTCTGCTCGCGGCGATGGCGATCACCGGCAGCTTCGCGGAAGGCGGACCAACGGGGCCGGGTAATAAATACACGGTGCGCGGCGTGGTTCATGCCAATGAGTTTGTGCAGCCGATGGAAGCACATGCCTACTACGGCACGGACTTCATGGAAATGCTGCGGCAACGGCAGATTCCGCGCGAGGCAGCCTACGCGATGCTAAATAGCGCACCGGCGGGGTTCTCTTCCTACAACTACGCGCAAGGTGGAGCTGTCGGCGGTAACTCTCAACCCGCAAGCTGGGTCGGAGCGCTATCTCCGTCAGGCTCCGGCCGCACGAGTAGCACCTCCGCTACCAGTCGGAACGAGCGGACACGCGATCATCATACTTACGTGTTTTTCGACCAGCGCGCCATGCTGGAGCACATGCGTTCTAGGGACGGCGAAAAGGTCATTCTCGATGCAATTAACAACAACCGGGTAGAGATAGGACTGGATAGGTTTTAATAGCTACTTATGAACACAAACTCAGCTAACACCAGCACGCAGAACATTGTTGCCCTTGATGGAAGCCCAGCGGCTGCCGCAGATGAACTGACTGTCTTGCACGGGGGAATTGATCTCGACGTTGAACTTCGGGATGGAAGCAAGGAAACCGTTAAAGTTCTTCAGCTTTCGGTGCGGCAGTTGATGCGCTACGCAGACCTTCAAGGCAATGAAGCGGCGTTAGTCGAACTCTACTGCGCTAAAGACGAAGGCTGGGACGACACGATCACTTATCCCAGCCATGTAGCAATCGTGCAGCTTGGCGATAGACTCAACTCACCGTCTTTTATCGACTGGGCTTCCCGGCGGGGGGAAGCCGTCAGAACCCTGAGCGATGCCAAGCAGAAACTCTTAGCCTCGCTCGGCTTGCCCTCCGACTCTGCGCCCGAGGTGTAATTCATCCTTTTACTGCACTAGACCATACACCCGCCCAACTCCACTTACTCTGGCAAGAGAGCGAACGCAAATTCGCCGAGGAAGCGCTGATTAGGTTCGACTCATTCGCACACATCTGCACCGCCATCTTCTCGAATGACGGCGGTGCGGCGTTGCAAAAATACCGTGAGGACCTTTTAAAGATGGCCGGAATTGAACCAAAGAAACTGAGTCAGAAAGAAGTGGTTCGCGCTCTAGCTGCGCGCCTTACTGCAATGGGCGCACAAGTCTCTAGCCTGTGACGCGGTGATATTAGCCGCACGGATAACTACGCCCAAGAAAATCTTTTTTAGACATTTGTCATGACAAATTTTCACAGTCATGAAATACTTTCACAGAAATCGGCGTTCGCCGGTTAGTCTATGATTACAACGGCGAACATCCGCGGGACTGATCTTGTAGCAAGCCAGCTTGGCTTAGTTGCTGGGTCGTTACTGCATCCGATGGACCTTTTAGATGCCATCGGAGCCGAAGGTGAGCGACGGCTGCGCGACTGGTTCAAGAAGCGCGACGCCACTCCGAACCGGCTGGGCGGCGAGCGCACCCACTTTTGGCTCGAAATTCGCGCCAGCGTTTCGTCGCGGCGTGCTGGTCCGGGGCAGCTCCTCATCTCGGTCACCGATCCGCGGTTCCGGCAAAAAGTAGAGGGTGGCGACATCGTCGCCAAGAACGCGAAGGCGCTCACGATCCCGGTGCATCCCGCCGCGCACGGCCGCACCGCGTCTGTCTATGAACACGAGACCGGGAACAAGCTGTTCGTGGTCGTCTGGAAAATCCCGAAGCTCGGCAGCGTCGGCGCCCTCTGCATCCACTCGGACCCGGCATCGAAGTTTTTCGAGGTGGTCTTTCTCCTGGCTGCCCGTGTGCGCCAGGACCC
>CAXTRS010000008.1:28377-31095 GCA_964246635.1 uncultured Chthoniobacterales bacterium | reverse complement strand
TCTCCATCCGTGGCGTCCGCACGCCGCTTGGAGGAAGACAGTAGCCGCCCGCTGCCGGGCTGCTACACTCCCCCGCCATGCGCCGCAGCGATGCCGCCCCCCGCCCGCTCCCGAGCCTGATTTTTCTCACCGGGCTGAATCTGTTCAACTACCTCGATCGCTTCGTGCTGGCGGCGATCCTCGGGCCGCTCCAAGCAGACATGAAGCTGAGCGACGGCGACGCCGGGCGGCTCGTGACGGCGTTCATGCTCGGCTACTTCGTTACTTCGCCCTTCTTCGGGTATCTCGGCGACCGTTTTCCGCGCAAGTGGCTCGTCGCCGCCGGCGTCTTCGTCTGGAGCCTCGGCACCGTGCTCAGCGGCCTCAGCCAGAGCTACGGCGCGCTCATTGCCTGCCGCCTGCTCATCGGACTCGGCGAAGCAAGCTACGCGACGCTGGCGCCCGGCTGGCTGGCCGATTTGTATCCGAGCGAAAAGCGCAACAACGCGCTGACGATTTTCTACGTCGCCATTCCCATCGGCTCAGCCTTGGGTTACCTGCTTGGCGGCTGGGTCGAGCACGCTTACGGCTGGCGCTGGGCGTTCGGCGTGGCCGGCGCGCCGGGGTTGTTGCTCGCGCTGTTGCTGCTGTTTCAAACCGAACCTGAGCGCGGGGCAATGGACGATCCAGCGGACGGCGCTAGCGACCACGCGGCGCACAAGCTGCCGGCGTGGCGCGACATGCTCGGCCTGTTCCGCATCACCGACTACAACCTGACCCTCCTGGGCTATACCGCCTACACGTTCGCGCTCGGCGCGTTTGGAGTTTGGGGACCGACGTTCCTCGTGCGCGCTCACGGCATGGAGAACCACCACGCCGACACGTTTTTCGGCGCGGTGCTCGTCGTCGCGGGATTGCTCGGCACGCTGCTCGGCGGCTTCGCGGCGAGCGCGTGGCAGCGCCGCAACCGCGCCGGCTACGCGCTCACGCTCGGCCTCAGCGTCCTCGCCGGCGTGCCGCTTGCTGCGGTGGCGTTTCTGGTGCCGGGCACGAACGCCTCGATGCTCTTTCTTGGATTGGCGATGTTCGCGCTGTTCCTGCCGACCGGGCCGATCAACACGCTCCTGCTCGAAAGCGTGCCGGCGACGTTGCGCGCAAGCGCGATGGCGGTTTCCATTTTCGTCATTCATCTCTTCGGCGATTTCTGGTCGCCGGAAATCGTCGGCCGGCTCGCGGATTGGTGGAACAGCCTTGGCCGCGCGGTGCTCGTGTTGCCGGCCGTGCTCGCGCTCGCGGCGGCGTTCTGGCTCTGGCTTGCAATGAAGCATCTCGCGGCGGGGAGGCGCGCCGATAAAGCCGCTTGATCGCCGGGTTGCGAAATCAGAGGGAACATTTCTTTCCCTCTCCCCTGCCATGGCCACCGATCCCAAAACCAAAGAAGCCGTCACCGCCGACAAACCCGGCTTGAGCAACGCGCCCGGACTCCAAAACGCCGAGCTTGGCAAAGGCGTCACCAGCGACACCAGCGCCCTCGCCACCAGCACGGGTGAGAACGCGCCGGGCGCGCCGAAACTCGGACCCGCCGAACGCGGCGGCACGAGCGGCACCGGCGACCCGCTCGCAGGTTCGCAGACCACAGGCTCCATCGGTGCCGAAGCCCCGCGCACCGGCACGGACCCCGCGCGCACGCCCGGCGAGACGATGCCGAAGACCGACACCACGACAAGTCCGAACGCCAGCGGCGGAGTCGAAGAAACGCCCTCGGGCACGTCGAGCACCGGGAGCGGGCGGGCGTTGTAGGCCGGCCGGGTGAGTTGGGCGTTCGATGAAACCTTACGCCAGCCCGAAGGAGCGGAAGGTCGGCGAGCATCGTCCGCAGATCACGCACGCGCCGCCGGGCAGCGCGGATTCGACCCGGGCGGAGCGTCAGGCGGAAAAGCGGGCGGTCGTCGTGCAGCGGCGCGCGATCAAAAAATCGGCGCGCCGACATTTGAAACAAAGCCTGCGTGAAGAATTCGATGCCCTGTAGCGGCGGTCTATGACTGCCCCTGGTTTGTGTCCTCGGCTCCGCGAAGGGCGGTCATAGACCGCCGCTACAGCGGCTGCCGCCGCAAATACAACCGGCCGCGGCCGCAGTCGATCACCGCGCCGCACGCGCGCAGCGTGTCGATGCCCAAAGCCCCGACGAGATCGCCCTGCACCCACGCGCCCATCGGGCCGAGGAGCAGCGTCGGCATTAACATCGGAGGAACTGTGACGTCGCCAATGGCAAACGTGCGCGCGCGGGTGCGTTCCGTTTGCACCGTGCCGCCGGCGGCGTCGGTCGCCGACTGACCCGCGCCCGCGCCGCGCAGCCCAAAACGCGCGGCTTCTCTCGACACGACGCGCGTGGCCCAGTTGCCGGTGTCCACGAGCATCGTCGCCGCGCTGCCGTTGATCTCCACCGGCACGACCCAGAGCGGTTCGCCCAAACCTGGATCCGCGCGCATGGCGATTTCAGCCATCCCTGCATCGGGCAATAACCTTGCGGCGGAATCCGTGCTGCCATTGCCTGGGGAGCGCCGCAGGTGCAGCCGCATCGCGGGCAGGTCGATGATCGCGCCGCTCGCGCGCAACACGTCGGCGCCAAGAAATCCATCCACCGGCAGACGCCCCGCGGCGGTGCGCGGCTGCGCTTCGAGCACGGGAAATTTGGCGCCGTGGATGGCCACGTCGCGCAGCTCGACATTGCTGTCGCCA
>CAXTRS010000008.1:24618-28367 GCA_964246635.1 uncultured Chthoniobacterales bacterium | reverse complement strand
GGGGCGCGGGGGGGGGCGGGGCTGGGCTCCCGCCGGGTCAATTTGGCCGGGGTGCCGGCCCCCGCCCCGCAGCTCGACATTGCTGTCGCCAATCCGCACCGTGCCAGCGCGACCGCTCTCGCCGCTGAGGATCTCGGCGCCGCTGATCCCGCGCACCGTGCGCGTCGAGGGCTCAGTTTTGAGTTTCAACTTTCGCGCCGTCGAAGTCGTCAACCCGAGGCCCGGCACGCCATCGCCGGTGTCCACGATGAGCCGCGCGCGTTGGCCATCGATGAAAACATCGACAGCGACCACGCCAGGCGGCAAGCGGCGCAAGGGAACGCTCGCGTAGTCCGCGCGTTCCGGCTTCGCGAACTCGAGCGGAGCGGCGGCGGTGTTGGCGCTAATGGCAGCCGATTGCGCACGCAGCGTCGTGCCGTCAACGACCCACAAATAGATCAGGCAAACGAGCAGCGGCAGAGCCCGGACGGAGCGGCGCATGGTCGCTCGGCTACCTCACGTAAAGCGTGAACGCACTTCCCCCCGCCGCCGCAGACGGCGACGCCGCCAGGCCGACTTCGCGGACGCGCGCGGCCACGAGTTCGTCGTGGTGCGCGGCGATCCATTCATTGATGGCCAGTCCGACCGGCCCGCCGGAAAACGCCGCCGCATCGTTGAACGACGGGTGCGTCGCATACAAGCCCCACACCTGCGTGCCCCGCACGGGTGGCACGACCACCCCGACCGACCGCCCGGCGGCCGGAAAAAGCGCCGCGACCCGTGTCTGATACTCCGCGCGCAAAGCTTCCTGCGCCTGCCGGGTCGCCGGCGAAACCGGTGGCAACGGCGGCACCTCCGGACGCGGCTTGATCGAGCTCGGGTGCAGGGCGTCCAGGCCCTGTCCCGATGGATAAGCCGAGCAGCCCGCCAGCGCGAGCAGGGTCAGCGCGAGCAGCGCGGCCGGCGTCAGCAATGCAAGCGGAGTGAAGCGCATTTTCACGCCGTCCTTATTTGGCGCCGCCGCCGGTTTCCGCAGCGGCCTTCGCGCGGGCGGCTTCCCAGATCGGCTTGTAGTCATACGTGGGGTAGAACTCCGTGCGATACGCGCCCCAGCCGCCGCGCTCAATGGCGACGTTGACCTCGCGCAATTTTTCCGGCGGCACGCGCAGGATCATCACCTGGCCGATGCCCATCATCACGTAGTAGGAAACGATCTCGACGCCGGCCGGCGGAAAATTTTTGTCGAAGCCGGTCTTCTTCAGGTGCGCCTGGATTTCGTCGAGCGTCTTCGTTTGATCGTGGCGCAGAAAAACCGTCAGCAAAATCGCTTTGGAATCCAGCGCGAGCGACGGCGTGGCGGCGGCCGCTGGCGATTTGTTTTCCTGCGCGCGCAGCTGCCCCGCGGAAAAGCCACCGACGATGACCCCAAAGAGGATAGCCACAATGGCGCAGACCCTAATCCGTATTTTTGACAGGCGCGGTGAGAGCGAGAGCATGGCGACCGATACCACGCGGCAGAGCGCAATGCACCTGTGGAGCGCCGCTCGTTGATGCCTGTCGTTTCCCCACCTCGGCAGGGGGGGCAGAGCCCTAGCCCACGGCGTGAGCCGTGGGAATGGATGCAAAGTGGTGCCAGCCCGGCAGGGGCGTAAGAACACCGGCGGCGGCTGCGCGCTGTTCCATGGGGCTGTTCTCACCCCCTGCCGAGGCGGGGTTTCTTCTTCAATGCCAACCCACGGCTCACGCCGTGGGCCACGGTTCTTTTGCCCCTGCCGGGGCTAATCCGATGCAGGAGCGCTCTACGGCGGTCCAGGCGCCTCGATTTCTGCCAGATCTCGTCGCGCACGCTACAGGTCAAACGCGGTCTCGGCGTTTTCCGGGTGCGCGGCGACGAGGCCTTCGAGAATGCGCAGGCTGCGCCGGTAATGTTCCGCCGCCGCGAGCGGCGCTTCGTCCTGCACTTGGAGCACGCGACCGGCGTTGTAGTGCGCGTAGCTGAGGTCTTGCTGGGCCTCGGCGTTGGACGGGTCGGCGGCGGCGAGCGGCTCCAGAATCTCCAGCGCGCCGGGCAACTCGCGGCGGGCGAGCGTGCGGGCGTAGGCGCGGGCGACGAGACTATCGGCCAAGATGCGGCGGAAGCGCGCGTTTTCGCCCTGCGCGTTCACCGCAGCTTCGACGAGCGCCACGTTGCGCTGGTGGAAAGCGAAGGCTTCGGAAAAGCGCGCCGGCTCGTCCGTCTTCGCGCCGATCTCAGTCAACGTGCCCGCCAGGTGCGAACACGTTTTCGCCAGTTGCAAACTCTCCGGGCTGGCGGCCGACGTGGCGACGGCGAGCTGTTCGCAATGCGGCAGCGCCTCCTGGTAGCGAGTCAGCGCGGCGCGGTAGCGTTCGAGGTCACGCGCGCGGTGATTGCTGGCCTGGATGGCGTCGCCCAGTCCGGTCTGACTGGTGACCAAAAGCTGGCGCCATGCGTGCTGGTGCCGCGCGTCTTCGGCGAACGCGCGTTCGCTGATGGCCAGCGAGCGGCGGT
Organism: uncultured Chthoniobacterales bacterium; assembly: GCA_964246635.1. Taxonomy (GTDB): domain Bacteria; phylum Verrucomicrobiota; class Verrucomicrobiia; order Chthoniobacterales; family SZAS-18; genus JAFAXH01. The sequence continues at coordinate 25,858 of CAXTRS010000008.1, read as the reverse complement.
GGCTCTCCGTCGCCGCTTCGGTGTCCCCAAGTCGGGTCTGCACTTCGCCGAGGCTCGCGTAAGCCTGGCTCGCCAGGCGGCGCGCGGTGATATGTTTCGAGCTGTTCTCCGCCGCGGCGAGCGGCGCGGCGATCTCGGCAGCTTTCGCGTAGGAACGCAGGGCGCCCGCGCTGTCACCCAGATTTGGGGTGCAAGGCTTGCCCTGCACGTCCTCCACTTTGAGATCAGCGGCGGCGAGCTCGAGCTGCAACGCGCGGTCGCCGCCGGCTTCGCGCGCAAGGTCGTCGAGATATTCCAGCCCGCGGCTGACGACGAGCCGACGCGCGGCGGTCGCGCCGGGCAGGTCGCGCACGGCGTCGTGGAAGTCGAAGAGAAACGCCTTCGCCAAGCGACGAACGCCCTGGAAGCGCCGCTCCGCGCGGCGCGCCTGCCAGAGCGTGGCCGCGCCGCCGACAAGCAACGTAAGGGCGAGGGCGGTCGCCGCAGCCACGCCGACGGTGTTTCTTTCGATGAACTTCGCGGTGTGATAGCCAAGCGTGTCGGGCCGCGCGCGCACCGGCCGGTTTTCCAGGTGCCGGCGCAAGTCTTCGGCGAGCGCGCTGGCGCTCAAGTAGCGCCGGGCCGCTCGGTGCGCAGGAAGCCGGCGGCGAGTTCGCGCAATTCTTCGTAAACGCGCGGCAGCATTTCCGCGAGCGTCGCCGGATCGGTCGCGCCGTCCCCAGCCAAGAGTGAGGCCGTCGCGGGCATCGCGGACTTGCGGACAGCCCCGCGCAGGCCGGGAAAAGCCGGCAGCGGCGCCGGGGCGTTATCGCCGTTGTCGCCGGTCCCTTTGCACGCCCATTCCGCGCGGACTGTATCGGCGAGATCGCCCGGTTCGCAATCGCCGCGAAAAAAACTTGAACACTTCGTGAGCCGGTTTGCCCGGTTTTTCAGCGTTGGAAAGAGAAGAGCAGATTCTGCCTCCGCGCTTCCGCTCGACCCACCCTCTCACTCGACGTCCTGCCGCCTCAAGCCAGTCTCTTTTTCAACCCTCTCGTCCAACCTCACTTCCAACGCCTCCACCAACCTATGCGTATCAAACTCCAGCCTGCTTCCTTCCTGCTCGCCTCCACGCTCTTGCTGCTGACCACCGGCAGCTCCGGCGCCTTCGCCAACACCGTCACTTGGCGCGCCGACAACCTCGGCACCGACGCCAATAACAACCCGATCCTGACCAACGGAGCCACCGTGACGACGTGGT
>CAXTRS010000008.1:22176-24608 GCA_964246635.1 uncultured Chthoniobacterales bacterium | reverse complement strand
GAGGCCCGCGCCGAGTGCCGCGGCGGCCGTCTCGACGACGTGGTCGAGCGACGGCACTTCGCGCACGGTGCAGAACAACTCGGACCTCGGCACCGGCACGCCGATCTTCAACACCGGTGCCACGCCGAATGGCACGAGCGCGGTGAGTTTCAACGGCAGCGCCCGCCTCGGCGGCTCCGGATCGGAAAACCCGGCGGGCGGCACGAATCAATTCACCGTCGCCTTTGTCTTTCGACTCGACGCGGTGGGCAGTAATGGCCAAGGCCAATGGTATAATAACTCTGGCATCGTCGATGCCGAGCAAAGCGGCGTGACGAACGACTGGGGCATCGCGGTGACCAACACCGGTAATATCGGTTTCGGTATCGGTGCGGGCGATCAGACGTTTTATAGCAACCTCGCCGGGCAAGGCTTGGTTGATGGAAATTTTCACGTCGTGCTCGCGCGCTGGGACGGCGTCGGCGGCGCGGTGGATTTGTTCATCGATAATCCAAACACGGACCTTGTTTCCGGCACGATCACCGGCGGTGCGCAACGCGGCCACGTTCGCATTCGGCGGAATCGGCGGTGGCGGCAATTTTTCCGGCAGTCTCGCCGAGGTGCGTTTCTACACGGATGCAGATTCCACGAGCCTCAACCCAGCGACCGTGATGAACGGCCTGGCCGCCACACACATCTCGCCAGTGCCGGAGCCGACGACCTGGGCCTGGGTCGGCCTAGGGTTGGCTGGGTTGATTTTTGCCCAGCGCCGCCTGCGGAATCTGCGCCAGCCCGCGACTCCGCGGTGATTTCAGCGCCGCTGGACGCGGCGATACACCGCCTCGTATTGCGGCACGATCTCGCTGGCTGAAAAATGTCGCGCGACGTGTCGACGGCCCTGCGCGCCGAGAGTGCGCGCAAGGTCGGGCGAATCCACCAAGGCATCCAGCGACCGCGCCATCGCGGCGGTGTCGCCGAAGGGGTGCAGGAAACCGTTCTCGCCGTCGCGGACGACTTCCGGGATGCCGCCGACGCGGAACGCGACGACCGGTTTTCCGTAGAACAGCGTTTCGAGAATGCTCAGCCCGAAACTCTCGGTTTCCGAGGTGTAAAGGCCGGCGTCGGCGGCGTTGAGATAATTTTCCACGTCGGCGACTTCCTCTTTCAAAATCACGCGGTCACGGAGGCCGAGTTCGTCGAGCAGCGGCGCGTGTTCGTCGAACGGGCCGCCAGCGAGGATGAGCAGGCGGAGGTCGCTTCGGCGTCGCGTCGCGGCGACCGCGCGCAGGAGCAAATCGACGCGCTTGCCCGGTCGCAGGTTCGACATGTGGACGACTAGGAACTCACCAGGCGCGAGGCCTAATTCCTCGCGCACCGCCGTGCGAGTGCGCGGGGGAGATGGTGGCGTGAAAAAGTTGTGGACCACCTCGACTGTGCGGTGGAGTTGAAACGTCGCGCGTGTTTCGTCGCGCAAACTTTCCGACACCGCGGTGATCGCGTCGGAGTGCGAGAGCGCGTGCTCGATGGCCGCGCGGTAGCTCGGATCCTTGCCCAAGAGTGTCGTATCTGTTCCGTGCAGCGTGGTCACGATGCCAGGCGCGTTTTTGCCGAGCATCTGGTCGGCGAGATACGCCGCGGTCGCGTGCGGCACGGCGTAGTGGACGTGGAAAATGTCGAGCGCGTGCGCGCGGGCGACGTCGGCCATTTTCACCGCGAGCGGCAGCGTGTAATCCGGGTATTTGAAGAGGCTGTATTGATTAACGACGACTTTGTGAAAAAACGTGCGCGGCGCCCCGAGATCGAGCCGCACCGGTTTGGCGTAACTAAAGAAGTGAACCTCGTGCCCGCGCTGCGCCAACTCCGCGCCGAGCGCCGTCGCCAGGATGCCGCTGCCGCCCACGAGTGGGTAACAAACAATGCCGATTTTCAACGGGTCGGAATCGGCCATCGTGTGCGTTTAGACAGGCCGCCGCGCGCCGGGTTCAGAACAATCGCACAGACGCGGGAACCTCGGCGAGCGAACGCACGAGGAACGGATCGACGGGAAACAAAGCGCTCGCGTATTCGACGCCAGCTTCGAGTCCGCGCACGCGCGCACGCGCGGTTTGCAATTCGATGTAGCGGCGGGACCGCAGCTGGGTCCGGTGACATTCCATCACCTCGACCCAACGCTCGATGGGCGCGCTGATATCGACGCGCGCGTGCAGCGCGTCGGCCGGCTCCGCACCGGGCGTGATGGCATAGTGGAAAAAATGGCGAATCGCGTGCGGAGGGAAGTCGAGGAGTTCGGCAATTTTGCCGTAGCGCGCGAACCGTGCGGCGTCGCGGCAAAGGCTGCCGACGGCCGCGTGGTCGGGATGCTGGTTTCGTTCCGTGGTCGGCGCCAGCAAAACGTGTGGCCGCGCGCGGCCGGTGTTGGGCGCGCGGGGGGGCGCCATAGCGTTGGGGGCCTG
>CAXTRS010000008.1:12434-22166 GCA_964246635.1 uncultured Chthoniobacterales bacterium | reverse complement strand
GCGGATGTGCCGCGCGAGGGTGAGCGCATTCGCGTTGGTCGCTTCGATGTGCGCGTCACCGCCGAGATCGAGAAATTCCAGCGACTCGGCGTTTAGCAACTCGGCGGCGCGGCGCGTCTCGGCCTCGCGTTCCTCGGGCGAGCCGTGCGTGCCGGATTCGCCGCGCGAACATACGAGCAGCGAGATCACGCTGCCCCGCGCGGCCTCGACAAGCAACACGCCGCCGCAGCCGAACTCAATGTCGTCCGGGTGTGCGCCGACGGCGAGAATGCGCAGCGTCGATTCAGGCATCATCGCCGACATAAGCGTGATCGGATTCGGAGATTGCGTCGCGCGTCACGTATTGAATTTCCGGCGCGTCCGCTTGATTCAAATACTGCATTTCGCCCGCGCCGGCGACGTAGTGCGTGCAACGGATCACCGATTGCATCCAGCGCAGTCGGGTGTCTCGCGTCGGGCTGATCTGCTCCGCTGCCGGCTCGCCCTGCCAAGGCAGCTCGATGAAACGATCTGCGCCCTTGTGCAGGAGCAAACGCTCGCCGGCTCGCCGCGCGCGCACGATCTCGCCCTCGTGTTGCACATCCACAAAATAATCGTCCACCGGCGCCGCCTGCCGGCGAAACTCCAGGTCGCTCGACCGTGCGATCCGCACGCCTTCGAGCAGCCCCATGCGCCGATACATGTCGAGGCAGAAATCCGCGACGTTCGCGGCGTTGACGGCTTTGAATGCCGCGACCATTTTGGCTGAGACATAACAGGGCAACTGCCGCGCCATTTTCGCCGGCCACTCCGGCAGCACGCGCTTCGCATACAGCGGCGAGAATTGTTTCTGCACTTTGTTGGCGAACTCAAAATTGAGGCGTGCTTCGTGGCCGCTGCGGCGGTCTTGCAGAATCGTCACGGTCTCGCGCGGATCGTGGTCGCTGTCGTGAAAAAAGAAGACGATCTCGCCGCCGATCTCGCGTTGCAGCCGGCGCGCGGTCAGAATTTTTGCAAATAAAAACCGCCGCGGAAAAATGCCGCAGGGCTGCTGTCCAAAGCAGATGATCGGGGAGGACATGGCGAAGCTCAGGACGGTTCGCGGCTGCGAAAAATCGTGCTCTGCAAAACGCCGGAAACCCCTGCCACCGTCGCGCAGCCGATCACGTTATACCAGAGATAGCCGATGCTCGTCGTGGCGTAGAGAATCAGCACGAGCGTCTGCGCCACAAGCCCCGCGCTGAAGACCGCGGACCCGCGCACGCGCGGCAGGAAAAACGCGACGAGAAAGAGGCCGAGAATGCTGCCGTAAAAGAGCGAGCCGAGGATGTTGCCGGCCTCGATGAGGTTTTCGACGAGGTTGGCGAACAACGCAAAACCGATCGCGACGATGCCCCAGAAAACGGTCAGCAATTTCGATGCAAGGACGTAGTGTGCGTCGCTCGCCTGCGGCCGGATGAGCGGACGATAAAAATCGACCACGCTGGTGGAGCCGAGCGCGTTCAGGCTCGCCGCCGCGGCGGACATCGCGGCGCAAAAGATCGTCGCCAGGAGGAGCCCGATCACGCCGTGCGGAAGGTGGCGCAGGATAAACGTGAGAAAGACGTAATCGGAGTCTTTGCTCTCGAAGCGCGTGTTCGCGCGCTTGAGCACTGCTTTCACCCGGGCACGGATGGATTGCACCTGCGCGTCTTGTCCGAGCACGGTTTTTTGCGTCGTCTGAATCGTCGCAGCGTCGCCAGTTGCCAGCGCCGCGGTCAGCACGCGGATGCCGGTTTGTTTTTGCGTGAAGACGGCATCGTATTCTTTCTCCAAGGCGGCGAGTTCGCTGCCGAAGCCAGCTTTCGCGGCGCTCTGATAAACGGGGACGTTGAAAAAAATCGGCGGCTTCTCGAACTGATAAAAAAGGAAGACCATCGCGCCGAGAAACAGGATGCCGAACTGCATCGGCACTTTCAGCATGGCGTTGAAAATCAGCCCGAACCGGCTCGCGGCCACGGAGTCGCCGGCGAGGTAGCGCTGCACCTGCGATTGGTCGGCGCCGAAATAGGCGAGCGCGAGGAAAAAGCCGCCGAAAAGTCCCGACCAAAACGTGTAGCGTGCCTGCAAATCCAGCGAGAAATCGACGGCGCGCAGCTTGCCCATTTTGCCCGCGATGGCGACCGCCTGACCGAACGAAAGGTCGGCCGGCAGTTTCCAAACGATCATCCCGAACGCCAGCACCATGCCGCACAGGATGACCCCCATCTGGGCACGCTGTGTGAGGCTCACCGCTTTAGTCCCGCCGGACGCCGTGTAGAGAATGACCAGCCCGCCGGCAAGCAGGATGGTGAGATCGAGGTTCCAGCCGACGAGCGCGGTGATGATGATCGCCGGCGCGTAAATCGTGATGCCGGTCGCCAGCCCGCGTTGCACGAGAAAGAGAAACGCGCCGAGCAAGCGCGTCTTCTTATCGAAACGCTGGCCCAGATATTCGTAAGCCGTGAAGACGCCGAGCCGGCGATAAATCGGAAGGAAGAACGCGCAGACCACCAGCAGTGCCAGCGGCAGGCCGAAGTAGTTTTGCACGAACCCCAGCCCGCTTTCGTAGGCTTGCCCAGGCGTGGACAGGAACGTGATCGCGCTGGCCTGCGTGGCCATGACGGAGATGCCGATCGTGCCCCACTGAATGCTGGCGTCGCCTTTGAGATACTGGCCCAGATCGCCCTGCGCGCGCGTCTTCCACAGCCCGTAGGCGACGATCAGCCCGATCGCGCCGAAGAGCACGCTGTAGTCGAGCCAGTTCACGAGAGCGCGAAGAAACGCGTGAAAGCGTAGAGCAGCGCGACTTCGAGGGCGAAGACGGCGAACGTCGCCCAATAAGCGCGGCGCCAGGTGCCGAAGAGCGGCGCGGCGGTTTCAAAGTGGTCACGGTCCGGGTGGTTCATTTGCCCAGCGAAATCATGTTCGCGAAAATCCGATACGCGCCGGGCACTCCGGCGGGTAATTGACGGAACCACGAATAGCCGGTGTAAATCCAAAATCCGTCGCCGGTTTTCGCCACCAGCAACCCGCCGTCGAGCGGTTTCTCGCCGGGATCGTGGCTGGAAAAAATCGGCGTCCACGCCGCATCCCACTCATCGGGGAAGTACAGGCCGCGCTCCTGCACCCAGCCCTCGAAATCCGCGGCGGTGATGCGATTCGGGGCGTTCACGAGCGGATGATCTGGCGCGAGAATTTTCACCTCCGCGATCTCGTCCGTGACTCGCTCGCGGGACAGGCGCAGCGGATAAGGGCCGAAGCGGTCGGCCTTCAATTGTTCGCCCGTCGTGTTGTATTGCGCGATTACGACGCCGCCCTTTTTCGTGTAGGCGAGCAGTTCCGGCAGCCACGCGCCGATCCGGCCCTGCACGTTAAACGCACGCACGCCGAGGACCACGGCATCGTAGTGCGCCAGGGCGTCCGCTTTGATTTCGGCATCGGTCAAAATTTTCACCGTGTAGCCGATCTCGCGCAGACTCTCGGGGATCGCATCGCCGGCGCCGGGGATGTAGCCGACGGTGCGATTACCCTTGGTCTTGATGTCGGCCCGCACCAGTTTGGCTTCCGAGGGGGCGACGGAAATTTGCGGCGGGATGTGCGGATAAACGATTCGCTGCTGCGCGTAGCCGTAGCGTTTTCCCGCGACTTCGACGGCGGCGCTCAGCCTGCCCTCGCCGGTGTTTCCCGCCGCGGGCGGTCTGAGAGTGAACGGGAAATACGCTTCGGCCTCCTTGCCGTGCAACTCGACCGGCACGGACGCAGGTTCGACCTGCCAGCCCGACGGTGCGGCGAGCGCGAGCTGCCCCTGCACGGTGTCGGCCGAGGCGATCACGCGCACCAGGATCGACTTCGGCTGGGCGTCGCCGAAGACGAAGACCGGGCTGGGCAGCTCGACGAAAACCGGCGGCGCGACAACGAGGGGCTGATGCACCTCGCCCTGCACCGGGTCGGTCTTGCGATAGGCGGTGTCGAGCGTGAAGCGCAACTCCTGGCCGCTGACTTCGACCACGGCTTCGACCGGAAACGTCGCCGGATTTTCCGGCCGTCCGATGAGCGTCTGGTCGTCCACGCGAAACGTCCCGAGCGTGCCCGGCTCGCGCAGCCAATAGGGCTGGGAGAAGGGCATGCTCTCTGGCAGCCGCGGCGAGAGTTTTTTGACGAAGACCGTGTTCGTTGCGAGCGCGGCGTCGAGTTTTTCCGAGTCGCCGGAAGAGAGCAACCGCACCTCGCGCAATTTCACCGGCACCGTCGAGCGATTCACGGCCTCGAATTGCATCGCCAGCGGCTCGCCCGGCCGGATCGTTGGCTGCTCGGCCACCGCCTCGAGGTGCAGCCCGAGGCAGGCGGCGACCAAGCGGTCGAGCTCGGCACGCTTTTGCGCGGCGAAAGGTTCGCTCCCAAGCTGGGTCAGGGCTTGCCGAACTTCGAGCAATGCGGGCACCGACGCCGCTGGCTCGGCGGGCGTGTAGGCGGAAAGGATGCGGCGGATTTGTTCCGTCAAACCTGCGCCGCCCGGCACGCGCGCCCAAGTCGTGTCGATCCCATCGAAAAGCGCGGCGTTACTGTCGCCGGGTTTCAGCGGCTCGCCGTCGAGGAAGGTGAAGAGTTCCTTGCGCGCGTTGCGATTCACTGGCACGCCGAAGCCCTGGCTTTTGTGCATGGAGCGGCTGGCCGCGGCGATCTCGGCGAAGGACTTGCCCAACAGCGGGCTGTAACCGCCGACCTCCAGGCTCGGCAGGGTGGAAAGATCGAACGGCTCTTTGCGGTCCTGGAAGAAAAAGCGCGACGTGTTCCAAAGCAGCCGCCGCGGCTGCCACGGCTGGACGAAGGCGAGCTGCTCGGGAAACCGCGCGGGATCGCCGGCGGCGTGGAAGGCTTCGCGCGTGAGTTGCGCGGAGGCAGTGTGGTGCCCGTGCGTCGGCCCGCCTTCGGCGGCGAAGCGCGTGACGATCACGTCCGGCCGGTATTTGCGGATGACCCAAACGACGTCGGCGAGGATTTTTTCCCGGTCCCAGATGCGTAGCGTTTCTTCGGGATTTTTGGAAAAGCCGAAGTCGATGGCGCGGGTGAAAAATTGCTGGCCGCGGTCGAGACGGCGCGCGGCGAGGAGCTCTTGAGTGCGGATGATGCCGAGCGGCGGGCCGAGTTCGGCGCCAATGAGATTTTGTCCGCCGTCGCCGCGTGTGATCGAAAGGTAGGCCGCATCGACGAGCGCGCCGTTGGCCCAATACGCGATGAGGTTGGTGTTCTCGTCGTCCGGGTGTGCGGCGACGTAGAGCGCGCGGCCGAGCACGTCGAGTTTTTGCAGCGCGAGTTGGATCTCGGCGGCGTTCATCTCCTCACCCACCGGTGTAGCAGGTCGCTGCTCGGCGGCAACGACCTGTCGAGGTGGAAAAAGGGAGCCCGCCACGAAAAGAGCCGCCAGCGCGCGGCGTAGGGAGAGACGCATCGAAAGAAGAAAATTCCAGGTGGATGGCGCCCGGAGGTCGCCACCCACCTGGAGTCGCGCGCAAACTCAGCGCAAACCCGCGATAAATTTCTGCACCATGGCGATATCGCCCGCATCCGGCTCCGGCTCCGCCTTGATCGCAGCGATGGCTTTCTCCGCCGTAGCCGTCGCGCCGGCTTTGTCGCCTTTCTTCGCCTGGATTTCCGCCTTCTTGAACATCACGAACCACGATTTCGGATTCTTCTCGATCGCCTTGTCGATCCAGCCGAGCGCCTTGTCGAGGTCCTTGTTGTGCGCGAGGTAAAAATTCGCCGCGCCGAAATAGAATGGCCCTTCCAGCGGACCGCCGCTCGCCGCCGCCTTCTCAATGGCCGCGCTCACCTTTTCGACCGTGTTCGTCGTCAGCTTCACCGGCACGCGCGTCTTATCCCACTCGAGGGCAAGCGTGGCGGAATCCTCCTTCACGTCATCAAGCCCGATCGTGAACGTCTCCACCGGCGTCGCGGCGGTTTCCGGCTTCACGGTGACGCGCGCGACGTCGTTCTCCTGTTTGTATTTGTAGGCGCCCCAAAGCGAGGTGTCTTTGTGGAGGATGATCGTCCAGTCGTTCGCGTTCGGGATCGTGTAGAGTGAATATTTTCCCGCCGGGATTTCCTTGTCGCCGATCTTCACCGCGTCGCTGAAAGAAATCTTCGTCGAAGCGTTCGCGCCGGTGCGCCAGACCGCGGCCCACGGCACCAGCGCGCCGAAAATCTCGCGCCCATTTTTGCCCGGCCGCGAGTAGTCGATCTCGATGTCCGTGGTGCCGACGCGCTGCTTGAGCACGGAGCGCGGGCTGGCTTGCGGAAACTCGACTTTGTTTTCCTGCGCGCGGACGGCGGTCGCGGGCAGCGCGAGGCCGAGAAGAATGCCGCCAACCGCGGCTGGCAAAGCAGATCGATGAATGAGGGGAAGGGAAAGCATAGAGACCGTGTGAGACAACGCCGGGCGGAGGACGTTGCAGGAAATTTTCGTTCGTTTTGTTGCAGCAGGCGCAGCGTGGCGTGGCGTGGCTTGGCGCGATCAGCTGAACCGGTCGCGTAAAACATTGCGCTGGACTTTGCCCATCGCGTTGCGCGGCAGTTCGGTGACGACGTGGACCTGTTTGGGCACCTTGAAGCTGGCGATTTGCGACTTGAGCGTGCGGACGATTTCCTCGCCGTCGAGCGTCGCGCCGGCGCGCGGCACCACGGCGGCGGTGACGGCTTCGCCGAAATCCGGGTGCGGCACGCCGAAGACGGCGCTCTCCGCGACACCGGGAAGTTCATTGAGGAACCCTTCGATCTCCTTCGGATACACGTTGAAGCCGCCGGTGATGATGAGTTCTTTGCTGCGACCGACGATGGTCACATAGGTATCGGGGACGGCGTGGCCGGCAACGATGCCGCCGAAGCGGCCCATGTCGCCGGTTTTGAACCAGCGCTCGGCGGTGAAGTCCTGCGCGGTTTTGTCCGGCGCGCGCCAGTAGCCGAGGCAAACATTGGGGCCGCGCACTTCGAGGTGGCCGACCGCGCCGGGCGGGCAGACGCTCGCGCCGTCGCTCTCGACCACGCGCACCTGCACTCCGGGCAAGGGCAAGCCGACGGTGCCGCCGAGTCGCGGACCCAGCGCGGAGTCATACGGATTGGAGCAGATCATCACGGTCTCGCTCATGCCATAGCGTTCGAGGATCGTGTGGCCGGTGCGGGTTCGGAATTCCTGGAACGTTTCGAGCAGCAGCGGCGCGGAGCCGGAGACGAACAGGCGCATGCCCTTGCACAACTCCGTGTTGAATTCCGGCTGCGCGAGCAAGCGGACGTAGATCGTCGGCACCGCCATGAACACAGTGCAGCGCAGGAGCAGGCGGAGGACTTCGACGGGGTCGAACTTGGGCAACCAGATCATCCGCGCGCCGGCGAGCAGCGCGCCATGGAGCGCGACGAACAGGCCATGCACGTGGAAGATCGGCAGCACGTGGAGCAGGACGTCGTCCGCACGCCAACCCCAGAATTTGTGCAGCGTCTGCGCGTTGGAAAACAGGTTGCCGTGCGAGAGCATCGCCCCCTTCGAGCGGCCCGTGGTTCCGGAGGTGTAAATGATGACGGCGAGGTCGTCCGCGACGTGCGACACGGTCTCGAAGGTGTCCGGCTGCGCGACGGCGGCGTCGAGCAGCGAGCCACTGTCGCCGGAGTCGTCCAGCGTGAAGACGCGCGCGCCGCCGGTCTTCGCGGCGAGGGCGGAAATCCATGATTCATTCGTGGGCCGGCAGACCACGACCGCCGGCTCGGCGTCGCGCAGGAAATATTCGGTCTCAGCTTCGCGATACGCGGTGTTGATCGGCACAAACACCAGGCCGGCCCGCAGCGCGCCGAGATAAAGAAAGATCGCGGTCGGCGATTTTTCGACCTGCACCAGAACGCGCGCGCCAGCGGGGGCGTCGAGGCTGCGCAGCAGGTTCGCGATCCGCGCGGTGCCGCGCTCCAGTTCCCGCCACGACCAGGCGCGGCCGTCGGCAGTTTCGAGGAAGGGGAGGTCGCGGTCGGCGGGGAAGCGCGCGGCGAGTTGCGCGAACAGGTTGTCGTTCATGGCGGGGAGTTCGGTGTTCTGGTATGGGCAAAGATGGGCGGCTGCACGATCACGCGTGCCGGATCGTGAGGAGAATGTTATTCGCCGCGAAACCGCGCTTTTCGCTTTTCTAAAAATGCCGCGACACCTTCGCGATGATCGCGCGAATCGGCATACGAAAAACTGTCGTCCCATTCCGCGTCGGTCAACGGCCCGGCCTCGAAGCTCAGGCGGCGCAAGAGCCGCTTGTTGATGCGCTGGGCCAGCGGCGCGGCGGAGGCGATGCGCGCGGCCGCGAGGTAGGCTTCCTTCGCCACTTCGCTATCTGACACCACGCGGGTGAGCAGCCCTTTTTCGCGCGCCTCGGCGGCGCCGAAGACCCGGCCTTCGAGCAAAATTTCCGTCGCGGTGGCGCGGCCGACGAGCGCGAGCAGAGCGCGCATTTCGTCCGGCGCCATCGGGAAGCCGAGCCGGTTGATCGGCACGCCGAAGCGGCAGCTCTCGCCGGCGATGCGCAGGTCGCACCCGGCCGCGATCTCGAGGCCGCCCCCGACGCAGACGCCCTCGATGAGAGCCACGATGGGATGAGGACATTCGGCGAGGGCGCGCAGCGCCCGCGCGATGGTTTCGCGATGGTAACGGTGGAGCGCTTCGCGGCTGCCGCGCACGCGCGGAAATTCCTCGATGTCCGCGCCGGCGGCGAAGTTGCCGTCCGCCCCGCGAATGACCAGGCAGCGCACCGTGCGATCGGCCGCGAGCTTCGTGAGCGTGACGCGCAACGCGTCCCACATGGCGACCGAGATCGCGTTGAGTTTGCCTGGATTCTTCAGCGTGATCGTGGCCACCGGGTTCTCGAATTGGGTGGTCACGGCGTCCATGGCAGGATCAGTTCAAAAAGTGCGCGGCGGCAGCGTCACGAAAGCAATCCGGGCAGCGACGTGATGTCCGCCGCATTCACGACCGGGGCGGGCGCGCCCTCAGGCGCCGGGAGACCGCGGCGGTTGGCCCAAAAAACTTTCATCCCCACTCGCCCCGCGCCGAGGAGATCGTGCGGCGAGCCGGCGACAAAGAGCACGCGCTCGGCCGGCAGGCGCAAAGCTTCCAGCCCGGCCTGATATGCTCTCGGGTCGATCTTATACCAGCCCGCGCGCTCCGCGCTGACGATGGCCTCGAACTTGCCGCCGGTTGCCCGCGCGGCGATTTTCGCCAGGCGCTGCGAGCAATTCGTCACGACCCCGAGGCGACGATCGGCAAGCCCTCGCAGCACGCCGGGCACTTCGGGATACGGCTGCAGCGTCGGCCAGGCAGCGAGCAATTCCTCCGCTTTCTCCGCCGGAAACCCGACCGCCGCGGTGGCTTCGGCAACGACCGCTTCATACGCGCGATAAGCGCCGGCCGAAGTGACCCGTTTGAGGGATTCTTCGCGCCAGCGCAGCCCGGAGGCGTCGTCGCCCGCCACGCGTTTCCAGACCGACCAGGAGTCGATCAAAGCGGTGAGCAGGTCGAAGAGGACGGCGTCAAATTTGGCTGGGGCAGGACTCAAGGCGAGGAATGGTTCCGAGCGCGGAGGCACTCAGAAAGAATCGTGCGAGTCGCAGTCTCTGCGCCCCCTGCTTCCGCGACCACCGCAGGCAGGGACGCACCCCCCGGGGGGGCCTGCGGGTGGGGGGCTTGGGCGTACCCCGCCGGAGGAAATCTAC